>JADGRB010000004.1 GCA_017881315.1 Pseudomonadota bacterium
GCGACCGGGTGTAGAGAAACCCGGTGTCGACCGCGAGCGCGGCAAATCCGAACAGGACGAACAGAACACCGACGACGATGATCGCGATGGAGCCCCGTTCGGGATCGCGGGGATCGAGGTGCTTCCTCATCGGACCACCATCGTCGACTGGGCCGACCAGCTGCGCGCCGTGAACTTGGTCGGAAGCAAAGAGCGAAAGTTGTACTTGTTGGCGGGGTTGACGACGCCGATCGAGACGGTGACGGTATTGCCCACCGTCGCCGGCAGCGTCCCTCCGCCGGAGACCGTTACCTCCACCTGCGACGCCGCGAGGTTCAGCATCGGTGCCGCGGCGACGACCGCGGTCTGAACGGTGCTGGTCGAGGCGCCGCTCAAGGTCGCGGCCCGCGCCCCGACGACGACCGCATAGCTCAGCATCACCCGCGAGACGACGAAGCGGCCGCCTTCGATGCCCCCGAACATGATCGCGACAAGCAGCGGAAAGACCACCGACCACTCGGCGGCGTAGATGCCGCGCTCGCGGTTCCGGGGGGGTCGACGGGCCGAAGGTACAAGCCTCACGTGATCATTATATCTCGGTCGATCGGGCAGGAAAACTGAATCCCGCCGCCGCGCTGCGGCTTTGGGCGACGACCCCGCCGCAGATCACTTTCAAGATTCCCGCAGTTTCTACGGATATCATGTGGCCATTCCTATCGCCCCGACCGCCGTCCCGACCGCGCAAACGGCTCCAGAGGGGGCGGGCAGCGCCGGGCGCGGCCTGGCGTTCGATCAGATGGCGGTGGGCCTGCTTTTCGTGGCGTTTGCCGTGGTTGCGACGTTTTCGCCGGCGCAGAACGACACCTTCTGGCACCTGCGGGCCGGCGCCGACATCTGGCGCACCGGTCACGTTCCTCGGATCGACACCTATTCGTACACCGAGCTGGGGGCGGCCTGGCCGGATCATGAATGGCTGTCGCAAGCGCTCATGTACGTCGCCTACCACCTGGGTGGGATGCGCGGGCTCGAGATCGGCGCGTCCGCGCTGATCGTGGCGACCGTCGCCATCGTCTACCGGCTCATGGTCGGGCCGCGGCTGACGCGCTTCGTGGTCATGGCGGTGGGGCTGACGGTCTCGTCTTGTGTCTGGAGCTTGCGGCCCCAGATATTTTCGCTGCTGCTGTTGGTCGTGCTGGTCTGGTTGCTCGCGCGCGGCCGGTTCTTGCTGGTCCCCCCCCTGTTTCTGTTCTGGGCGAACGCGCACGGCGGGGTCGTGCTGGGGGGCGTGGTGCTGGTCGCGGCGACCGCCGCGGCGATCTGGCGCTGGCGGCGCCTTCGGACCGCCGCCGATCGACGACGGGCCGTCGCGCTCGCCGTCGCGCTTCCGCTCTCGGGATTGGCGACCGCGGCCACGCCGCTTGGATTCGGAATCTTTCGCTTTGTCGTCGTATCGACCGCGCGCTCCGTCGCCGCGCAGATCAGCGAGTGGTATGCGCCACGTCCGGACACCGTGCTGGGCGCGGCGTTCTGGGTCGTCGCCGTGGCGTTCCTGGTGATCGCGCTCGCCCGCTGGCGCGCGCTGCTGGCGGGGAGCTGGGCCGACTGGGTCGTCGTGGTCGCGTCGCTGGCCTTGCTGCCGTTCGCCGCCCGGTCGCTGCGCAACATCGGGCCCTTCCTGACGCTGGCGACGCCGGCGGCCAGTCGACTGCTCGGCCCCGAGTTTCGGTTTCGACTGAGCCGGCACCCGCGTCCACCCAGCCCCGATCATCCGCGCGTGAACCTGATCCTCCTGGTCGGCGCCTGCCTGGCCGCCATCCCGATGGTCCCCATCGGTTGGCGTGCCGGCTCCGAGTATCTCGGCTGGCATCCGATCGGCGATCGGGCGCTGCAGGCGGTGCGGGCTTGCCCGGCGCCGATCTACAACCGGTACAACGAGGGAGGCTTCCTGATCTGGTTCGTGCCGGAGAAGCCGGTCTTCATCGACGGTCGACAGGACCCCTACCCGCTGTCGTTCGTGCAGGAGGTGAGGTCCGTCGACCACGGCGGATCGTACCGGTCGCTGTTTGACCGCTATGGCGTTCGGTGCGCATTCCTGCCGGCGAAATCGACCACGGGCGACCAGCTGCGCGGCGACGGCTGGCAGGCGCGGTTCGTCGACAAGGACTGGGCCGTCCTGGTCGCGCCGGGGGCCGGTTGAGGCGAAAGGCGCCGTGACTTTCGGACAGATGGCCGTCGGGATCTTCCTCCTCGGATTGGCGGCCGTCGCGCTGCTCCTGCCGACCCAGAGCGATACGTTCTGGCACTTGCGGGCCGGGGCCGACATCTGGCGAACGGGACATGTCCCGACGGTCGACAGCTACTCGCACACCGTCGCCGGCCTCCCTTGGCCCGATCACGAAGGGCTGTCGCAGGCCTTCATGTATCTCGGCTATCGCCTGGGCGGCATGCCGGGTCTCGAGATCGCCGCGGCCGTGGTGATCGGCGTCGGCGTCGTCCTCGTCTACCGCTTGATGGTCGGTCCGCCCCAGGCACGCCTCGCGCTCATGCTGGTGCCGCTCACGGTCTCGTCGCTGCTCTGGGTGCTGCGCCCGCAGATCGTCTCGCTGTCGTTGCTCGTCGTGCTGATCTGGCTGCTGGCGCGCGAGCGCTACCGGCTGGTTCCAGTTCTGTTCTGGATCTGGGCCAACGCGCACGCCGGCGTGGTGCTGGGCGGGCCGGTGCTGGCCTTGGCGACAGCCTGCGCCGGCCTACGTTTTTTGCGCGGACGAGCGGCGGCAGATCGCAAACGTCTGATGACGCTCGCGGTGGTGTGGCCGCTGTCTGGGCTGGCGACGGCCGCCACCCCGCTCGGGTTCGGGATCTACCGCTTCGTGCTCGAATCGACGGCGCGGCTCCAGGCGGAGCACATTCTCGAATGGGGAGCCCCTTGGCCCACGGGCCCGTTCGAGGTGATCTTCTGGCTGCTCGCGCTCGGGTTCCTGGGGTTGCTGGTATGGCGGCGGCGTACCCTCTTGTCGGCGAGCTGGGCCGATACGGCGGTGGTGGCCTCCGCCATCGCCATCTTGCCGCTGGCTTTTCAATCGCTGCGCAACATCGGGCCGTTCTTGATGGTCGCCACGCCGGCTGCGAGCCGGCTGCTCGGTCCGGATTTTCAGTTTCGACTGCGATCGCCCGCGCGCCCGCCCAGCCCCGATCACCCGGCCGTCAATCTGGCCGTCCTCGCGGGCGTCGCCGTGGTCGTGGCCGGAGTCGTCGGGGTGAGCTGGAAAACGGACGCCTCGCGGCTTCGCTGGCATCCGGTTGGCGCGGCCGCCCAGAGCGCGCTTCGCGGGTGCGCAGGCACCCTTTACAACCACTACTACGACGGCGGCTACCTGATCTGGCTCGTTCCAGAAAAGCGGGTCTTCATCGACAACCGCCAGGATCCCTATCCAATTTCGCTGCTGGCGGAGGACGTCGCGATCGAGCGCGGTGGGCCCTATCGACCGACCTTCGATCGCTACGGGATCCGCTGCGCGTTCTTGCCCGCCGCCTCGAAGGTGGTCCCCCGACTGCGCGCAGACGGGTGGCAGCTCCGATTCCTCGACGAAAAGTGGGCGGTGTTGGCGGCAGCGGGGGCGGGCTGAGGTGGATCGCGCGGTGACGACGGCGGCGGCCGAGCCCAGTCCCGGGCCGCTCCCCGGGCTGTCGTTCGAGGGGATGGCGATCGGTCTGTTGTTCGTGGCGGTGGCCTTCCGCGCGCTGCTCATGCCGGCGCAGAACGACACCTTCTGGCACCTGCGCGCGGGCGCCGACATCTGGCGCACCGGACACGCCCCGCTCACCGACAGCTATTCCTTCACCATCTCGGGCCTGCGCTGGCCCGATCACGAATGGCTCTGGCAGGCGTTCGTCTACGGATGCCATCGACTGGGCGGAATGCCGCTCGTCAGCCTGGCGGCAGGCGCATTCGTCATCGGGGCCGTCGTGCTGGTCTACCGGTTGATGGTGGGGCCGCGCATCACGCGCTTCATCCTGCTGGTCGCGGCGGTGGCGCCGGCGTCTTGCGTCTGGGCGCTGCGGCCACAGGTGGTCACCATATTTGCGCTGGTCCTGCTGGTGTGGTTGCTGGGACGCGAGCGCCTTCGACCGATTCCCTTTCTGTTTCTGATATGGGCCAACCTGCACGCGGGCGTGCTCTTCGGTGGCGTCGTTCTGGTGGCGGCGCTGGCGGCGGCCGCGCTGCGCTGGCGACGGCATCGCGGGGCCGAAGACCGGAGGCATCTGGAAGACCGGAGGCGTCTCGTCGGGCTCGCCGTGGTCCTGCCGCTGGCGGGACTCGCCACCTGCGCAACACCGCTGGGCCTGGGTCTCTACCGGTTCGTCTGGGAAGGGACCTCGCACGCGCAGACCGCCTGGATCACCGAGTGGCAGCCGACCCTGCCGACCGGAGCTCTCGGCGCGACGTTCTGGGTGGTTGCCGGGGCGTTCGCGATCATCTGGGCCAAGCGCTGGCGCACGTTGATCGACGGACCGGCCGATGGCTGGATCGACTGGCTGGTCGCCTCGGCGACCTGGGCCCTGCTTCCGTTCGCCTTCAGATCGCTGCGCAACATCCCGCCGTTCCTGATGCTCGCCGCGCCGACCGCGAGCCGGCTGCTCGGCGCCGGCTTTCGGTTCCGGCTGCCGGGGCGTGGGACGGCGCCCCCACCGAGCCCCGACCATCCGCGGCTCAACCTGATTCTGCTGAGCGGCGCGGGCGCTGTGGCCGCCGCGATCGTGGGGCTCGCCTGGACCACCGGGGCGAAGCCGCTCAACTGGCACCCGATCGGGGACGGCGCGCTCGCCGCCGTGCGCGCTTGCGACGGCCCGCTCTACAACCGCTACGACGAGGGCGGCTATCTCATCTGGTTCGCGCCGGAGAAGAAGGTGTTCATCGACAGCCGTCACGATCCGTACCCCCTGGCATTTCAGCAGGAGGCGATCGCCGTCCAGAATGGCGAGCAGCCTTACCGGCCGCTGTTCGAGATCTGGAGGATTCGCTGCGCGTTTCTCCCCACGGACGCGCCGATCGTCGGAACGCTACGAGCGGCGGGATGGAGCTCCCGTTTTCAGGACCAAAATTGGACGGTGCTCGCCCGGTCGCCCGCGCCCTGACCCGAGCCGATCGGTCCCTCTACTTGCGCTTCGCTTGGATCTCCGCCACCGCGTCCAGGACCTCGCGGGCGCTGACCACCGGGTCAACCTTGGGCCAGACGCGCGCGATCTTGCCGTCGGGCCCGACCAGGAACGTCACCCGCGCGGTCACCTCTGCCCCAGCTTTGATCGGCGGCACCCGGTAGGCGCGCTGCACGGCGCCCGACGGGTCGGCCACCATCGGGAACTGCAGGTGGTAGTGCTCGCGAAAGGAGACGTGGCTCGACTCCGGATCGCGCGAGACCGCGAAGATGGTGATCCCCGCGTTGACGAACTTGTCGAAGGCGTCGCGGAAGGCGCAGGCCTCCTTGGTGCAGCCGAGCGTCTCGTCCTTCGGATAAAAGTAGACCACCGCGAACTTCCCCTTCTGCGCGGAGAGCTTCATCGCCACGCCGGTGACATCCTTGCCGGTGACGTCGGGCGCGGCCGCACCGACCGGAAGCAGGACGTCGTCGGCCTGCGCGGGCGTCGCGAGGACCGGAATCGCCAGCGTCACCAGGAGAGGCAGCGCGGTTCGAAGGGTTGGGCTCATGCGCGAAGTCTGAATCTGCGGGCCCAGACTGTCCATGTCGGATTGAGGTCGACTCGGCGTCGGTCGCGCCGCTTCAGAGAACCTTGCGCAGGTACTGGCCGGTGTAGCTGGCGGCGACGCGGGCGACGTCGTCGGGCGTCCCCTGCGCGACGACCTGGCCGCCGCCCGGTCCCCCTTCGGGGCCGAGGTCGATCACCCAGTCGGCGGTCTTGATGACGTCGAGGTTGTGCTCGATGACGATCACCGTGTTGCCGGCGTCGACCAGGCGGTTGAGCACCGACAGGAGCTGCGCGATGTCGGCGAAATGCAGGCCGGTGGTCGGCTCGTCGAGGATGTAGACCGTGCGTCCGGATGATTTCTTCGCCAGCTCCTTGGAAAGCTTGATCCGCTGCGCCTCGCCGCCCGACAACGTGGTCGCCGACTGACCGAGCTTGATGTAGCCGAGGCCGACCTCGCGCAGGGTCTCCAGCTTCTGGCGGACCTTGGGGATGTTCTCCAGGAACTCGCAGGCCTGCGTGACCGTCATGTCGAGCACGTCGGCGATCGACGCCTGACGGTAACGCACCTCCAGGGTCTCGCGGTTATAGCGGCGCCCGCCGCAGGCTTCGCAGGCGATGTAGACGTCGGGGAGAAAGTGCATCTCGATCCGGAGGATGCCGTCGCCCTGGCAGGCCTCGCAGCGTCCCCCTTTGACGTTGAACGAATAGCGGCCGGGCTTGTAGCCGCGGGCCTTCGACTCGGGCAGGTTGGCGAAGAGATCGCGGATGTGGGTGAACACGCCCGTATAGGTCGACGGGTTGGAGCGCGGCGTGCGCCCGATCGGCGCCTGGTCGATGTCGATCACCTTGTCGATGTGCTGCAGCCCATCCAGGCTCTCGTGCGGCTCGGGCGGCGTGCGCGCGCGGTGCAGCCGCTGGGCCAGCGCGCGCAGCAGCGTGTCGATGACCAGCGTCGATTTGCCGGAGCCCGACACGCCGGTCACGCAGGTGAGGACGCCGATCGGAAAGGCGACCGTCAAGTCGCGCAGGTTGTGGCCGGTGGCGTGCTTGACGGTGAAGTTCCGGTTGCCCGACTGGCGCCGCTGGCGTGGGACCTCGATCGTCTTTCGCCCCGACAGATACGCCCCGGTGATCGAGTGGGTGTTCCCCTCGATGTCTTCGGGGGCGCCGGCCGCCACGATCCGTCCGCCGTGCACGCCCGCGCGCGGGCCCATGTCGATGACGTGGTCGGCGGCGCGGATGGTCTCCTCGTCGTGCTCGACCACCAGCACGCTGTTGCCGAGGTCGCGCAGCCGGGTGAGCGCCTCCAGCAGGCGCGCGTTGTCGCGCTGGTGCAGGCCGATCGACGGCTCGTCGAGGATGTAGAGCACGCCCACCAGCGAGCTGCCGATCTGGGTGGCCAGCCGGATGCGCTGCGATTCGCCGCCCGAGAGCGTGGCCGCCGTGCGGTCGAGCGACAGGTAGTCGACGCCCACGTTGTTGAGGAAGGAGAGTCGGTCGCCGGACTCGCGCAGGATGCGGCCGGCCACCTCTTTCTGGCGCGCCGACAGCGACAGGCCGCGCAAGAAATCGTGCGCCTCGCGGATGGTCAGCGCGGTCATCTCGGTGATGCTCTTGCCGCCGACCCGGACGAAGCGCGCCTCCTTGCGCAGACGCGCGCCGCCGCACTCCTCGCAGACGGTCTGCGACATATAGCGGTGAAACTCGTCGTAGATCGCCTCGAAGTCTTCTTCGCTGGTCCGACCCTGCTCGCGCCGCCGCCGCTCGTACTCGTCGAAGCGCCGTTGCAGGTTGGCCAGCACCCCCTCGAACTCGCGCTTGAAGCTGTGCTTGCGGCCGCTCTTCTCGAAGGCGAACTCGACCTCCTCGCCCGCCGACCCGTTGAGCAGGAGCGCCCGCGCGCGCTCGGGCAGCTTGTTCCAGGGCGTGTACTGGTCGATCTCGAAGCGCGTCGAGACCGCGTCCAGGATCTGCCGGAAGAAGACGTTGTTGCGCCGCTCCCAGGGCTCGATCGCGCCCTCTTTGATCGACAGATCCTCGTCGGGGATGATGAGGTCCGGGTTGAAGAACATCTTGGCGCCGATGCCGTCGCAGGCCGGACAGGCGCCCGCCGGGTTGTTGAACGAGAACAGGCGCGGCGCGATCTCCGGATAGCTGATGCCGCAGGTGGTGCAGGCGAACTTCTCGGAGAACAGCAGATCCTCGCCCTCGAGGGGGGAGATCTTGACCACCCCGTCGGCCAGCTTGGCGGCCAGCTCGATCGAGTCGGCGAGGCGCTGCCGGATCCCGTCCTTCTTGACCAGGCGATCGACGAACACCTCGATGGTGTGAGCCTTGGTCTTCGCGAGCGGGGGCGGCTCGGCCAGCTCGTGGAGCTCGCCGTCGATGTTGGCGCGCACGAAGCCGTCGTGGCGCAGCTTGGCCAGCAGCTCGGTGAATTCGCCCTTCTTCCCCCGCACGACCGGCGCCAGCACCGAGAACCGCTCCCCCTCGGGCAGCTCCAGCACCCGGTCGACCATCTGCTGGATGGTCTGCGAGGTGATCGGCTCGCCGCAGCTCCAGCAGTGCACCGTTCCGATGCGCGCCCAGAGGAGGCGCAGGTAGTCGTAGATCTCGGTCGCGGTCCCCACCGTCGAGCGCGGGTTGCGCGACCCGGTCTTCTGCTCGATCGAGATCGCGGGCGACAGGCCCTCGATCGAATCGACGTCGGGCTTGTGCATCTGATCGAGAAACTGGCGGGCGTAGGCCGACAGCGATTCGACGTAGCGACGCTGCCCCTCGGCGTAGATGGTGTCGAACGCCAGCGACGACTTTCCCGATCCCGACAGCCCGGTGATGACCACCAGCTTGTCGCGCGGGATCTCGACGTCGATGTTCTTGAGGTTGTGCTCGCGCGCCCCCTTGATGACGATCTTTTTCATGCCGCGGGGCCGGGTCCGGACGGGCCACCCTAAGGGAGCGGTTGCGCCACCAAGCCAGATTTCCAGCACTTAGACTCTATCATGGCTGGCGCGACCGAGGAGACGGGGGACGCGGCGTCGACGGCAACATCCCGGCGGGCTGATATAATCAGCGGAGATGGGCGAGTCGGAGCGACGTCTGGGAGAGGGTGCACGCGCCGCCGAGAGAGCGGCTTCCTGGCGCAGCGGCGTTCAACGTTTTGGCAGCGACGCGCTGGCCTTCGACCTCGCCTATTGGTCGGGTGTTGACGGTGCCGAGCGCTTCGACGCCATCCTCGAAATGGCCCGAGCGTCCTTGATCGCGGGAGGCGAAAATGGAGATCTACCCCGACTTCCGGGATCTGATTGGGGCGTTCGCCGCCGCTGACGTTCGCTACCTGCTCGTCGGCGGCTACGCGGTCGGATTTCACGGACGGCCCCGCTTCACCAAGGATCTCGATCTCTGGGTCGACGACTCAGACGAGAACTTTCGTCGGTTGGAGAAGGCCTTGGCTCAGTTCGGGGCGCCTGCCGGATTGGTCGATGAGCTGCGCCGCGCCGATCCCTTGGACGTTGTTTGGATGGGACGGCCGCCGACGCGGGTCGACCTCGTGAAGGCGATTCCCGGTCCAAAGTTTGCCGACGCCTTCGCGCGCCGAAGCAGCTTCAAATGGGAGGAGATCTCGGTGGTGGTCATCGGCCGGGACGACCTGATCGCCGCCAAGAAAGCGTCCGGCCGCGAGCAGGATCTGCTGGATGTGAAGCTGCTCGAAGCGGCGAAGAACCTCGATCAACCCTGACGCTGTGACATCGTGCCGGCGAGATCGAAGGCGGCCAGGAAGCTTTGCGGTCTAGCTCGGCCGGTTCCGGCGATATCGTAGGCCGTTCCGTGATCCGGTGAAGTGCGCACGAATGGCAACCCCAGCGTCAGGTTCACGCCGTCGTCGAAGTGGAGGAGCTTGAGGGGGATGAGGCCCTGGTCGTGGTAGAGGGCGACCACCGCGTCGAACTCGCCGCGCGCGGCTTGGCGGAAGACCGAGTCGGGAACCAGCGGGCCGCTGACGATCGCCTGGAGCTCGGCGGCGCCGATTCGCGCCCGCGCGAGCTCGATCCCGGGGCGGACCAGGCGCTCCTCTTCGTCGCCGAAGCGGCCGGCTTCGCCGGCGTGGGGGTTGAGCCCCGCCACCGCGATCCGAGGCGCCGCGATCCCGAAACGACGGACCAGAGCTTCGGCCGTCAGCCAGATCGTAGAGGCGATTCCCTCGGCGGTCAGCAATCGAGGGACGTCCTTCAACGGGACGTGCGTCGTCGCGACCGTCACCCGCAGCGACGGACCCGCGAGCATCATTGCGAACTCACGCACGCCGGCTCGGGACGCCAGGTATTCGGTGTGGCCGGGGAAGTTAAAACCCGCGCGGGCGATCCATTCCTTCGAGATCGGCGCGGTGACCAGCGCCGAGACCTCGCCGGCCAAGGCGGCGTCGGTGGCGGCGGTCAGATAAGCGAGCTGGGCGCGGCCGGAGGCGTCGTTGGGCCGGCCGGGTACGATCTCGTCGAGGCGCGGGCCAGTCACGGCGCGGATGCGCGCGCTGGCGGGCTCGGCGACGCCCACGACGGCCGCGGCGCGCGCGAGCAGGCCCGCGTCGCCGAACACGATGACGTCCAGGTCCGGCCGCTCGGCCAGCGCCCGAGCGACGATCTCCGGCCCGATGCCGGCCGGATCGCCCATCGAAATCGCGATCGGCCGTCGCATCGGCTTCAGAGCTTGAGCTTCGTCATTCGATCGACCGCCTCGGCGAGGCGGGCCTTGTCGGCGCAGACCGTGAGGCGCACGAAGCCCTCGCCCGCGGCGCCGAAGCCGGTGGCCGGCGTCGCGACGACGCCCGCCTCGGTGAGCAGCCGCGACGCGAACTCGATCGACGTCAATCCCTTGGGGTTGGCCACCAGCGTGTAGAAGCTGGCTTTGGGCGTCAGCACGTCGAAGCCGGCCTTGGCGAGGCCCCCGCACAGGACGTCGCGGCGCTCGCGGTAGATCTCGCGCTGCTTGGCGACCGGCGTCTGATCGCCGGTGAGGGCGGCGATGGCGGCGCGCTGGATGGCGTCGAAGGCGCCGGAGTCGACGTTGGTCTTCACCTGGCCGAGGCCGCCGACCAGCGTCGCGTTGCCGCAGGCCCAGCCGACCCGCCAGCCGGTCATGTTGTAGGTCTTCGACAGCGAGTGAAACTCGATTCCCACCTCGCGCGCGCCGGGCGTCTCCAGGAACGACGGGGGCGGGGCTTCGTAGTACATCTCGCTATAGGCCAGATCGCTGGCCACGATGATGTCGTTCTTCTGGGCGAACGCGACCACCTTCTCGTAAAAGCCGGGCGCGGCCAGCGCCGCGGTCGGGTTGTTGGGGTAGTTGATCCAGAGGATCTTCGCGCGCCGCGCGACCTCGGCCGGGATCGCGTCGAGATCGGGGATGAATCCGCGCTCGCGCCGCAGCGGCAGGAAATAGGGCTCGCCCCCCGCGAATCGCGTCAGCGTCGCGTAGACCGGGTAGCCCGGATCGGGGCAGAGCACGACGTCGCCCGGGTTGACGAAGGCGAACGGAAAGTGCGCGATGGCCTCCTTGGATCCGATCACGCAGATGACCTCCTTCTGCGGATCGAACGACAGGCCGAAGCGGGTCTTCATGAAGCCTGCCGCCGCTTTGCGGAAGTCTTCCATCCCCACGTACGACGGGTAGCGGTGCGTTCCCGGGTCGCGGGCCGCCTCGGCCAGCGCCGCCACGATGTGCGGCGGCGTCGGCAGGTCCGGATCGCCGATGCCGAGATCGATCAGGTCCTTCCCCTTCTTTCGCTCCTCGTTCTTGAGCGCGTCGATGCGCGCGAAGAGGTACGGCGGGAGCTCCCGGATTCGATTGGCTAGCTCGATCTTCATGGCGATTTTGGTCTTTACCACGGCAGGCATCGGCCACACCACGGCCCCCGATCGACCGCACCAAAGGCACCGGCCTGGCCGGATCGCGGCAGGGGGGTCCGGCGCCTCCCGCTTGACTCTCCGTTGCGACCGCCTATTGTCTCCCGCTGCCATGGCTGACCAGAGCAAGACCGAAGCGACCAAGAAGAAGGCCAAGCCGGCCGCCAAATCCGCGAAGCCCGCCAAGTCCGCCAAAGCGGCGGCGGACGCGCCCACCGGCCCCACCTGCCGCGCCGACAAGTGCCAGCAGGCGGTGCGCGCCAAGGGCTACTGCCGCAAGCACTTCATGGGCTGGCGGCGCGGCAAGGTCGGCGCCGATCACCGCTACAAGATCTGCAGCAAGGAAGCCTGTCTGAAGCCGCGCGCCAAAGGCGGCCTCTGCGCCGAGCACGCCGGCACGGCAGCGCCTGCGGCGGCCGCAGGTGCCGAGGCGGGCGGCGCGGCCTAACCCCGCCCGCTTCGACCTCCCTTGCAGAAGATCGTCATCCGCGGCGGCGCGCGCCTCGCGGGCGAAGTGCGGGTGTCGGGCTCGAAGAACGCCGCGCTGCCGATCCTCGCCTCGTCGCTGCTCGCCAGCGGCAAGTCGATCTACCGGAACGTTCCCGCGCTGGGTGATGTGCGGACGATGGGGCGGTTGCTCGGTCGCCTGGGCGCCGGGTTCTCGGAGGTGACCAAAGGGATCGCGCACGTCGACACGGCGTCGGTGAGCGAGTTCGAGGCGCCCTACGATCTGGTCAAGACCATGCGCGCCTCGGTGCTGGTGCTGGGGCCGCTGGTGGCCCGCCACGGCCGCGCCCGGGTGTCGTTGCCCGGCGGTTGCGCGATCGGCGCGCGCCCCATCGATCAGCACTTGAAGGGGCTGGCGGCGATGGGGGCACGGATCGATCTCGAGAACGGGTACGTGAATGCCCGCGCGCGGCGGCTGCGTGGCGCGACGATCGTCTTCGATATGGTGACCGTGACCGGCACCGAAAATCTGATGATGGCCGCGGCGCTGGCGCGCGGGCGCACGACGCTGGAGAATGCGGCCCGTGAGCCGGAGGTCGAGGAGCTCGGACGGGTGCTCAACAAGATGGGCGCCAAGGTCCGCGGCGCGGGAACCTCGCTGGTCACCGTCGAAGGGGTCGAGGAGCTGCAACCGGTCGAGCACGCGATCATCCCCGACCGGATCGAGGCCGGGACGCTGCTGGTGGCGGCGGCGATCACGCGCGGCGACGTGCTGGTGCGGGACTGTCTCCCCGAGCACCTGGAAGCCGTCATCGCCAAGCTGCGCGCGACCGGCGCCGAGGTCCGGGCCGAGGGTGACGGCATCCGCGTGCGCGGCAAGAGCGAATTCAAGCCGGCCGACATCGCGACCCAGCCGTTCCCGGGTTTCCCCACCGACATGCAGGCGCAGTTCATGGTGCTCATGACGCGCGCGCGCGGCCAGTCGGTGCTGGCGGAGACGATCTTCGAGAACCGCTACATGCACGTGCCGGAGCTGCAGCGCATGGGCGCCGACATCGTCGTCGACGGGCGGACGGCGGTGGTGCGTGGCCCCACCAAGCTCACCGGCGCCACGGTGATGGCCACCGATCTGCGGGCGTCGGCCTGTCTGGTGCTGGCCGGCCTCATCGCCGAAGGGAAGACCGACATCTTGCGCATCTACCACCTCGACCGCGGTTATGACCGGCTCGACAAGAAGCTGCGCGCCCTGGGCGCCGACGTCCGGCGCGCGCGGGGATCGCTGTGAAGAAGACCGACACGATCCGGATCCTCACGCTGGCGTTGCCGCGCGGTCGGATTCTCGACGAGGCGCTTCCGCTGTTCGCCCGCGCGGGCATCGATCTGGGCGCCGCGGATCGGGCGCGCGCGGGGCGGCGCCTCATCATCCCGATCCCCGAGCACGATCTCCGCGTCCTGATCGTCCGCGACGTCGACGTCCCCTCCTACGTCGAGCATGGCGCGGCCGACTTCGGCATCTCCGGACGCGACGTGCTCGAGGAGCAGGACCGCGATCTCTACGAGCCGCTCGATCTCGGCATCGGCCGCTGCCGGATGGTGGTCGCGGAGCCCGAGGATCGGCCGGTCGACGAGCGCGCGCAGGTTCACCTGCGCTATGCCACCAAGTTCCCGGAGATCACGCGCCGCCACCTGCAGGCGCGCGGGACCGTCGCCGAGATCATCAAGCTCTACGGATCGATCGAGATCGCGCCGCTGGTCGGCCTGGCCGATCGGATCGTCGATCTGGTGTCTTCGGGCGAGACGCTGCGGCAGCACCGCCTCCGCGAGGTCGAGACGATCCTGGAGGTGAGCGCGCGGGTCTGCGTGGGGCGCGCCGCCGCCAAGCTGCACGGCGACCGCATCGACGACCTGGTGGCCCGCCTGCGACGCGCGGCATCGAAGTAGTCCTTGTCGAGAGCCCGGGCATTTTCCCGGGAACCTTTGGACCGACGTGCGTTTTCTAGTTACGTCCGACCCCCGCGGCGTACTTCCTTCGCAAGCGGCGTCGTGATCCCGTTGAAGCGAGATCCGGTCGAGCGAGATCCGGTTGAAGAAGGAGCTGTCATGAGAACCAGCATGCGTACTGTCCTGGCCTGGGTTCTGCCGACGCTGGGCCTGGTCGGCTGTATGGGCAGTCAGGACCCCGTCGACGTCGCCACCGTCAGTGAAGATCTGAACGCCGTCCCGCGGCTCCAGGAGCGATTGGACCCTGCCGGCGTGATCGAAAGCGATTCGACCAATGCCTTCAACCAAGGGCCGACCAGCGGATTCTCTGCCAACCTGGGGACCAACGGACGCACCTGTCAGACCTGTCACGTGATCGAGGACGGCTGGACGATCACGCCGCAACATGCCCGTCTCCTTCCCCCGCACGATCCCCTCTTCACGCCCAACGATGGCTCCGACTGCCCGCCCATCAGCGCGTCGCAAGGACCCCACAAGGCGCTCTCGTCTCAGCTGGTCAATTTCGGGCTCATTCGCATTCAGCTCGGCATTCCGAGCACCGCCAATTTCTCGCTGGCCTCGGCCAGCAACCCCGAGCACTGTGCCGTCGCGCCGGGCTCCTCGGGCGCGGGAGGACAGCTCTTCATGTTTCGCCGTCCGCTGCCGTCGACGAACCTGATCTTCGACTCGACGATCATGTGGGACGGCCGGGAGACCTTGCAGAAGATCACCACCGCCGCGGGATTTCAGGCCGAGTCCCCTTTCCTGTTCGACCTGAACGATCAGGCGAACTCCGCGACCACCGGGCACGCCCAGGGGTCGCCGATAGCAGGCGCGCCGGCGCAAGCGGACATCGTCGCGTTCGAAACGAACCTCACCACGGCGCAGTCGCGCCTCCTGTTTCAGCCCCTCGACCTCGAGGGCGCCAAGGGCGGCGCCCGGTACATCACCGACGTGCTCGCGCCCGCCTTCGCCGTGGGCGTCAACGACCCGCTCCAGCCGGGCTTCACCAACGCCGACTTCACGATCTTCCAGGCGTGGGAACCGACCAGCCCGACCTACAGGTCGCTCAATGCGGTGCAAAAGGCGATCGGACGGGGCGAGGCGATTTTCAACCAGACGACGTTCGTCATTCACGACGTCCCTGGCCTCAACAGCATTCCCAGCAACCCCCTCTACAATCCTGCAGATCCGCTGGCCGGACAGGACCTCCGGGGCGGCTGCGCGGTCTGCCACAACTCGCCGAACATCGGCAACCACTCGTCTCCCTTGGCGATCAACATTGGCGTGACGATGGCCGAGCCGGTGAACAACGACGGCTCGCCCAACGGCGTGCTCGACATCGCCCGGCTGCCCGTTTACACCCTGACGAACGGCACCGCGGAGGTGCGCCTGACCGACCCGGGTCGAGGCCTCATCACCGGTAACTGGACCGACCTCGGCAAGACAAAAGGTCCCAACCTCCGCGGGCTCGCCGGCCGGGCGCCGTATTTCCACAACGGCTCGGCCAGGGACCTGAAGACGGTGGTCCGGTTCTACAACGATCGCTTCGACATCGGCCTGCGGGACGACCAGATCGCCGATCTGGTCGTCTTCCTGAGCGCGCTATAGGCGTACAGCCACGGGTGGCGGGACCTCTCGTATCGCGCTCAAGGACACCACCGGGTCTCGGAGGCGCGCACGATGAGGCCGCCATAGTAGTGGCCGGTGCACCGGGTGTAGTGCTCGCGAAGGTAGACGTCTACCGGACTGTTCTCGTCGTAGCCGAGGTGTCGAACCATGTCGTATTGCAAGAACGCCAGCTCCGGTTTCGTCGTCGACAGCTGCCCCACCAATCGTTGCTGGCACTCCAGGTTGCACACGATCGTCTCCGAGACGAAGTAGGGATTCTTCTTGTCGAGCTGGAAGTACAGCCCCGGCAGGAAGGGGCCGGCATAGATCGCGTGCGCCTCGGCGATCCGCGGGCTCGAAAACAAGACCCGTGACTCCCGCCCCAGCAGGTCGACGTAGAGTGTGCTCGACCTGAAATAATCGGCGCCCACCGGGGTCACCAGGCAGAACAGCCCGTACATCGCCACCACGATCGCCATCGCGATCTCGGACGACAAATTCGTCGTTCGTCCGTCGCGGGTGAGCCGGTCGTTGACCACCGCGGCCGCGAAGATGACTGCCGGGAAGATGTTTATCGCCAGGTGATGGAGCTCCATGTTGTGGGTCATGCTCGCGACCAGCGCCCCCTGGGTGACGGCGAGCGCCTGCAGCAGGCGATCACCACGCCGCATCGCCATCCATCCCATGCCGCAGGTGAGGGCGAGACTCGCGACGGCGATCCCGGTGGACGCCCCGGTGTGACCAAGATAGTTGCCGGTGAGCGGGACGATGAACCACTCGCGAACGAGGACCGAGGGTTTCCAGATCGCGAACAGCGGCGCGATGACGGCCAGGAATCCGCCCATCAGCGCCAGCACAGGCCGAAAATCGCGCTTCTTGAAACCGACCAAAAAAACGAATGCCGTCGCCGCGGAAGCCAGGAGCAGGCCCTTGGTCTGAAGGAAAAGAAACACCGTGCCGGCCGCCACGCCCACCAGGACGTGGCCGCGCATCCGGTGCTTGTCCCCGCTGCCTTCGTCGGGCTTGCGCGCGACCCGCAAGAACAGCAGCAGAAACCAGGTCGCCGCAAAGCTGCTGAAGGAGTTGTGGTTCAAGAGCACGTAGAGCGAGCTCGCGGAGAGCCAAATCGCGACCGCAAACACCAGGCCCGTGCCTCGAACGCCGATCTCCCTCAGGGTCAGGGTGATGGCCGTGGTCGCCGAGAACGAAAAGGCCAACGACAGCAGCCGGGCGGCCAGAAAGCTCGGGCTGCCGACGAGGTGCCACAGCAGGTAGATCGCGTACCCGGAGCCCGGCCCCACGAACAGCCTGAAGTCGTCGTACATCTTCATCCCGTTCCAGAGCTGCCAGGCCGCGTTCAGCGTGTAGCCCTCGTCCGATTGAACGACGTAGCTTCTCGTCAGGAGCAAGGTGAGGAAAAACGCCAGGCCCAGAAACAACAGCGGCCCGGCCGCGCGCAGAGCGCCTCCCAGGCGTTCGCCCACCGCTTGTCGATCGCCCGGCACGCCCGAATGACGATGCCGCCGAATCGGTGGGATGTCTATCTGGCCCTCTAGGCTTTGCGTCTGACCAGCGTGAACGCGACGAGGTAGCAGACGGCCGTGGGGATCAGCAACGCCTTGAAGCCGAAGACCAGGGACAGATACTCGACCGCGCCGCCGACCATCGCGCCGAGCACGTTGGAGCCGTACGCGGCGTAGAAGCTCTGCTCGCGCGCGATGAGACGGGCGAACAGGATGGCCGAGAAGAAGACCGGCCCGAGGAACAGCAGGACGGTCGCGATCGTGCGCAAGGGCAGGTTTCCGACGCTCAGCAGCGCCGTCGCGGGAACCAGGTAAGCGGCACCCAGGTTCGCCAGTAGAAAGCCGACCACACCGCCGAGCGGCAAGGTCGGGAAGCGCGCGCAGGCCAGGTTCCCAAGCAGCACCAGGCTCAGGATCCCCGAGAAGACGATCAGATTGACGGTCCAGGTCGATCCGTACAGCACCGACAGGCTCACGATGTTGCTGGTCTCCAGCAGGAAGAACGCCATGCCGAGCAAGAAGTAGGGCGCCCGCAACCTCCGTTCGCCCCGCGGGAGCAGCAGCAGGGCCGCGCCGCCCAGCAGCACGATCACGACCATGAACCACCGGTAGTGCGCGGGCACCCCGGGGCCTTCCAGGTACAGGAACGGCCAGTCGTCGGTCGGGATCGTCACGCCGGTGGCGGCGCGGGTCGGTGCACCGGATTGCGCCAGGCCGGGCAGGTTCACGTTCTGATACACGCGGCCGTGGTGGTAGGTGACGCCGTGGTGTTCCCAGATCTCGGTCGGCCGGCCGAACACCTGGTCGAGGAGCGCGATCATGCGCCGATCGATCCAGCGGGTGTTGGACGCGAATGTCAGCGCCACGCGGCCGCCCGGTACCAGGAGCCTTCTGACCCGCTCCAGCGACTCGCGCGTGTAGACGAAGTTGTCGAGGCGAACCGAGGAGAACGAGGAGAGCAAGGTGTGGCTATCGAGAAAGCCGAACACGACCAGGGCGTAGCGCCGGTCGGTGCGCTCGAAGAAGCGCCGGGCGTCGTCGTTGATCACGCGCACGCGCGGATTGCCGTACGGCCGTTCGGGGTGCAGGGCGCGTCCAAGGTCGAGAATCGCGGGATCGATCTCGACCGCGTCGATCTCGCGATCGGTCTCGCGCAGGGCCGCGCTCACGTCGTTGCCGGTGCCCGCGCCGACCACCAGGATCGGTCCGGGCGGGAGATCGGCCCGGTGAGCATAGGGCGCGCCGTAGAGCGCGCGCCACGAGGCCAGGAACGGGTGCTCCCCGGGATTGGGCCGGAGATCGAGCAGCATCTGGTGATAGTCGTTGTTGACGGTGAAGGCGATGCCGATGGGATGGCCGAACGAGGTGACCTTGCCGTCTGAGCCGACGATCTTCTCGACCGGCTCGGCGTGAATTTTGTAGTAGGGGGACCAGATAAAGGGCCGGGCCGCTGGCACCACCACCGCGAGCATCAGGATGGTGGCGGCTCCCGCGATCGTGAGCGCGCGCGCGTCCCCCTCGGCGAGCACCAGAAGACAGAGGCAGCCGACGCCAACCCAGACGGCGGGCCCGGTCCCTGCGGCCGAGAGGACGCCGAAAAGGACGATGCCCGCCAGGCTGCCGACGATCTCGATCGAATACCCGCGCAGGGGCGGCAGCGTGCGGAAGAGCTGACCTATCCACTGGCCGAAGCACAGGAACGGCAGCGCGGCGATCAGGTACGCGAGGCAGAGCACCAGCCCGACGGGCAGCATCCGTCCGTGCCAGCCCAGCGATTCGCGGGAAAGCTCGAGGCCGGGCGCCGATCCCAGCCACACGTATTCAGACGCGTCGGCCGGGTTGACGTGCGCGAAGCGCCCCAGCAGGAAGGCACCGCCCACCGCCACGGCGATCGCCAGCGGCGCCAGCCGACGCAGGTGCAGGCCGGTTCGCGGGGCGAGCAGCGACCCGGCGCCGAGCCCGAAGAACGCGGCCGTCAGCACGAAGCTCGAGTAGTACGAGACCACCCGCACCATCGAGCCCATCCAGCGGATCAGCAGGAGCTCCCAGAAGAGCGCGGCAAGCCCACACAGGAAGAGGCGCGACGCGGGCCCGAGGCGAAGGGAAGGTTTCGTCGATGTTCCCGCAGCCCGCTCGGACGGGTCCGCGTGTGGGTCCACGCTCGAGGTCAAGCGCGCAAGCGTACTATCGCCGCCCGGTTCTTGTCCCCTTTCATGGCGGCATCGAGTGGGACGATCGAGGATATATTAGATAGTTAACTATTGGATATTATTATATTAACTCATAGTTGATTGGCACTCTCCGGGGTCGCCTGCTTGACAGGCGCCCACCCGTGTTTAAGTCTTCCCGCGCATGCCGATTTACGAGTACGCCTGCGCCGCCTGCGGACATCAGTTCGAGGAGTGGCAGAAGATGGCCGACAAGCCCATCAAGGTCTGCCCCAAGTGCAAGGCGAAGAAGGTCGAGAAGCTGATCAGCCACACCTCCTTCAAGCTCAAGGGGGGCGGTTGGTATTCGGATCTCTACGCCGGTCCCAAGCCGAACGGCGCGAAGGATCAGGGCTCGTCCAAGGATTCCACCAGTAAGGAAGCCGCCACGGCCTCCAGCTCGACCAACAAGTCGAGCACCGAAACCAAGAAGTCCGAGGCTGCCTGATCGGGTCAGCTGAAGACGAACACCCATTCTCGCAAGGAGAAACGACATGAAGATCAGACCGCTATACGACCGCATCCTCGTCAAGCGCATCGAAGAGCAGAGCAAGACCGCCGGTGGGCTCTTCATCCCCGACACTGCCAAAGAGAAGCCGATGGAGGCCATCATCGTGGCCGTCGGAAACGGCAAGATCCAGGAGGACGGATCGCTTCGCAAGCTGGAGGTGAAGGCCGGCGAGAAGATCCTGTTCTCGAAGTACTCGGGCAACGAGATCAAGATCGACGGTACGGATCACCTGATCCTCCGCGAGGACGACATCCTCGCTGTGATTGATTAAGTTCGGGACCCTGGGAGGGTCCCGCGCCCCCCGCGATGGGTCCCGCCGGGCAAAGCCCGTCGGTACCCGACGCGATCGATTCGACACTCAAAGTTTGAAACACACGCACTGAACAGAACGGGAGATAGAAGTCATGGCAGCCAAAGAGATCGTTTTTTCGCAGAACGCCCGCCACAGCATCGCGACCGGGCTCAACATCCTCGCCAACACCGTGAAGGTGACCCTCGGGCCGCGCGGCCGGAACGTCATCATCGAGAAGTCCTGGGGCTCACCGACGGTGACCAAGGACGGCGTCACGGTCGCCAAGGAGATCGAGCTCGAGGACAAGCTCGCCAACATGGGCGCGCAGATGGTCAAGGAGGTCGCTTCCAAGACCTCCGACATCGCGGGCGACGGCACCACCACGGCGACCGTTCTCGCGCAGGCGATCTACACCGAGGGCTCGAAGCTGGTGGCCGCCGGGCACAACCCGATGGACATCAAGCGCGGCATCGACGCGGCGGTCGCCAAGATCGTCGAGAACCTCAAGGATCAGGCCAAGCCCACCAAGGGCAAGACCGAGATCGCGCAGGTCGGCACCATCAGCGCCAACGGCGAGACCGTCATCGGCGACATCCTGGCCGAGGCGATGGAGAAGGTCGGCAAGGAAGGCGTCATCACCGTCGAGGAAGCCAAGTCGATGGAGACGACGCTGGACGTGGTCGAGGGCATGCAGTTCGACCGCGGCTACCTGTCGCCCTACTTCGTGACCGACGCGGAGCGCATGGAAGCTGTGCTCGAGGACGCCTTTATCCTCGTTCACGAGAAGAAGCTCTCCAACATGAAGGACCTGCTGCCGCTGCTCGAGCAGGTGGCCAAGGGCGGCCGTCCGCTGGTCATCATCGCCGAGGACATCGACGGTGAGGCCCTGGCGACGCTGGTCGTCAACAAGCTGCGCGGGACGCTCAACGTCTGCGCCGTCAAGGCGCCGGGCTTCGGCGATCGCCGCAAGGAGATGCTCAAGGACATCGCCGTCCTCACGGGCGGTCAGGCCATCACCGAGGATCTCGGGCTCAAGCTCGAGAGCGTCACCCTCAAGGATCTCGGCCGCGCCAAGCGGATCACCGTCGACAAGGACAACACCACCATCGTCGAGGGGGCCGGCAAGAAGGTCGACATCGAGGCCCGGGTCAAGCAGATCCGCGTCCAGATCGAAGACACCACCTCCGAGTACGATCGCGAGAAGCTCCAGGAGCGCCTCGCCAAGCTGGTGGGCGGCGTGGCCGTCGTCAAGGTCGGCGCCGCGACCGAGTCGGAGATGAAGGAGAAGAAGGCCCGCGTCGAGGACGCGCTCCACGCGACCCGCGCCGCGGTCGAAGAGGGGATCGTCCCGGGGGGAGGCGTCGCGCTCATCCGCGCGCTGTCCTCGCTCGACGGCCTCAAGTTCAGCGACGACCGCCAGTACGGCGTCAATATCATCCGCCGCGCCGTCGAGGAGCCGCTTCGTCAGATCGCGGTCAACGCGGGCGTCGACGGCTCGATCGTCATCGAGAAGGTCAAGAACGGCAAAGGCTCGTTCGGCTTCAACGCGGCGACCGAGGTCTACGAGGACCTGGTGAAGGCCGGCGTCATCGACCCGACCAAGGTCGTGCGCGCGGCGCTGCAGAACGCGGCGTCGGTCGCCTCGCTCATGCTGACGACCGAGGCGCTCATCGCCGAGCGCCCCAAGAAGAAGGCGGGCGGCGGCGGTGGTGGTGGCCATGGCGGCGGTGGCGGCATGGGTGGCATGGGCGGAATGGGCGGCGGCGACGACGACTTCTAGACGTCGCCACAGCTAGATAGAAAAGCGGGGAAGGTCCCAGGGCCTTCTCCGCTTTTTTTTATTTAAAATCGCGGAGGTGGCGGCGGCCGGTGGGGGACTTGGGGCCGTCTTTGGCTTGCTGGCACTCGACGCAGAGCTCGACGTAGGGCATGAGATCGAGGCGCTTGGCGGCGATCGGCTCTTCGCACTCGACGCAGAGGCCGAAGGCGTCGTCGGAATCGGCGAGGCGCGCCAATGCGGCCACGACGCGGGCGAGCACCTGGGCGCGGTTGCGGTTGCGGCTCGACGCGATCGCCTGCGACATCTCGACCAAGGGCTGCGCGTCGTCGTCGACGGTGATGGCCGTCGGGTCCTGACGGCCGGGCTCGATCTCGATGTCGCCCTCGCTCAGCATCTCGGCCTTGAGCTCGAGGAGGCGCTTTCGATAGCGCTCGCGCGCCGCCGGGTCCATCCGCCGTTCGCCTAGTTGATGATTTCAGCCGCGAGATCGTACTCGGCCGAGTGCGTGACGCGCGCCGCGACGAACGTTCCCGCCGCCGGGGCCGACGCGTCGGGCGACAGGGAGAGGTACACCTGGCCATCGATCTCGGGCGCCTGACCTTCGTGGCGGCCCATCAGCAGATACTCCGATTCGTCGGACGCGCCTTCCACCAGGACCCGCAAGGTCCGGTCGCGCATGGCGCGCAGCTTCTTCTTCGAGACCTCACGCTGGATCCGCAGCAGCTCCCGGCGACGGGCGTCGATCTCCTTCTGCGGCACGCGCTTGGGGAGCATGCCGGAGACGGTCCCCTCTTCGCGCGAGAAGTTGAAGATGCCGACGTGGTCGAGGTCGGCCTCGCGCACGAAATCGCACAGGCTCTGGAAGGCGGCGTCGGTCTCGCCGGGGTGGCCCGCGATGAAGGTGGTTCGGAAGGTGCCGTTCGGGACGCGCTGCCGAAAGCGCGCCACCAGATCGCGCACCTGGCGTTCGCCGTACCCGCGGCGCATCGCCTTGAGCACGCCGCTGTCGACGTGCTGGATCGGGACGTCGAGATATTTGGCGACGCGCGTTTCGCCGCCGATCACGTCGAGCAGCTCGTCGGTGCAGGCGGTCGGGTAGGCGTAGTGCAGGCGAATCCAGCCGAGCGCCTCGATCCCGGCCAGCGCGCGCAGCAGCGTGGCGAGCCGGGGGGCGTTGGCGGAATCCGCGTCAGGCAAGTCCGTTCCGTAGGTGGTGAGATCCTGTGCGACCAGACAGATCTCGCGCGTGCCGCCCGCCGCCAGTTCGCGCGCTTCGCGCACCACCGACTCGGGCGCGCGGCTGCGCTGCGGCCCGCGCAGCTTGGGGATGATGCAAAAGGCGCAGGGGCGATCGCAGCCTTCCGCGATCTTGACGTAGGCGCTGTGCGGAGCCTGCGAGCGACGGCGCGGCGCCGCGTCGTCGTAGAGATAGGCGGGCGTATCGACCACGCTCAGGCGCGCGATGTTGCCCGAGATGGCCTTGGCAATGGCGCCGACCTCGTCGGTGCCCAGAAATTGATCGACCTCCGGCATCTCGGCGGCCAGCTCTTTGGGATAGCGTTGCGACAGGCAGCCGGCGACCACCAGCCGCTTGCAGGTCCCCGCCTGTTTGTGACGGGCCATTTCTAATATCGCGTCGATCGACTCCTGCTTGGCTTCGCCGATGAAGCCGCAGGTGTTGACGACGATGACCTCGGCCGTCTCGGGGGCTGCCACCAGCTGGTGACCCGCCTCTTCCGTGTGTCCGAGCATCACCTCGGTGTCGACGCGGTTCTTGGGACAGCCGAGGGATACGAAATGCACGTTCATGGAATGACGTTCTGCTCCGGAAAGCGGGCAAGCCTAGCATGTGGCCGTTGCGCCGACGCGGCGACAGGTGGAATCCCGATCAGAGGCTGGGGTTCTTCAGGGAAACACCAGGACGTTGCGGGCTCCGAACTGCGCGATGAGGCTGTCGATATACTGATGGACGACCAGCCGCCGCCCCACCACGCCGGCAATCTCGGCGGGGGTCAGGATCTCGTAGGGCGCGCCCGCCTCCTGGGCGAGCGCGCGCTCCAGGGTCGGCGCGGTCACGCGATCGAGCGCCTCGTAGAGCCCGCGCGAAAAGCGCTGGGTCCGCAGCAGCACCTCGCGGTTCTTGGCCGGCCCCTCGGGATCGACGAAGAACGACATCGTGTTGTCCATGTAGAAGAGCTGGGTGCCGTCCGGCGACATCTTCATGTTTCCACCGGAATAGCGATCCGGATTGGAGGTCAGAAAGTCGAAGACGATCAGATCGGAGACCTGCCGCGCCATCGACGCCTGCTCGGGAAGCGGCTCGCCCTGAGAGAGCCACGCCTGGACCTGCTTCTGTCCGTCGGGCTTGTCGAAACCGGAGTCCTTGATGACCGGGATCCAGTACGACGCCGTGCCGAGGGTTTCTCCGTTCGACCCGAAGATGGTCTCGGCCTTGATGCGGGGCAGCGACTCCAGGCTGTCCGGGTGGAGGTGGCTGAAGAGCTCGTCGCGCGACACTGCGCGCGGCGCCGCCGGCGGCACCGCGTTGAGCCCGAGCAGGCGGTTGAGGCGGTAGGCGGCGATCTCCTTGCGCGGAACGGTCTGGCTGTTGGTCTGGGTCGGCTTCCAGGCCGCGCGAGATCCGTCCGCGAACTCGACCCGGAACGAGATCGACGAGCCCCCGTGATTGAGCTTGAAGCGGACGATGGGTTGCGTGCGGACCCGGGCCAGCAAGAGCTCGTCGGACATCCCCAGGAACGTTCCCGACGATTCGAGCCCGACCCGCAGGTCCGGCAAATTCGACAGATCGTCACGCGCCGGCAGCGGACCCGAGCTGGCCGCCGTGGCCGCCACGGAATGGGCCGCCAGCGTCGCGCGCACGTGGCGAACGCCGTAGACGACGCCCGCGCCGCCACCGGCGGTCAGAGCGCCGGCGACGATCAGCTCGGCCATCACATAGCCCGGGAGACGCACGCCGCGCTGATTTTATAGCAACGCCGGCGCGGCTTCCGGTACGTTAGCGTCACATGTCGCCGGCCCCCACTTTTGTCTGTTCGATGTGCCGCAAGCCGATCGCCGTGGGTGGCAAGTTGATCAAGTGCTCGGTCAGCACCTGCAACGCCGGCCGGGTGAAGCTGGTGTTCTGCTCGGCGGCCTGCTGGGACAGCCACCTGCCCAACGCGCGCCACCGCAGCGCCTACTTCACCGAAGAAAAAGCCGGCCGGCCGGAGGTTTAGGGCGCCGCAACGGCGTCGCGGAGGGCGCTGTCGAGCGCTCGCTCGCTGGTGTAGCCGACGAAGCTCTTGCGGATGCGGCCGTCGCGTCCGACCACCACCAGGGTCGGGAGCGCCTCGACCTTGTAGAGGCCGCCGACCTGGCCCTGGTCCAGCACCACCGGGTACGGAATCGGGTGCTCGATCAGAAAACCTTTGATCTCGTCGAGGGCTGCTCCTCCGCCATCCGAATTGATTCCGACGAACGTCACGCCCTGCGGGGTCCAGACGCGGTGGGCGGCTTCGAGCACCGGCAGCATGGCGATGCAGGGAGGACACCAGGTCGCCCAGAAGTCGAGCACCACCACCTGTCCGCGCAAGCTGGTCATCGCCAGCGTGCCCGGCGTCGCGTCGATGCGCGGGAGCACGAACTCCGGGGCGGCCTCGCCCCGCTGCATCGGTCGCAGCGCCTCGAGGTGGCGGGCCGACCAGACCGCATTCGCCGCCACGGCGACGAGGGCCAGCGCCACCAGTCCGCCGCCGACCAACCGAGCTCGGGCGTTTGGCGCCGGCTCCCAGGTTTCCGGCCCGGTATTCGGCGTCGGCGCCGGCTGCGCCCCCGAAGCCGCGGACCGAGCCACTGGCCGGGCCCGCGCCGTGCGGATCGCGGCGACGAGCACCAGCGCCGCGCCGGCACCGGCGATTCCCTGGATGACCAGCTCCGGCAGAACCCGCGCGCCGGCCAGGCCCGTCAGCGTCTGGCCGACGCCGCGCAACGCGAAGTAGGGCGCATAGCAGGCCGCGCCCAGATCGAGATCGCGCGACGCGTCCCGCCGCGCGCCGGCCAGAGCCGTCACGATCACCGCCGCCGGCAGCACCACCCAGGCCGCCTCTCGCGCCTCGTCCGCGAACAGACCGACGAGGCGCATGACCGCACCGGAGGTCGGGCTGCCGATCGCGAGCAGCATCCGCAGAAGCTCGGGAAGGCGAAACGCGACCACCCCGAACAGGACCAACCAGAGCGCATCGCGCAGGCCGCCCCCCTGCGCGTCGATGCGCGCCATCGCCGCGCGGGGCGCCGTACACAGCTGGCCGATCCGCCCGGGCAGTCCCAGAAGCGATTCGCGTGGCGCCACCGTCGTCATCTATTTCGATCGTAGATGATCGCCAGGCCCTGCAGCGTCAACATGTCGTCGCACTCTTGCAGGGTCCGCGTCTCACGCGCGATGAGGGGCGCCAGTCCGCCCGTGCCCACGACGTGGGGCGAAAAGTCGATCTCGCCGCGGATGCGCTCGACGATGGCGTCGACCAGACCGGCGTAGCCGAAGACCAGACCCGCCTGCATGCTCGCCACGGTGTTGCGGCCGATGACCGAGGCCGGTCGGGCGATCTCCACGCGCGGCAGCTTGGCGGTCGCCTGGTAGAGCCCGTCGGCCGAGATCGCCAGCCCCGGCGCGATGACGCCCCCGGCATATTCGCCGCGCGGCGTGATCACGTCGAAGGTCGTCGCGGTGCCGAAGTCGACCACGATCGCCCCTTCGGGCCAGCGTTCGAAGGCGGCCACCGCATTGACGATGCGATCGGCGCCGACCTCGCGCGGATTTTCGTAGAGGATCGGCACGCCGGTCTTGGTACCCGGACCCACGATGAGGGGCTCGATGCCGAGGTACTGGCGACAGAATCGTTCCACGGGTGCCAGCACCGGCGGCACGACCGACGAGATGGCCGCCGCTTTCACCCGGGCGAAGTCCAGGCCCGCGTAGCGGAACAGCTCACCCAGGAGCGCCGCGTATTCGTCGGCGGTGCGCCCCGATCGGGTCTCGAGACGCCAGTCCGCCCGCAGCGTCCGGGGCCGCGCCCGGTCGCGCTCGAACAGCCCCAGGGAGATGTTCGTGTTGCCGACGTCGATCGCGAGCAGCAGGGCGCCCTCGACGGCCGAGCGGGGACCTACCGACATGGGCTCTAGGGTAACATGCCGGCCCATGCCGCCCCACGCACCGCGCCAGCGCCAGCGCCGCCGGTCGCTCCTCACGCTGGCGGCCCTGGCCGCGCTGGCGGTCTGCGTGTTCGCCGCCTTCTGGCTGCTCGACTACTTCGTGATCGACGCCGCGACCGCGCACCACAAGGAAGGCCCGCTCCGACAGATCTTCAACTACGACGCCTTCACCATGCAGAACGCGCTGGGGAGCCTGTCGCAGGTCATCGCCGCGGTCCTCGGCATCGCCATCACCGTGGTCTCGATCGTCGTCCAGCTGGCGGCGACCCGCTATACGTCGCGCGTCGCGGACCTGTTCTTTCGAGACAAGATCAACCTGGGCGTGATGGGATTCTTCGTCATCGCCTGCGTCGAGTCGGTCTGGGTGAGCTTCGTCGTCCGCGGCGACTTCGTCCCCCAGGCCACGATCACCGCGACCGTGCTCATGTCGTCGGGGAGCCTGCTGATCCTGGTTCCCTATTTCGCCTATGTGTTCGACTTCCTCGATCCCGAGAAGGTCATCGCGCGCATCGGTGTGCAGACGCTCGAGCGTGCCACCGCGCGCGACGGGAAGAAGAGGGCGGGTACCGTCACCGATCGCCAGGCCCAGGCGGTGAGTGGTCTCGCCCACCTGGCCGACATCGCGGTGAACGCGCTCGGTCAGAAGGACAAAGTGATCGCCTCCGACGCCTCGGCGGCCCTGCGGCGGCTGCTGGTCGACTATCAGGATCGCAAGGCCGCGCTGGAGCCGGAGTGGTTCTCGATCGGCGCGCCGCTGCGCGCGGATCCCGACTTCGTCGCGCTGGCGGCGGACTCGCTCGACGATCTGGGGCGCAACCGCACCTGGCTCGAGTGGAAGGGGCTGCGCCAGATCCGCGAGGTGTTCGGCGCCGCGCTGGACAGCATGCCGGAGATGGCCCACGTCGTCGCGATCGACACCCGCTACGTGGGAGAGGCCGCGCTCGCCGCGGCGAACCGCGAGGTGTTCTCCCTGACCGTGAAATTCATGAACACCTACCTGCGCGCGGCCCTCAACGCCCGCGACGTGCGCACCGCCTACAATGTGCTCAACCAGTACCGCCAGCTCACCGAAGCGCTGCTGGCGGCGCCGGCGGCGGCCGACGGCTGGACGCTGGCGACGGTCATCGAGATCGCCGGCCACTTCAAGTACTACGCGCGGCTGGCGCATAGCAGCGGAATGGGGTTCGTCACCGAGACGGTGGCTTACGATCTCTGCGCGCTCTGCGAGGTCGCCAGCGCCCGCCGCGCCGGGTGCCACGATCGCCTGCTGGCCATCTTTCTCGAGGTCGACAAGGAGCCGGAGAATCAGGCCGAGGAGCGGGCGCTGCGCGGCGTCCGCAAGGCGCAAGCCAAGCTGGCGTCGTACTATCTGATGAGCGGCGAGGCCGCGCGCGCGCGCGCGATCTTCGACGACATGGCCAACGAATCGGCGGAGCGGCTGCGCTCGATCCGCGACGAGATGCTGGCGATCACCTCCAAGGATTTTTGGGAGGTGGTGGATCGGGGGACCAACTTCGACTACGTGCCAGAGGCGCGCAAAGAAAAGCTGCGCCAGTTCTTCTCGGGGTTCGCGGCGCTGGCCCGAGCCTAGTCGAGGCCTCGTCACCCTGACGTGCTACTGCGGGTCGGGTGCAGGCGCTTGGGCCAGCTCGGCGACTTCTTCGGGGACCAGCGCCCGGTCATAGATGGCGACGTCGTCGAGCGCGCCCGTCAACCCGAACCCCGGCGCTTGCTGGCGCGCGATGGTGAGTGTCCCCGCGCCGGGGGTGATGGCGCTGATGGTGCTCGAGACGTTCTTGGCGATCCCGTTCACGTACAAGGTCAGCGAAGAGGTCGTTGCGTCTTTCACCGCCGCCACGTGCACCCAGGCGTCCGGGATCAAGCAGTAACAGGAGGCGAGCTCATATTGGGCCGGCCCGCCGATCCAGTAGCGGAAGTCGTAGCTCGTATATCCAGGCGCGAGCGTCGCGTACAGCGCCCACCCGCCGCCGATGATCTCGGTGTTGAGCAAGCTCGAGAAGGGTGAGCCGAGCTCGCTCGACGCGACCAGCAGCCAGGCCGAGACGCTGTAACTCTCGGTCGCTTGCGGCAGGCCCAGGACGCTGACCTCATCGCCGCTGGAGAAGTGCAGGGCCGAGCCGAACCTTCCCGGGATCCAGCTCCAGCCGGGGCCGAAGATCGATCCGGTCCGGTCGTTGCCCGAGCTGTCGCCCGCGAATGGCCCGACGCCTTCGTCGAACTTCCAGTGTCCGACCAGGCCGGCGGTCAGGCCGCCGGACGACGAGGTGGCGACGTCGATCGGTCCGGCCGTGCAACCGAGGGCAAGGCCGGTCACCGCGGCGGCCCACCACATCCCCGGGCGGCGTCGCGCGGCCATCTCAGATTCCCCCCAGCAGAGTCAGGCTGCCGATGACCGACGGCCGGCCCGCGCGCGTCACCTCGGTCTCGAAGAAGCGGACCGTCGGATAGGGCTGGGCGACCAGCGCGTGCGCCTCGATCCCGATCTCGAAGCGGCGCCGGCGCAGCGGCACACGCAGGCCGATGCCGAGGTCCGCCGCCGCCGCCCAGCGCACGCCACTTTCGCCCTGGTAGGGTGCCGACTCGTGCCCGTCGGCCGCCAGCCGGAGCGCGCCGGCGCCGACCGAGATCAGCGGTTCGATGCGCCGGCCACGCCTGAATCGAACGACGCCTTCGGCCAGCAGGACGGTCTGTGTCACATCCGCGTAGCCGCCCGTCGTCGCGACCCGCGCATCGGTCCCCAGGCCCTCGAAGGTCGCGCGGACGCACAGGCGTGGACCGAGGGCACGCTCCAGACGCGCGACGGAGATGATCGCGTTCCAGACGCCGTCGATGGCGGCGGCGGTTCCACCGCCGGCTTCGACCGCCCAGGTCCAGTCGGGCTCCTCCAGCGTCTGGACGGCCCAGTTCTCGACGACCCGTTCGCTTTGCACGGGCGCCTCCGCGATCGGGCGCCCCGAGATCGCCAGCTCGAGAAAGCTGGCGCGCAAGAGCTCGACCGCTCGGACCGAGAGCACCTCCGCCATGCGGGAGGCGTCGGTCGCCCCGGCGTTCACCCGCCGCACCACGGTCTTGCCGGTCACCCGATCGATGACCCACAGCTCGGCGCTCCGGGGATCGGCGCTCGCGATGACCGCCACCAGCGCGGTTGCCGCGCCGGTCGACGCCGGCGAAGCCCGTTCGAGCGACGCCCGCACATCGGCCCCCAGCGGCAGCTCGATCACCTCGGCGTCGAACCCCGCGGCGATCAGCTCACCGCGCAGGCGAACCAGCGCCTCGGTCACCGAGGCCGGTGCGGCCGGTGGGCGAACCAAGATCACCTTGGGGAGCGGCTGCGCGGCCGCCCCTACCAGGCCGGCATTGAAGATCAACGCCCACAGGGCGGCCGCCCGGGCCCATACGCGACCCTTGCGCGAGATCACCGTTCGCCGCGCAGCGCGCGCGCGGCTCCAGCGTAGCTGCCGCGCGGGAAACGGCGAACGTATTCATCGGCTACACCGCGTGCCGCCGCGCTGCCGTAGAGCTGGCGGAGGGCGACCATCTTGCGGCCCAGCGCCTCGGCGACGTAAGAGCCGTTCGGGGCCTCGTCGAGATAACGATCGTACCAGCCCAAGGCGTGGACCAGGCCGCCCCCGTCGTTTTCGTCGATGCGTCCCAGGAAGAAGGCGGCGTCCGCCGCGCGGGACGAGCTCGGGAAGCGCCGTCGCTGCGCGGCCAGCGCGCGCTCGGCGAGATCGTCGCGGCGCCGGTAGCGGGCCGCGTCGGCCAGGGCCGCGAGATCGTCCGAGCTCGACGAGCGAAGCGCAAGCGGGAGGTCGCGCTCGGCGTCGTCGACGATGGCCGCGAAGTCTCCCGCGGCGAGCGCCGCGCTCCAGGCACGCCCATTTCTCGCCGGCCGTGCGGCGGCCCGCGCCGGTGCGCCCGAGACCGGCGGGGGCGCGGGGCGCTCCAGGGAAACCGCCGGAGTCCTGGGCGGCTCGGCTGGAAGAGCGGGCGCCTCGGCGGACCCGACGTCATCGTCTCGATCGTCGAGACCGCGCAGCAGTACGCGCGACTGCCTCGGCACCACCGTCAGGCGTTGACCAGCGTGCAGCGCAATCGGGCCGCCACCGAGAGGGCCTTCGACCGACACCAGGCCCCGCTCGAGCCGGACGTCGAGCCGGCCGTCCGCTTCGTTCCAGGCCGCCGTGAACACCGTTCCGTGCACGTGGATGACGAACGGGCCGGCGTCGATCCGCCAGCGCGCGTGCGCCTTTGGAACGACGTTGACCGTGGCGGTTCCGTCGGAGATCGACAGGTGCGCGCCCCGGCCATCGACGGTGTCGAGGCGCCCCTTCGTCCCGCGCGCCAGCGTGATGACCGTGCCGTCGACGAAGCGCAACGCAGGCTCCGAGTCCCCGCGCGGCTCGATGACGCCCCCGGGGCCGAGTGCGCCCCCTTCGACCCCGAACGCGAGCGGCGGCGCCAGCTCCTCCCGGCTCCGGGCCCGCGACATGACCGCGACCACCGCGGTCGCCGCCGCCGCTCCCAGCAGAACGTACGCGAGCGGTCGCCCGGCCCGCCAGCGGCCGAGAGCCAGGCGCGCGCGCAATATGTCGCGTCCCCGCGCCTGCTCGGCGGCAGACAGCTGGCCGACGCTCTTGCGGGCCAGCTCCGTCAGCGCGAGCGCGCCGGGCCCGAGCTCGACGGCCTCCGGGCTGGCGCCGCTCATTTCGCGCCCGGCACCGTCCCGGTCGCGTCCCCGGCCGCTCACTTGCCAGGCCTCCCCGCGCGCTTGACGATCGGCCGGCGTAGCTTGACGTCGGCGTCGACCATCTCCGACAGGCGCGTCGAGGCACGCCGCAACGCCCGCTTGACCGTCGCCAGCGAGATCTTCATCGCCTCGGCGATCTCCTCCAGCGTCATCCCTTCCACGTGCCGCAGCACCAGCACCAGCCGCTCGCGCGTGCTGAGCTTGTTGAGCAGACCGTAGAGCCGCTGGAGGGCGTAGCGGTTCTCCACGCTCATGAACAGGAGCTGGTCGTCCGGAACCTCGCCGGTCTCGGAGAGGGTGAGCCAGCGCCGTGCGCGCCGCCGCCGCAGCTCCCACTTGACGATGCGCACCGCGAAGGAGACGACGAAGCTTCTCAGCGCTTCTGGCTTGCGCAGCGTGCGGATGCGCGAAAACAGGCGGTAGAAGATCTCCTGGGTGACGTCTTCCACTTCGGCGTCGGGGCCAAGCGCCCGGCTCACGATTCCGTGAACGAGCGGCGCATATCGATCCCACGCCAGCTCGGGCGCCCGCGCCGCTCCGGCAATGAGCGCCCGCGCCAGGTCCACGTCTGCCGCGGCGTCGGACTCGCCCGGAGCCGGCGTGACCAGTCGGAGGTGGGCGTTTCGCCAGGGTTGAATCATGTCACCAAGCAGAGCCGGATCATCCTACCCCCGGGTGACCTCCGGATCGAGCCGGCCAAAAGGGCGGCAGAGGTCAACACCACGCGCCGCGGTGCGAAATGCGGTTTTGCAGCAAACCCACCGAACGGATAGGCTCCCCGGCATGAGTCGACCGCGCTGGGTAGGACGGTTGCTTTCGATGCTGGTCGCCTTTGGTTTCGCGCTGGCGCCGATGGAGGCGCACGCGATCGAGGGTGCCGGCGCCGCTTCCGGCGAGGAGCCGAGACCAGCCGACAAGGCGGTGACCCGCAAGACCACCAAGGCGATGGCGGTCAAGAAACGCAAGAAGGTCACCACCACGAACCAGCAGACGGAGGCCGCCAAGTCGCCACCCGGCCGCGCCAAGCTCTCGCGCGCGGCGCGGCTGAGGGCGGCGCGCGAGCAGGCCCACACCATCAACGACAACGTGGAGATCACGCCGTTTCCGAGCCACGCGGCCGCCGCGCGCAAAGCGCTCGCGCAGAATCGACGCGATCAACTCGACGACGCGGAGAGAGCGGCGCGGGATCCGCAACAGGACGATCGCTGGCAAACGGTGCTGTTCCACCTGCGCGGATTCGATTCTCGCGCCGACGCGGAGGCCTGCTTCTGGCGGGTCATCGCTTACTACCGCCTGGGCGAGATCGGGCGCGCCCGCACGATTCGCCAGAGCTGCGAGATCGCCACCAAGGACCAGCCGGTCATTGAAAAGGAGGACGTCCTGTCGGCGAGTCTCCAGCCGGCCACGGCGCTTCCGGAGCTGGCCTCTGCTGGCGAACGCGCGCCGGCGCCCGTCCCGAACCCGGCCGGCTACGAGGGCGCCGCCCCCACTCGCCTCGAACGCTAGAGAATCTAGATCGCGTCGGGGGAGGGGTGGCTTTGCCGACCCGAGCCCATCGCGGGAGGGTATGGGAACCCTCCCAGGGTTCCCATCTAGACCGACGCGAGCTCGGGCGCGGGACCCGCTCCGACGAAGCTGCGGATCGTGTCGAACAGCGCCTGCAGAGGGATCGGCTTGGGGAGAAAAGCGTCTGCCCCGATCGGGCGCTCGCGCGCGACGGCGCTGAGCACGACGACCGGGATCGGCGCGAGGTTCGGGGTGCGCTTCATCGTCGCCAGCACCTCCGCCCCGTCGACCAGAGGAATCAGGAGATCGAGGACCACCAGATCCGGAAGGGCATCCGCGGGCGCGCCGATGAGATAGTCGAGCGCCTGTCGTCCGTGGCTGGCGGGGATGACGTCGTAACCTTCGGCCTCCAGAAGATCCTGAAGAACGTCCCGAATTTCCAGATCGTCTTCGACCAGCAGAACCTTCTTTTGCACCATCGCCCCCTCCACGTGAGAACCACCTTCACCGTGCGTGATTGGGTCTTTGGAATCAAGACGGTTCGCAACTGGTATCCGCGCATACACCATTGCGGGTTTTGGATGCCCGGCCGTATCCCCGACGGCCGGATCGCGTATGATCGCCGACCCGGAAAGGAGACGTGATGCGTCGAACCCTAGCTGTTTCTGTCTTTCTGGCTGCCTTCGCCGGCGTCGCGAGCGCGGCCCACGCGGAGATGGTCCAGTACATGTCGAGGCACCCGCTCCCCAAGCGCGTCGGCCACGGATTCTGCGACATCGACGTCCCCCACTTTCACGACTATCCGCCCTCCGATCCGCGGCTCTACCGGCAGGTGAACGGGCAGTATTACTTCGTCGGGGATCCGACCCCATTCGACTACGACGGGCCACGGTATTCGTTCTACGGGCCGCATCCGATCACCGACGCGGAGGTGCAATTCGGCGGACCGGCCTACTGCTACATCCGGGGGCCGCACTATCACTGGTACGCACCGCCGCCGCAGGCGCAGTTCGAGATGCGCGGGGGCGCCTACTGGTACGTCGGCGCTTACGATCCGGTCTATTACAGCGACGAGCCACGGTTCGTGGTGATCAACGACTTCTATACGCCTCTGGTCTACGAGCGGCCGGTCATCGACGTGCGGATCGCGCCGCCTGCCTTCCGCGGCGAGATCTTCGTCGGTGGCGGTTGGCACGGCGGTCCGGGGGGACCCGGGATGCGCATGGGTGGACCGGAGCCCCGCTTCGAACATCGCGAGATGGTCATGCGCGAGCACCGCGAACAGGAGATGCGGCGCGAGCAAGAGCACCATGGCTGGGAGCGCGAGCACGGAGGACACGGCCCACACGGGGGTCCCCCCGACCGGGGCGGCGGCTGGCACGGCGGCCCGCCCCCCGATCGGGGCGGCGGCTGGCACGGCGGCTCGGGGCCCGAACGAGGCGGCGGCTGGCACGGCGGTTCGGGGCCCGAACGAGGCGGCGGCTGGCACGGCGGTCCCCCTCCCGACCGGGGCGGCGGCCGAGGCCAGCCCGCGGGAGTCGTGAACAACGGGGGACACGGCGGCCCGCCGCCGGCGCCTGCGGGCGGCGGCTGGCACGGTGGAGGTGGCGGGGGGCAACGCCCGGCGGCCCACGGCAATGGATTTCACCGTTGAGGCTGCGGCGGATCGGGATGTCCATGAAGCGTGATCGCTTGGAGCTGGCCGGCTGTTTGGTGGTTGGATTCCTGATCTTGGCGGGTTGCCACAAGAGCGCCGCGCCTCCTGCCGGAGCGCCCGCGCCGGGAGCGCCCGCGCCCGGTACCCCCGCGGCACCGGCCCCGGCTGCGCCCGCTCAGCATGTCGACGGCACGCCCCACACCGACGCCGTCGAGAACGCATGGCGGGGAGCGGGGCTCGCGCCGGAGGGCTTCGCCGCGCTCCAGCCGGTCCCGTACGGCGCGTCCTACTGCGAGCAGGGGCGGGTGCAGACCATCGACACGATCGTGTGCGAGTACCACGACCAGGAGGCGCTCGGCCGCGGGCAAGCGGGGCTGCTCGAACAATGGGGGCGCGAGGGCGGGCACACCGGCGTCGCCTTCCACTCGAAGCTGACGATGATCGGTGTGATCGATCGCGCGCGGCACGATCCGAACGGCAAGGTCATCCACCGGGTGATCGACACCTTTCGCAAGCTCTGACGGCGGTGGACGCGCCGCCCTTCGTGGTCGAGGAGAGTGGCGACACGATCACCGGTCGCGCGCCCGAGGTGAGCGTGAAGATCCTGCGCGCGCTTCGGAACGGTGAGCCCCCGGTGAAGGCGCGGCTCGATTTACACGGCCGCCTCCGCGACGAAGCGGTGCACGGGGTCGAACGGTTCGTCGCCGCGGCGCGCGCCCGCGGCGCCAGGACGGCGCTGGTCATTCACGGGCGCGGCCACAACTCGGAGGCGGGCGGTCCGGTGCTGCGGCCCGCGATCTGGCAATGGCTGCAGAGCCCGGCCGCGTCGCGGGCCGGCGTGATGGCGTTTGCCTCGGCGCGCCCGGGCGACGGCGGCGCGGGCGCGACCGTGATGCTGCTGCGGCGCTAGGCCGCCTCCGGGCGGCACGGCGTCGGGCATGGTTCGCTTCGCTCGCCGTTGCCTTACGGCAACGCCCGCCTAGAGCTTCCCTTCGGATTTGCCGTGTCCGCCGTTCGCACCGGACAGCGCGCCCATGAAGTTGCTGAAGGGATTCAGGAACGGCGCGAAGTATGCGGGCAGGCCGTCCTTGCCGACCGGTAGGACCATCACGTTGTTGTCGCCCGATCCGATCGCGGTGGAGAGCGCCTGAAGCGCCTGGATGCGCACGTAGTTGGGGGACAGGTTCTGCGACGCGGCCGCGATGCGCGATCGGTCGGCGTCGGCGCGCACCCGGATCGCGTGCGCGTCGGCCTCGGCGCGGATCTTGATCGCCTCGGCCTCGGTCTGCGCCTTGGACAGCTGCGACTTTCGCTTCTCCTCCTCGATCTTGATCTGAGCGGTGTTCTCGGCCAGCTGCTGCTCGGCGCGCAATGAACGTTCGACCCCCTCGGCCTCCAGCACGCCCCGCTTCTTCTCCACGGTGATCTTGGCCTCGCGTTGCGCCAGCGTCAGCTCGACCTCCTTCGCGCTCACCAGCTGCCCCTCGCTCGCCTTGCGGTTGACCGCGATCTCGACCTCGGGCGGCAGATCGAAGTGCTGGATGGCGACCTCCGACAGCTCGATGTGCTTGCCCTTGAGGTGCTCGACCAGCGCGTCGTGGATCGCGCGTTCGAGCGAGTGCGTCTGGGTGGCGATCTGCATGTGATCGAACTGCCCGGACGCGTCGCGCGCCGCCGCGAACACCGCCGCCTTCACGACCGCCTCGTAGAACTTCGGGCCGACCTCGGTGTCGAGCGCGTAGATCTCCCGCGGGGCCGGCCGCACCACCACCGCGACGTCGATGTTCATGTGCAAGCCATCCTTGGAATGGATGTGGATCTCTTCGGTGTGCGAGGTCCAGCGCAGATCGTAGGTGATGTAGTCGTTCCAGGGCAGGTGCCAGTACCAGCCGCTTGGCACCGGGTCTTTGCTGAGGCCGTGCCCGGCCGAATAGAAAAGCGCGCTCTCGTTCCCCTCGACCACGGTGGCGCAGCCCGAAGCGAGCGCGGCGGTGGAAGAGACCAGACAGATCAAGGCCAGACGATAGACGGATCGATTCATGACGAACTCCTCGCTGAGAGAAAACCGCTGTGAGCTAGGACTGAAGCGGTTTTTCTGGAGGGGAGTTCTTGGGGGCGATGCGATAGAGGGGCGCGCCTGTGAAGACGGGCGCCGAAAGATCGAAACGGAGCGCCGACGCGATCGCGGGCGCGGGCGCCAGCGACGGCGGATTGGCGGCGGGCGCCTGGTCGCCGTCTTCATCCAGGAGGCATTGATCGTGGTCGTCGCCGGTTCCAGCCAGCGCCGCGCGGGCGCCGTCCCACTTCTCGGCCGCGGGCGCGGGCCCGTGCCCCGTGACGTGGATTCGATCGCCATGCTCGGGGCAGGTGACGTGCTCGACGAACAGGGCGTCGGCGATCGCGGCCAGCTGGCCGCCCAGGGCCGCCACCGCCAGCAGACGCATCGCCCCTCGAAAAGACCTCACCGATTGCGATGTTAGCGCTGGGGGCTTTCGGCGTCAGTGACCGGAGCCACGGGATTGCTTGGCCGGCCCTCGCGGGTCATATAAAGTGCGCGCTTCAATTCATCCAGCACGAGCAGGGAGATCGCAATGAGCATTCGCGTCGCCATCAACGGTTTCGGTCGCATCGGTCGCTTGGTATTCCGCGCCCTCTACGAGCAGGGCCTCTTCGGCAAGGAGGTCGAGGTGGTCGCCGTCGGCGACATCGTCCCGGCCGACAACCTGGCCTACCTGCTGAAATACGATTCCATCCAGCGGAAGTTCGAGGGGACCGTCAGCTCGAAGCGATCGGGCTCCGACAAGGAGGCCGACGACGTGCTGGTGGTCGACGGCAAGGAGATCCACGTCGTGAGCGCCAAGTCGCCGGCCGACCTGCCCTGGAAGGCGCTGAACATCGACTACGTGATCGAGTCGACGGGCCTCTTCACCGAGGCAGAGAAGGCCAAGGGCCACCTGGCCGCCGGCGCCAAGAAGGTGATCATCTCGGCGCCTGCCAAGGGCGAGGACATCACCGTCGTGATGGGCGTCAACCACGAGAACTACGACCCGGCCAAGCACCACATCGTCTCGAACGCGAGCTGCACGACCAACTGCCTGGCGCCGGTCGTCCACGTCGTGCTCAAGGAGGGCTTCGGCCTCACCGAGGGCCTCATGACGACGATCCACAGCTACACGGCGACGCAGAAGACCGTCGACGGTCCGTCGCGCAAGGACTGGAAGGGCGGCCGCAGCGCGGCGATCAACATCATCCCGTCGACGACGGGCGCGGCCAAGGCGGTCGCGCTGGTGCTGCCGGCGGTCAAGGGGAAGCTCTCCGGCATGGCCTTCCGCGTGCCGACGCCGACGGTGTCGGTCGTCGATCTGACCTTCAAGACCGAGAAGGCGACCAGCCTCAAGGAGATCAACGCCGCCATGAAGCGCGCCAGCGAGACCTACCTGAAAGACATCCTCGGGTACACCGAGGACGAGGTGGTCTCGACCGACTTCATCCACGACGAGCGCTCGAGCATCTTCGACGCCAGCAGCGGCATCGAGCTCAACTCCAACTTCTTCAAGCTGGTCTCCTGGTACGACAACGAGTGGGGCTACAGCCACCGTTGCGTCGATCTGCTGACCTACATGGTCAAAAAAGGGTAAACCGTCGCTCTAGGTTGGCGCCCGAGAGCCAGGCGAGCGTAGCGCGGCTTCGCCGCGCGCAGTGAGGGGGACCGGGTGCGCGAGCGGCAGCGAGCCGCACCCCGTCTAGTGATACGCGGGCGCGGCGGCGTAGGCGGTGCCGAGGGCGGTCAGCGAGCCGTCGGAGTTGACCAGCGTGAGGTTCGTCGACCACGGGTACCAGGCGTAGCGCTGGACCCGCGGGTGCTTGGCAAATACGGCCAGGGCGCCCTCGTAGAAGCTCACCACCGTCTGCACGTCGGGTGCGCTGTCGTGGAGACAGCCCCACTCGGTGAGCCAGATCGGGCGGTTGCCCGCGAAGCCCTCCGCCCAGTTGAGGTAGCCGTTGAGCTGCGACGCCGCGGCGTCGCAGGAGCCGGCGTTCCAACCGTACCAGTGCAGGCCGATGACGTCGGTGCGCAGACCGGTGCTGTTGGCGTTCACGTCGCCGATGAAGGTGGTGAACCAGGCCTGACCGGTGGTGTTGGCCTGCGCGGCCGGGCTGACCGTCTTGATCGCCGCGTTGAGGAAGGATGGCCAGAGCGAGACTGCGGTGGCGACCGGAATGTTGGATTGGGTGCTGTTGTCGGGCTCGTTGAAACCGAGCACGTAGGGGTAGCCCTTGCTCACGAACGACGAGATCGAGGTGGTGATGCCCGATGCGCTCTGCTCGCTGCCGGTGTGACCCCAGATCATCGGAACGAAGACGCCGCCCTTGCCATTGGTGCAGGCCTCGTTCTCGGTCTGCTCCCAGTTGTAGTACCAGGAGACGTTCAACGTGGTGCGGTCCGCGCATGGCGAGTTGGCGACACCCTTGAAGGGCGTCTGGCCAGCGCCGGCCGATCCACCGTTGCCACCGTTGCCACCGGCGCCGTTGGTTCCTGCGGTTCCGGTCGTGCCCGCGGCGGCGCCGGCCGTGCCGCCTCGACCCGCGGCCGCTCCCGAGCCAGCCGCGCCGTTACCGGCGGATCCCGCTTTTCCACCTTGCCCACCACCGTTGGCTCCCGCCCTGCCGCCGCCGGTCGCCCCGGCGGCGCCGTTGGCTCCCGCGCTGCCGGTGGTGCCCGCTCGCCCGCCGCCCGTGCCAGCCGTGGAGCCGTTGGTGCCAGCCGTGGAGCCGCTGGTGCCAGCCGTGGAGCCGCTGGTGCCCGCCGTCGCGCCGCGGCTTCCGGCCGCTCCGTTCCTTCCGCCAGGTGCGCCGCCCGCGCTGCCATCCGTGCCGGCGTTCGAGTAGGTGCCGCCGCCGCCCGCGGCGCCGCCGCCGTCGCTGCTGCCACAAGCCGCAGAGAGAGCGAGCGCCCCGAGGGCCATCCAAAATGCGGAGCGGGACCACTGGGCCGTCATCGAATGCCTCCGATCGCCGTGCGGCGAAGTCTAGCTCAGGTCGGTCTATCCGGTTAACCCGCTGCCGAGATGCGTCGAATCATTACGCCAGTGCGCGGCCCCTGGTCTCGACGACCAGCGGGGAGAGGGCCAGCGCCACACCGCAGAGCGGGACTACGCCGACCCAGAACAGCGCGTGCAGGGCGGTCTGCAGCGAGTTGACGCCGCGAGAGGCGACGGTGCCGACCAGAAAAGGGCCGCCGGCGGCGATGAAGCGGCCGACGTTGTAGCAGAAGCCGGCGCCGGTGCCGCGCAGGCGCGTCGGGAAGAGCTCGGGCAGGTAGTAGGTGAAGCTGCCGAAGACGCCGAACACCGTCACGCCGATGAAGAAGTACATGTAGAGCCGCTGCAGGGGAGGCAGGTCGAGCCCGAAGGTCGCCAGCACGGCGACACCCGACAGCGCGTAGTAGATGGCGAACATCTTGCGGCGGCCCATCAGCTTGGCGGCCGGGATCGTCAGCAGCGTGCCGATGAGGCCACCCAGGTTGAAGACGTTGGTGGCCAGCGCCTTCCAGTGCTCCACCAGCGCCAGCGTCGCGGGTTTCGCGAAGCCTTGCGCCTTGGCCGTGGTCTGCGCCAGGCCCGTCGACACGATCGGGATGAAGGCGTTGATGCTCCACCAGGTGATGAGCGCGATGAGCGCCATGGCAAAGCCGCTGGCCGTGAGCGCGCGATGTTCGGGCGTGAAGAGCTCGCCGAGGCGCGGGCGGCGCGCGCCCGCGGCGGCGGTCTGCTTCCAGCGATCCGGCTCGCGCACGAACAGGCGAACCACGAAGGCCACCGCCGCCGGGATCAGGCCGCACAGAAAGACGTAGCGCCAGGAGGTCTCGGGGGCGCTCTTGAAGAAGACGCCCGCGATCTGGAAGTTCGCGAAGGTGGCCAGGAACAGGCCCGCGGGTGCGGAGGTGTAGAGCAGGGCGCCGGCCTCGACGCGACGGCGTTCGGGGACCACCTCGGCGACCATCGCGGCGCCGGCCGCCCATTCGCCGCCGATGCCGAGGCTCGCCACCACCCGGAAGGCGATGAGCGCCCAGATGTTGGGCGCCAGCGCGCAGCAGGCAGTGCCGAGCGCGTAGAGCAACATGGTCAGCATCAGCGTGCGCGTGCGGCCGATTCGATCGGCGACCTGGCCGAACAAGATTCCGCCGACCGCCCACCCGACCAGCAAGATCGAGGTCAGGACGCCGCCCCAACGCAGCGTCGCCGCCTTGGCGGCGGCCGAGCCGATGGTCAACCCCAGCAACGTCGGGACGCAGTTGGGCGCCACGTAATTGAAGAGCAGGCCGTCGAAGCAGTCGAAGCCCCACCCCAGCCAGGCGGCGAACAGCACCGTCCACTGGTAGCCGTTCATGTCGAGCAGCGTGCGGCTTGGGGACGCGCTCACGGCTGGCCGTTCATGTGGAGCCGCATCCGGTTGCCGGGCGCTCTCACGGTTGGACGATCGTCGTCGGGGCCGCCGTGGCCGTCGCGTTGCAAAAATTCACCTTCTTGATCATCGGCGGCGGATTGGCGCGCTCGTGGGCCGAAGCACCCCGCCGCGCGTTGAACGTGCGCTGCAGATGCTCGCCGGCGTGCGCGAGACCGCCCACCGTCTTCTTCCAGGCGTCCGCCGCCGCCGCGTTGGTCGCGGCCGGTTCCGGCAGGAGGGCGACGAGGCCCACCAGATCCTCGACCAGGGTCGGGTCGGTCTTGGGGTCGGCGAGCGACGTCGCGAGCGCCGGGACCAGCACGCGATCGCGGAACAGCGCCAGATCGTCGGCGTCCACCTGGCACCAGAGCAGCCGCGGGTGCAGGTGGGCGAAAGCGGGCGCCGCCTCGACGCGCGACTGCAACAAGAGCCGCCGGAAGGGCTCGTCGTAGTCGCCTTGCGCCTCGCCGTACGAGCTCAACATGACGTCGACCAGCTTGCCGCGGCATTCCGCCGCGCAGGTGGCGCTGAGCAGATACGACGCCAGCCACTTGCGACGGTCGGCGTGAAAACGATCGAGGTCGGCGGCCTCGGTGGGGCTCACCATCTCACCGGTGCGCGCGGTCGAGAGCACCAGGGCGCCCACCAGACGCGCGCCGGCCGAGAAGTTTTCGAAGCGCTGGATCTCCTGCCACTGCCGGCGTTCGTAGAGATCCTGCAAGTAGGGCTCGAACAACCAGGCCATCTTGCCGGGGGACGCCTGAACGTCTCGCTCCTCGTGGAGCAGCGCGAGGGGCCCGCTCGCGAGCGCCGCGCCCACCGCTCTGGTCGCCTCCATCTCGTCGAGGACCACCTGCGCGATGGCGTCCGATCGTTCGGCCAGCGCGTCGTCCTTGCAAAGCTCGGTCGCCTTCTCGACGCCGTAACGCTGCACGCAGGTCAGCTTGAAGCCCTGCGCGAGCTGCTCGTAGTTCTTCTGTCCGGTCGCCTCCAGCACCGTGCGCATGTAGGTCGGGTTGTCCTTCCCCAGCTCCATCGCGTACGAGACCGCCAGCTCGGGATCGATGATCGCGCCGCGCGTGAGCGACAGCAGCACGCCGAAACGTTGATCGGCGCTGCCCGGTCCCTGCGCGGAGAGCACGTTCAGGTTCTTGGAGAGGATCTCGGCCCGCGCGATGCGCCAGTCGTTCTCCGCCTTGGTCTGCGCGATCGTCTGTTCGGAGTGCGCCTGCTGGGCCGCGATCTGCGACTGTCGGTATTGCCAGATGGACGTCGCGACCAGTCCCGCCACGCCTATGACGAAGCTCGACAAGAAGCCGTGGTAGGTCTGGATGAACTTCCCGAGCTTCGAGACCTTCTCCGTCGCTGCGGTCCCGCCGGGCGAGGCCTCGCCGTCTTCGTTGTCTGGGCTCACGCGCGCAATATATGATTGTTTCTGGCGTCCTCCACATGCAATGGCTCCAGAACCCCGCGATCAAGTGGGTGATCCCGCTGCCACTGCTGGCGATGATCGCCCCGCTCGTCTGGCTGTTCTTCCGCGACACCTGGCGGCAACTGGACGCCGAGGCGCTGGTCTTGCGGCGCGATCTGGCGGCGCGCGCCGAGACCGACTATCGCCCGTTGGTCGCGCTCACGCTGGTCGCGCTGGTCTTGACGATGCAGGAATACTACGGCCGCCCGGATTTCTATGACCGCGTCCTGCGACCCCTGCTGGTGCGCCGCGCCCACGCGCATCCGGACGGCCTGGTGAACCCCGTTGTCTACGACGAGCTCTACGTGCGTATCTGGTGGGGGGTGACGCGGATCGGGGGTTACCTGGCCCCGCTGGCGGTTTGGCCGCTGTTCTTTCGCCGCGATCGGCTGGCGGACTTCGGGCTGCGTACGGGCGGGTTCCTGGCGCACGCCTGGATCTACGCGCTCTGCGTGGCGGTGATGGTGCCGGTGCTCCAGATCGTCAGTCGCCAGCCGGACTTCGCCGACTACTACCCCATGTACAAGCTGGCCGGGCGGTCCTGGGTCGACTTCGCCGTCTGGGAGCTGGTCTACATCGGCCAGTTCTTCGCGCTCGAGATCTTCTTCCGCGGCTTCTGGCTGCGCGCGATGCGCGCCTTCGGGGCGGGCGCGATCTGGTCGATGGTGGTGCCCTACTGCATGATCCACTACGGAAAGCCGTACCTGGAGGCGTGCGCGGCGGTCGTGGCTGGCGTCGTGCTCGGCTCACTGGCGATGCGCACGCGCAGCATCTACGCCGGCTTCCTGGTTCACGGCACGGTGGCCATTTTGATGGACGTGCTGGCGCTCTACCGTCGCCACGCGCTGCCGACGGCGCTGACCCCGCGCAGCGCGCGCCACCTCACCTTTCCCTACTGGGGCAGCTTGATCTGGATCGCCTGGGCGTTGGCGCTGGGGGTGCTGGCCTGGAAGGCCTGGCGCAAAACGGCCCGAGGCCGTCACCTTGCGGCGGCGGCCCCGGGTCCGTGATGGACTGAAGGGATCTTCGGTCTAGTCGCGATTACTTGGCCTCCGGGGCGGCCTTCATCTCTTTGCCACCCTCGGTCTTGGCGGCGTCGTCGCCCTTGGCCTTCTTGGCGCTCTTCTTGGTCTTCTTGGCCGGTTTGTCAGTCGCCGCGGCGCTGTCGCCCGCGGGCGCCGGCGTCTTGGCTTCCGCGACGACGCGCGGCTTGCTGCCGGTGTGTTTGACGGGCGCCGCGAAAGCCGAGCCAGTCGTGAGAGCGAGCAGCGAGAGTCCGAACAGTGTGTTGCGAATCATGGGGTCTCCTCCGGGTTGGTGTGGCCTCGTTCGACCACATCCCAGGTGATTGCACCCGCAATGCCAACCCACCGGTGCCCGCAACCCCGCCTGGCGCGCCATCTCTCAACTGCCGGCGTCTCAACGTGAGGCGTTTGCGCTGTGACACCCTCGCAAATACGTCGCGCGGAGCTCAGCCAAACCAGTAAGCCAGCTTGATCATGACCACGTCGTCGGCGGCGTGGCCTTGCCAGACGGGGGCGAGCTCGAAGCCGGCTCTACCGAGGGGCGGGACGCTGAGCGCCGGGGTCTGGGCGCGCGTGTAGACCAGGAACAGCGTCGAGCCGAGGCGGTATTCCCAGCGTAGCACCACGTTGACGTTGAGGGTCGCCTGTTCGGTGTCGGGATTGGTGGGCGGCGGGGCGGCCGAGATCAGCTCCGACAGATTGACGCGCTCTCGGAACGCCGTCTTGGGGAAGACGAAGAACGGTCCGTAGTGCACGCTGGCCAGGAAGAGCTGCGTGTAGAACTGCAGCGACAGCTCGGGCGTGAAGGTGTAGGACGCGCGCAGCGTTGCGCCCACGCTGGCAGCCGTCTGCGTGCCGAAGCGATAGTCGGGCGGCGAGCCGACGACGATCGGGCTCGGATCGGTCCCGATGTAGCGGGGCGCGCCCGTGTCGTAGCTGACGGTCGGGATCAGGTTGAGCTCGAGCTGGGGCAGGAGCCGCAGCGTGACCGTCGTCGTGAAGTCGAAGTGAGCGCCGCCGTGCCGGCGATCGAGATCGGTTCCGATGGAGCCCGTGACGCGCCGGCGTGGGTCGGTCGATACGGCGGCGTAGGCGCCGAAGTTGGCAGAGCGCTCGAGCGCCGAGCCGTCCCCCATCTCGCGGTCGTCGTAGTAGGACCCCCGGCCGTGCACCTCGAAGTAGATCGCCCAGAAGCTTCGCAGCGAAACCCAGGTGTTGAGGATCAGCTCATTCCACAGGTTGATGCCGTCGAGCGTCTCGCGCAGGTTGAGCTGAACGCCGCTGCGCGTCTCCTGGGTCGCCCGCCAGGGCTGCAGCGTGCGGTAGGTGAGATTGAAGTAGCCCTGATAGTCGTCCTTGCGCTCGAGGTAGCCCAGATCGTTGAACTCGAGCTGGCGGCCCGAAAGATATTGCCAGCCGTTCCAGAGCCAGTGGCTGCCGCCTTCCTTGCCGAGGTAGAGCGCCGCGCCGCCGTCGACGTGGCCCGGCGTTATCGGGATGCCGTCGGGCTGGGCACGTGCGGGGCCGCGCGCCAGCGCGCTGCCGATCCCCTGCCAGGCGGCGGCGTAGTCACCCGACTTCGATCGCCATCGTCCGTCGACGCTGGCGACGTACGCGTCGTTCGTGCAGCGGCCGTCGGCGCCGGGCGGCAGCTGGGTGACGGGGCAGCGACCGGCGGTGTCGGTCGCCGTTTCGAAGCGATTGGTCGCGGTCACGAGCAACCCGACGTCGGCGTTGGCGGCGACGGGCCGCTTCACCCGCACCACGTTGAACATCGTCAGCGGATCGACGATCCGTCGCAAGCGGGCACCGTCCGGCGTCTGTACCTCGACGTCGTTCTGTCCGGTCAGGGCCGACATGACGCCTACCGTGGTGCGCGATCCCAGCGTTCCCGACAGCTTGGCGGCGCTGTAGATCCTGGAGGGCTCGGGCCGGGCCACCAGCGATTCGCCGCCGGCCAGGGTCGGCACCACCGGCTGCCCGCCCATGCGACGCGTGTAGAGAATCGGACGGAGCGTCGCGAACACTTCGAGCCCCTCCAGAAAAAACGGACGCTTCTCCGGGAAGAAGGTCTCGAACGTCGACAGGTTCAAGATGACGGTGTCGGCGTCCACCTGCCCGAAGTCCGGATTCAAGGTCAGATCCAGCGTCAGCTGGTTGGTGAGGTGCGCCTTGGCGTCGAGCCCGGCCGAGCCGCCGCCCAGGACGCCGTGCTCGAGCGCGCCGGTGTCGGCGTCGGCGGCGCGGTTCTCGAGGCGCCCGACCAGGAACGGGCGCAGCTCGAGGCGGCGCGGCACCGGCAGGTCGGTGAGGTTGTCGAGGCGGCCGAAGTAGGGGACGAAGTTGGCGGCGCGGCGCGGGTAGAACGCCCAATCGTCGGTCTCCTGGCGCGCGTCGACGGCGCGGCTGACCTGGAACCCCCAGTCCTTGACCGGCAGGGTGAAGCGGAGACTGGACAGGGGGATGCGGAACTCGACGCTGTAACCGCGATCGGTGTCGGCGACCTTCGCTTCCCAGATGGCGTCCCAGTCCGCGCTGAACGCCGTGTCGTTGTAGTGGATCCCGTCCAGCAGGGCGCCGGCGGCGTTGATGGAGAAGTGATAGGCGCTCACGCCGTCGCGGCGGCTGTCGATGTCGATCCAGACGCCGTCGGAGGGCAGGAATCCGTCGCGCCGCTGCAGCCGCTTGATGACGGGCGAATGGATCTGCGGGCAGTCGACGCCCACGTAGAGGTTGCGGTCGTCGAAGAGGACGCGCACCTCCGTGTGCTCGCTGGGCGGTGCGCCCTCGTCGGGGTAGTGCTGCATGAAACCGTCCGCGGGGAGGGCGGCGCGCCAGGCGACGTCGTCGAGACGTCCGTCGATCTTGGGGGGCTGGGCGGTGCGGGTGGCCACCAGATGCGGCCGCGGCGGCAGGGGGATCGCCGTGGGCTCGGTGGCGGCCGATTCGGCCAGCACGAGCGCGACGAGGGCGGCAGAGGTCAACACGGGCGCGGGACATTGTATAACCGCAGCGATGGCGCTCGTGGATCGACTGGCGGAGCTGGTCTCGTTCGATACCCAGAACCCGGAGGGTGAGGAACGCCCGCTCTGCCACCGCCTGGCGGTCGAGCTAGGCGCGCTCGGCGCGCGTTCCGTCGACGAGGTCGAGGTCGGCGACCACGCCTACGTCTACGCGCGGTTCGGGACGGAGCTTCCGCGGTTGGTCTTGAACGCGCACGTCGATACCGTGCCGGCGAACAGCGGCTACAGCTCGCCGCCGCATCTGCTCGTCCGCCGGGGCGATCGTCTGCACGGGCTCGGCACCTGCGACATCAAGGGCGCCATCGCCGGCGTGCTCGAAGCGCTGGCGACGGGGCCGGTGAATCGCTCCGTGGGCGTGCTCTTCTCGGGCGACGAGGAGCGGGGCGGCAGCTGCATCCGCGCGTTCCTCGACAGCGAGGCGGCCCGCGGGCTGGAGCGGGCGATCGTCTGCGAGCCGACCGGCTGCCGGGTCGGGATCCGCCATCGCGGGATCGGCGCGGCGACGGCGACGCTGGAGGGACCGGGCGGACACTCGTCGCTCGTCGACGGGCTCACCAACCCGGTGGCGGTGCTGGCGCGGGCGGCGGTGGCCCTCGACGAGATGGGCCTCGAGCACAAGGGGAAGGGCCCCGCCGGCTTCGAAGGAATCCACCTCAACGTCGCGGCGCTCGACGGCGGGATCGCGTTCAACGTGGTGCCGACGCGGGCCACCCTCTCGTTCTCGCTGCGGCCGGCGCCCGGCGCGATCGGCGCCAGCGTCGAGCAGCTGTTCGCCGAGGCCGAGCGGCGCGTGCGGGTCGCCGCCGCGCCGCACCCGATCGTCTGGGAGGTGGTGACGTCGAGCCCGCCCTTCGCCACCCGCGACATCCCCGCGTTCGCCCCGCTGTTTGGCGGGCGCATCGAGGACGCCGTCGATCTGGGATTCTGGACGGAGGCGGCACGCTTTGCCGAGCGCGGGATCGACGCCGTCGTCTTCGGTCCCGGCGACGTCGCGCAGGCCCACGCCGCCGACGAGTTCGTCACGATCGCCGACCTGGAAGCCGCGCACGCGGTTTTCGCGGCGGTGCTTCGCTGATGGAAGCGGAGATCGTCCAGCGCTTCCTCGAGAGCGTCGGCGCCAAAGCCGACATCGACCTCTATCTCCGCCTGTTCCGCGCGCAGCGCAAGGAGAGCTTCGCGATCCTGGCGCCCAACGCGCAGATCGTGAAGAGCGCGCTCGATCCGGTGCACTTCGATCTGCGCATCCTGGCGGGCCTCGGCCTCCTGCCGGTCGTGTTGCTGGGCCTGCTCGAACCGAAGGACGCCGACGCGCAGGCGGCGCGGGTCGCGGCCTGGCTGGTCGAAGACGAGGTGCCCTGCGACGTCATTCGCGCCGACGTCGCGGTCGGTCCGGAGACCATCCGGGCCATCGGGGCGGCCGTCGCCCGGGGCGCGATTCCGCTCGTCTCTCTCGAGGCCTGCGCGGCGCAGACCATCGACGCGCGCTTCCGTCTGCTCGCGACCCTCGCCACCGCGCTCGAGACGCGCAAGGTGGTGTTCTTGAGCCGGCGGGCGGGCCTGGTGCTGGCCGCGGGGCCCCCACCGTCGGTGGTGAGCCTGGCGACTGACACCGAGCGGCTGCTGGCGCCCGGCGTGCTGTCGCGCGGCCAGGCGTTGCTGCTCCGGCAGGTGAAGCAGCTCCTCGAGCGGGTTCCACATCGGCTGAGCGCGACCGTCGTGAACCCACTGGCGCTGCTGCGCGAGCTGTTTACGGTCAACGGCGCCGGGACCCTGATCCGCAAGGGCTCGCGCATCGAAACCCACAGCGGATGGGAGGGCGTCGACCAGGCCCGTCTGCGGGCGCTCTTCGCGTCGGCGTTCGGGCGCACGGTCGGCGACGGGCTCTTCGCGCGCAAAGTCTCGCGGACCTTCGTCGAGGAGAGCTACCGCGGCGCCGCCGTCATCGAGGAGACGCCCGTCGCCCCCTACCTCACGAAGTTCGCGGTCGAGCGCCAGGCGCAAGGCGAGGGTCTGGGCGGCGAGATCTGGTCACTGGTCACCCGCGACTACCCGGCGTTCTTCTGGCGCTCTCGCCCCGAAAACGCGATCACCGCCTGGTACGCCAAGCAGTGCGACGGCCTGGCCCGCTTTCCCGCGTGGCACGTCTTCTGGCGCGGCCTCCCGATCGAAACCATCGACCCCGCGGTGCGCGCCGCACTCTCCGCGCCGAGCGACTTCGACTAGAATAGTCTCTCGTCGCACTCGGCGCGCGTGACGTCGTCGATGGTCTCTCGCCGGGCGACGAGCGTGGCGCTTCCATCTTCCCAGAAGATCTGCGGCGCGCGGCCCAGCGACACGTAGTTGGAGCTCATCGCCGCCCCGTAGGCCCCCGCGTCGTGCAGCACCAGCAGATCGCCCAGATCGGGGCGGGGCAGCTGGCGCGGGTCGAGCAGCTCCTTGTCGTCGCGGGTGAAGACGTCGCCGCTCTCGCAGAGCGGACCGGCGACGACGAACGGCTCGGGCGCTCGCGCAGCGCCGCGGCCGACGATGGAGATGTGGTGGTAAGCGCCGTACATCGCCGGCCGCACCAGATCGTTGAAACCGGCGTCCACCATGATGAAGCGGTGGCCCGAGCCTTTGGTGTTGGCCTCGGTCTCCTTGATGTCCTTCACCCGGCAGACCAAGAGGCCGGCCGCGGCGACCGCGTAGCGTCCGGGCTCGATCTCGACGCGGATCGGACGGCCGGCCGACTTCGCGAACGTCTCGGCCGCCTCGACGAGCAGGCGGCGAAAACCGGCCAGGTCGTAACGCTCGGCGCCCGGGCGGTACGCGTAAGGGATGCCGCCGCCCAGGTTCACCGCCTCGACGTCGGGGAACTCGTGGAGCTGCGCGCCGAGGAGGTCCACCAGGCGTCGCAGGTTCTGGTCGAATTCGCGGATCTGGGGACCGGTTCCGACGTGCGCGTGCAGGGCGACGATCGGCAGCTTTGCCGTCGCCGCCCGCCCGCGCAGCCGATCCAGGGCCTGGTGCCAGATACCGTGCTTGGACGACGGTCCGCCCGTGTCGCAAGACTCCACGTGGCCGTGCCCGAAACCGGGGTTCACGCGCACCGCGATCGGCCCTGCGTACCCGGCGCCATGAAGCTCGTCGATCATGCCGGGCGATCCGACGTTGGGCAGCACGCCGTGCTCGAGGATCGTCGTGAGCGCGTTGTCGCGCAGCACGTCGGCGGTCAGCATGACCACCGGCGGCTCGGCGCCCATGGCGAAGCCGGCGCGACGCGCGCGCAGCACCTCGTTGCCGCTCACGGCGTCGATCCAGAGCCCGGCCTCCCGCACCCGCGCCAGCACCTTGCCGCTGGAGTTGGCTTTCATCGCGTAGCGCGCCTGCAGCGCGCCGCCCGCGGTGAGCGTCGTGAGATCGCCCAGGCGCCGGCCGAGCTCGGCCCCGTCGTAGAGATAAAAAGGCGTTCCGACTTCGTCGGCCAGACGACTCAAGGGGTAGGAATCGAGATCGAGGGACGGCATCGCGGCGAAACTATCCCAGATGCGGCGCGGGCGTGAAAGGCGGTAGATACCGGCGGTAGAGGCAGGCGCCGCCAACCGGATACGGTCGCCGCGAGTCCCCGCGCCGCGTCGGCGGCACCCGTTGACTTCCGGGGCGCGCGGTCTTTAGATTCCGCTCGTGCGAGGGCTAACCGGGGCGAGCGTCGTGCTCTTGGCGGCGTTGCTGTCGGCGGGCCGCCCGGCGCGCGCCGCCGACGCGCGGACGGAGACGGCGCGCGAGCACTCCGGGCAGGGAGACGCCTACTACAAGCTCGAGAAGTACGGGAACGCCATCGGCGAATACGAGCAGGCCTACCTGGCCAAAGCCGACCCCAGCTTTCTCTACAACATCGCGCAGTGTCACCGGCTGATGGGCCACAGCGCCGAGGCGATCAAATTCTATCGTCGCTTCCTGAAGGACGCGCCGAACGCGCCCAACCGGGTCGTCGCCGAAAAGCACATCAAGGATCTCGAAGAGACGTCTGCCCACCCGGTGCCTGCCGCCGAGACGCCGAGCGCGCCTCGCCCGCAGACGCTCCCGACGCCGCTGGCCGCACCGCCGGCGGTGACACCCACGGCGCCTCCGCCCGCGTCATCCTCGCTACCCACCTCTTCCGGACTGGAGCCGGCGGCGGCCGCGCCCGCGCTGGCATTGAACGCACCTCCACCTACGTCGTCGCCCTCGACCGAGATCGCCCCGATCGCTGAAAACGGTGCTGCTCCCTCCCAAATGGAGGCGCGCCCGTTTTATAATAGATGGTGGTTTTGGACTGCGGTCGGGGTGGTCGTCCTCGGCGGAATCGTCGTGGCGGTGGTGGCGGCCAAGCACGATCCGGCCTGTCCCGGGGGTTTCACATGCAATTAAAGAGCTGGCAAAAGATCTTATTGGCGGCGGCGATCGTGGTGGTTCCGATCGTCTCGTGCAGCCAGCGATCGCTGGTGCTGATGAACGTGAAGGTCAGCGGGACCGCGACGTTTTCCGACGCCACGCTGGTGATCACCGCGAACGACGATCAGAAGACGACCTTCGCGGGCATCGCGCTCGACCAGACCGCATACCGCGCCGGGGTCTATTTGCCGTCCGACATGAGCGGCCAGGTCATGTTCAAGGCCGAGGTCGACGAGGGCAACTGCATCGTCGGAACCGGCAGCGCGATGGCCGACGTGAGCGGCGGCGGGACGATCGGGCCGATCGATCTGATCATCACGCCGATGGTTCCCTGCGTTCCGATCAGCGACGGTGGCCAGACGGGCGCCGGCGGCGCGGGTGGAGCATCGGGCACCGCGGGCCACAGTGGCGGCGGCGTCGGCGGGATGACGGGAAGCGCGGGCGCGGGCGGGATGACCGGGAGCGCGGGCGCGGGCGGGTTGACGGGAAGCGCGGGCGGCGGTGGCAGGACCGGAACCGCGGGCAGCTCCGGGAGCGCTGGCCGGGGCGGGACCACCGGCAGCGCCGGCCGTGGCGGCACGGGCGGAGGTGGCGCCAACGGCGGGCGCGGCGGAATGGGGAACGGCAGCGGCGGGATGGCTGGCTCGATCTCGCCGGTCGGCACCGGCGGCTCGATCTCGCCGGTCGGCACCGGCGGCTCGATCTCGCCGGTCGGCACCGGCGGCTCGATCTCGCCGGTC
>JADGRB010000133.1 GCA_017881315.1 Pseudomonadota bacterium
CGTCCCCGGTCGGAAGCGCTCGAGCACAACGTTCAGTCTACGCGCCTGCGGCGCAGATCAGAAAAAGAGGCGGGCGAAAGCCACCCGCCTCTCTCGCCTTTACGGGCAGCCGGGAGCGGCGACGCCTGCGATACAGGTCGCGCACTGGATGATGCTGTCCAGGCTGTCCGGGTTCGGATTGGCCGGGTCGGTGCTGACCACCAACGCCTGGGTGCCGGCGGCGCAGTTGTTCGTACCATTGGGCGCCTGCAGCTGCCAGCAGGGGGCGGTGCCGCCGTTGGTCGCGCACGCGGGAATGTTGACATTCAGCGTGGACCCGTTAACCGTCACCTCGTTGGTGACGGTGCAGCTGGGCTGTTGGTTCGCGTCCTGCTGAATCGTGCCGGCGACGCACTTCGGTTTGATGAGCGCGCCGATCCTCATCGCGATGGCCGACATCGAGGTTTGGTAATTGTTGTCGCAGATCGAGGCCAGAACGCCGTTTTGAGTACCGAACGCGTGGACGAACTGCGCGATCCGGACACCCGGATCGGCGAAGCTGCCATCGGCGTTGGTGCAGGAGTGCTCGAGCTCTGGCCAGCTTTCGTCCATGTTCTGGCCCTTGTTGGCGATCCAGTGAACGATATAGGGTGTGTCCGCTCCCGTGACGGCTGCCACCAGGATCTGGTTGGCCGGGTCCTTCTTCAGCAATTTGATATCTGAGACGAACTTGCTGACGGGGGTCAGCCTGGCACCGGCAGCATTCTCAGCCGACACGCAGCCCGTCAGGGTCACCGCAGGCGGCGTGCCCGTCGCGTCGGCCGGGGGATTGAGGGGAGGCGGCGCGAGCGGACCGCCCGCGTCGCTGCAGAGATGCCCGAACTGGTTGCAGCGATAGTTGGCGATCGGCCCCATCGCATTGGAGATGCTCTGCGGGCCGCCGTTCAGGGAGTAGAGGTCGGTGCCCGCGGGGGCGGAGCAGTCGTCTTCGTTGGTCAGCATGACGATGCCGAGATAGGCGCCGTTGCGGACAAAGCCGGCGTTGGCCGCCGGGGGTTGCGGATTTCCGTTTCCGTCGTAATTGTCGGAGCCGAGTGCGTGATCGATCGAGTTGAGCTGATTCTCGAAACCGCAACCGGAGGAGCCCAGCAAGCCGATACACTGAAACACGGTCGAAATGCCGGTCGGGTCCGCGAGCGAGAAATTCTTCTCCGTCCCCGTGGAGTTGTCCGTGATGAACATCGCATTGGGATCCGTGAAGTTGTTCGTGACGCAGGTTCCTCTGGGCGAGACCTGGAACAGTCCGTTGTCACCACCGCCCTGGCTGCAACCGATCGCCGTACCCTGATCGCTCACGGCGCCCATATCGGAGGAGACCACCGCGATGTGAACGCTGGGAAGACCCATTGGCAGCGCCTGGAGGACCTGCATGAAGACTGGGAGCTGCGAGAGCAGCTTCTGTTGCATCTGGGTCATGGACGACGAGTTGTCGACCATGAAGAGGATATCGAGGTTGTTGTTGACCTTCTGAACCACCTTGTTGGTGAAGGTCTGGGTCGGGGTCACCACGGGCGCCTCGAGGGTGCGGGAGGTGCAGGCCCACAGGGCGGGCACCGCGGCGGCCAGGCCGACCCAGCGAAGCACGCGCCAAGGTTGCGAGAGAAATGAAGAACGACCCGACATGGAAATCCTCCTCGAAGCGGTGGGCTCTAGCGGTTGGGCTCTAGGGCCCGGGGGGCAAAACTGCGCGATTATAGGGAGGGGCGACCCGGACTGCAATCCTGAGTATGACCTGAAAGTTAGTGGGAAAGTCGACCCATCGTCATCAAGGAACAGCAACCTCCGGGCCAACGCAGAGCGCGGAAACCCGGGCCTGGCGGGCGTGCGGATGCCAACGTAGTTGGCGTCGATGCCAACCTCGAGGTTGGCCAACGCCACAAGGTTGGCCAACGCCACAAGGTTGGCCAACACCACCCTCGAAGGTCATCCACCACCCTCGGATCGCGAGGCGCGCGCGATCCCGCACAGCATCTCGCCCGCGAAGTAGCGCGCCCCGGGGGGATCGTCGAGGGCCTTCACCCGCAGGAAGCTGTTCAAGATCTCGCCGCTTTCGTCCCGGCGGATCGTGGGGCGGGTCGGGTCGACGAAGCTTCGGCGGGTGCGGCCGCCGCGCGCCTCGACGAAGGTGATGCGACCGTCGGTGCTCACGCTCTCGACGATGCCGGCGTGGTCGGCGCACTTGGGCGTGGGCGAAGCGCTGCGGGTGTCGAAGAGCAGGATGTCGCCCGGGCGGGCGCTGGCCGCCGAGACCAGCCGCTGCGACGAGCGCAGGTAGCCCCAGAGGGCGCGCGCGCTGCCGTCGGTGCCGAAGCGAAAGCCCGCATCGTGGAGCGTCTTCTCGACGAAGGCCGCCCCTTCATCGCCGCCGATCCTGTCGCTTCGCGCCGGTTGTGGCCGGCGGGCCTCGAACCGTGCCGCCTGAAAGATCGAAGGGGCGTAGCGCCGCGTCTGGTGCGCGGGCGTGCCGCAGCCGAGGGCGCAGAGGCCGAGAACAGCGGCCGCAGCCAGGAGCACGCCGAGCAGGCGCGAAGGACGTTCGCCGGGTAAAGGCAGAGCCATGCGGCGATCGTATGACATGTAGGATATCTGTCCACATTTTGACCATTCGCCGAACCGATTAACTTCCGTCGTCGATGCTCCGGCCTCCCCTCCCGATGCCCCGGCGCTTTCCGGTCGCGATCTTCCTGTTCGCGTTCTTCGGGTGGACGTTCGACTTCTACGATCTGGTCCTGCTCGGCTTCCTCAAGGATGGCGTCGCGCGCGATCTCCACCTGTCGCACGCGGCCGCGTCCTGGCTGCTGGGCGCGGGGCTCGGCGCTTCGGGGGTGGGTGGCCTGGCCGCCGGCGCGCTGGCCGACCGGTTCGGCAAGCGAAGGTTGCTCTCGGTGACGGTGCTGATCTATTCGGTCGGGTCGCTCATCTGCGGCCTGGCGCCGAACGGGACGGTGTACTTCGCCGGTCGGCTGGTGCAGGGGCTCGGGATCGGCGGCGAATGGGCGATCGGCCACGGCATGCTGGCCGAGGCGGTGGCGCCTGCCGTGCGGGGTCGCGCCTCGGCGGCCCTGCAGATCGGCGAGCCGGTCGGCGTCGCGATCGCCGCGATCGTCGGCTACCTGGTGCTGCCGCGCGTGGGCTGGCGCGCGGTGCTGATCGGTTCCAGCGCGACAGCTCTGCTGGCGGTGGCGATGCGGGCGTCGGCCCATCTGCCCGATCGGGCGAGCCAACCGTCACCGGCGCGATCTTTCGCCGCCGAGCTGCGGGTCGCGGCCCGCGTGCCCGGGTTGGTCCGGAGATTCCTGGCCGCCTGGCTGCTGGGCGTGTTCAAGCTGGGCACCTACTGGAGCTGTTACACCTGGCTGCCCACCTTTCTCGGCAGCGGCATGCATCAATCTATCGCCCGGTCGCTCACCTGGATGGTGACCGCGCAGGTGGGCCAGCTCTGCGGCATGGCCAGCTTCGGCGTCATCTCCGATCGGCTGGGGCGCCGGCCGGCGTTCGCGCTCTATTCGCTGCTCACCGCGGCCGCGGTCGGCACGCTGGCCCTCCGGTGGTCGGAGTTGCTGCCGCACCCGGCGCTGTTCTGGACGGTCATGTTCGGGCTCGGCGTCGGATCGGGCTGCACGGCAGGGTTCGGCGCCCTGCTGGCCGAGCTCTTCCCGGCCGAGATCCGGGGTGCCGCGATGGGCGCCACGTACAACCTGGCACGCTCCGCGCAGCTCGCGACGCCGGTGCTGGTTGGCCTGGCGGTCGCGCGCCACGGGCTGGCGGGCGGCCTCGGTGTCCCCTGCCTGCTGGCGCTCGCGACCGCGGCCTGGGTCTGGACGCTGCCCGAGACGCGCGGGATTCCGCTCGCGACCTTGGCCGACAGCACTTCCGCAGGGGTATCATTGGGCCCATGAGGCAAGTCGTGATCCTCGCGGGGGCCCGCACGCCGATCGGGTCGTTTCAAGGCGCGCTGGCGTCGCTGACGGCGCCGCAGCTCGGATCGATCGCGGTGAAGGCCGCGCTCGAGCGCGCGGGCGTGCCGGGCGACGCCGTGGGCGAGGTCTATCTCGGCTGCGTGCTGCCGGCGGGGATCGGGCAGGCGCCGGCGCGGCAAGCGGCGATCGGCGCGGGGATTCCGGCGGCGGTCGGCGCGGTCACGGTCAACAAGGTTTGCGGCTCGGGGCTCAAGGCGGTGGTCTTCGCGCAGAACGCCATCGCCGCCGGCGAGCACGACGTGGTCGTCGCGGGCGGCATGGAGTCGATGACGCGCGCGCCGTATCTGCTGCCCAAGGCGCGCGAGGGCTATCGCCTGGGACACGCGCAGGTGATCGACTCGCTGGTGCACGACGGCCTGTGGGACGCGTACGGAAACGTCCACATGGGGGAGTGCGGGGAGCTGTGCGCCAAGGAGAAGGGGATCACGCGCGCCGACCAGGACGCCTTCGCGGCCGAGTCGTACCGGCGCGCGCTGCGGGCGCAGGCCGAGGGGAATTTCCGCGGCGAGATCGTGCCGGTGGAGATTCCGCAGAAGAAGGGCGCGGCGCTGGTGGTGGCGGACGACGAGGAGCCCGGCCGCGGCGACATCGGCAAGCTGTCGGCGCTGCGGCCGGCGTTTCAGAAGGACGGGACCATCACGGCGGGGAACGCCTCGTCGATCAACGATGGGGCCGCGGCGCTGGTGGTCGCGGCGGCGGACGTCGCGGCGGCGCGCGGGTGGCAACCGGTGGCGCGCATCGTGGGCGCCGCCGGGTTCGCGCAGGCGCCCGAGTGGTTCACCACCGCGCCCGCGGGCGCGATCGAGCGGCTGCTCGCGCGCATCGGCTGGACGAAGGACGACGTCGATCTCTGGGAGATCAACGAGGCGTTCGCGGTCGTCTCGATCGTCAACAACCGGATGCTGGGCCTCGACCCGGCGCGGGTGAACGTCTGGGGGGGCGCGGTCGCGCTCGGCCACCCCATCGGCGCCTCGGGCGCGCGGGTGCTGGTCACCCTGCTCGCGGCGCTGCGCGAGGCGGGAAAACGGCGCGGCGTCGCGGCGCTCTGCATCGGGGGCGGCGAGGGGATCGCTCTGGCGGTCGAGCGTATCTGACGTTACCTTGAACGCGAACATGGCCATTCTCGACGGGATTCGGCGGGTCGGCGTGATCGGCGCGGGCCAGATGGGACGGGGAATCGCCCAGCTCGCGGCGGCGCACGGCTTCTCGGTCACGCTCGCCGACATCGGCCGCGACATCGCCGAGCGGGGGCGCGCCGCCGTCGGCCAGCAGCTCGCCAAGCTGGTCGAGAAGAACAAGCTCGGCGCCGATGTGGCGGCGCAGACGCTGGCCCGCATCGAGCCTTGCGACCTCTATGGCGGCGAGCTGGAGGCGGTCGACTTCGTGGTCGAGGCCGCGACCGAGGACGTCGCGACCAAGCGGGAGATCTTCGCCACCCTCGATCGCGCCTGTCGCGGCGGCGTGGTGCTGGCGACCAACACCTCGTCGATCAGCATCACCGCGATCGGCGCGGCGGTGAAGCGGCCCGATCGGGTGATCGGCATGCACTTCATGAACCCGCCGCCCATCATGAAGCTGGTCGAGATCATCCGGGGTCTCGCCACCGCGGACGGGACCTACGAGACGACGCGCGCGCTGGCCGAGCGGCTCGGAAAGCAGACGGTCCTGTCGCGAGACATCTCAGGCTTCATCGTGAACCGCGTCTTGATGCCGATGCTCAACGAAGCCTGCTTCGCGCTCTACGAAGGGATCGGGTCGGTCGAAGACATGGACGTCGCGATCCAGCTCGGCCTCAAACACCCGATGGGCCCGTTTTCCCTGATGGACCTGATCGGCCTCGACACCGCGCTGGCGATCCTCGAGGTGCTGCACCGCGATCTCGGCGATCCCAAGTACCGCCCCTGTCCGCTGCTGCGGCAATACGTCGCCGCCGGCTGGCTGGGGCGCAAGAGCGGGCGGGGCTTCTACCACTGCCCGCCGACCGCCCAGACTTCGGGTCCCATCCGGACCGAGGAGACCCGTTGAGCGAACGCGCCCCCCTGGCGCGCGATGGCGCCGTCGCGACCGTGACCGTGACCCGGCCCGAGGCCCGCAACGCGCTCGACGGCGCCACCCTGGATGCGCTCTTGCACGCGTTCGCCGCGATCGAACGCGACGGGGCGATCCGCTGCGCGATCCTGACCGGCGCGGGCGATCGGGCCTTCGTCGCGGGCGCGGACATCAAGGCCATGTCGGGCCTGGAGCCGTTCGGCGCCCGTTCGTTTTCCGAGCACGGACGGCGGGTGTGCGATCTCATCGAGGGGCTGAGTGTCCCGGTGATCGCGGCGGCGAACGGGTGGGCGCTGGGGGCCGGGCTCGAGCTGGCGCTGGCCTGCGACTTCATCTACGCCGCGCGCGGCGCGAAGCTCGGGTTGCCCGAGGTTGGGCTGGGGGTCATCCCCGGCATGGGCGGCACGCAGCGGCTGGCCCGGCGCATCGGGCCGGCACGCGCGCGCGAGCTCATCTACAGCGCGGCGACCATCGATGCCGACGAAGCGCTGCGCCTCGGACTGGTGAACGCCGTCGCCGAGCCAGGCGAGCTGCTGGGCCGCGCGCGGGCCACGGCCGACGCGATCGCGTTGCAAGCGCCGCTGGCCGTGGCCGCCGCCAAGCGGGCCATCCGCGAAGGGGGGAGCTTGTCGCTCGAGGCCGGGATCGACCGGGAGCAGCAGCTCTTCGGCAGCCTCTTCGCCACCGCCGACCAAGAAGAAGGGATGCGCGCCTTCATCGAGAAGCGCAAGCCCGTCTGGACCGGCAAATAGGTCACCCGATGGACTTCGAGCTGACCTCCGAACAGAAGCTGATCCGCGACACCGCGCGCGATCTGGCCAAGCGGGAGATCGCGCCGCGCGCAGCCCAGATCGACAAGACGCACGAATTCCCACGGCAAATCTTCGCGCGGCTGGGCGAGATGGGTCTGCTCGGAATCCTGGTGCCGGAGACCTGGGGCGGCGCGGGAATGGACGCCCTCTCGTACGTGCTCGCGATGGAGGAGATCGCGCGCGCCTGCGCCTCGACGGCGGTCGTCATGTCGGTTCAAAGCTCGCTGGTCGAGGCCCCGATCCTGGCCGCCGGCACCGACGCGCAGCGCGCGCGCTATCTGCCCGACCTGGCCGCCGGCCGCAAGATCGGCTGCTTCGCGCTCTCCGAACCGGAAGCCGGCTCGGACGCCAAGGCGCTGCGCACGCGTGCCACCCGGGCCGGCGCCAGCGCGGGCGACGGCTGGATCCTGAACGGCACCAAGAACTTCATCACCAACGCGCCGGTCGCCGACCTGGCGATCGTCTTCGCCTCGACCGATCCCACCCAGCGCAGCCGCGGGATCAGCGCCTTCCTGGTGCCGACCGACGCCCCGGGCCTCAAGATCGGTCCACCCGACGACAAGCTGGGCATCCGCGGCGCGCCTTCGGCCCAGATCTTCCTCAGCGATTGCGCCGTCGCCGCCGACGCGCGGCTCGGCCCGGAGGGCGACGGTTTCAAGATCGCGTTGCGCGCGCTCGACGGCGGGCGGATCGGGATCGCGGCGCAGGCCCTGGGGATCGCGCGCGCGGCCTTCGAGGACGCGACCAACTACGCGCGCGAGCGAAAGACCTTCGGGCAGGCGATCTCCGAGCACCAGGCGATCCAGTTCAAGCTCGCCGACATGCGCACGGAGATCGACGCCGCGCGCCTGTTGCTCTGGCGCGCGGCGGTCAAGAAAGACAGCGGCCAGGCCTATGCGACCGAGGCCTCGATGGCCAAGCTGTTCGCTTCCGAGGTCGCCAACCGCGCGGCCAAGGAGGCGGTCCAGATCTTCGGCGGGTACGGCTACCTGGCGGATTTTCCGGCCGAACGGCACTTTCGCGACGCGAAGATCACCGAGATTTACGAGGGGACCAGCGAGATCCAGCGGTTGGTGATCGCTTCGGCCTTGCTCAAGGACTGATGCAGGGGCTAAGGTCCCGACCGTCGTTCGTCTATCCAGGAGGCGCTGCCATGGGCATGGGCATCGGGACCAAGAGTGCAATGACACGCATCATGACGTTGGGCACTCAGCTCGCCGCATTGGCGCTGCTTTCGACCGTGGCGCTCGGCTGTGCCGAGACCACGGAGAGTGGCGAGCCGCGCGTCCGCGTGGTCAAGAACGCCGACACCACCGCCGAGGTGGGCGGCATCTCGCCCGACAAGGAGGCGGAGGTCCAGCTGCTCTTGCAGCAGCGCGATCCGTCGACGCTCCGCTGCTACCAGGACGTGCTCGACGAAAAGCACGATCGCGCATTCAAGGGGACCGTCATGGTGCTCATCACGATCGCGCCGGGCGGAAAAGCCACCGCCGTCAAGGTCATCGGCGGCACGCTGAACAACAAAGAGGTCAGCGACTGCCTGGTCGAGAAGATCAAAGACTTCGAGTTCCCACAGGTGACCCAGCAGGGAACCATGCAGTACGTCTACCGCTTCGAACCGGCGTATTGATTTGACGGGGTGTGGCTCGCTGCCGCTCGCACACCCCGGTCCCCCTCGCGAAGCCCAGCAAAGCTGGGCTTCGCTCGCCTTCTGATTGAACGCGTCGGCGTGCTCGCGCCTCGGGGTGGGGTGTTTCGGTCGGCCCCGGTTCTTCGGGGCGATCGGTGTTGCGCAACGTCCCGTAGCGCAACCATATCGGATATTTGGCGGGTTTTCTGGGTGGATCTGGGCGGAATTGTGGGAACCTTTGCCGTTAACGACTGTCTGAAGGTCGGGTCGGGCGGCGGCGGGTCACCGGCATCCCTAAAAGGTGTTCATGAAGTTAGCAGCACTGCTTATCTCGATGCTCGCACTCGGGCTCGGCTGTGGGAGCAACAAGGGGGCGCGGGGCGGCGGTGCGGAGGGTGGTCCCGAGTACAAGCTGGCGCACCGTCAGCCGCGAAAACCCAAGCCGATCGATCCCGGCGCGTCGATGAAGCTCGACAACGAGATCGGTGTGCTCGACACCGACGACGTCGAGGCGACGTTGCAGGAGCACTTCGACGACGTCCGCGGCTGCTACGGGCGCGCCGGCAAGGCGCAGCGCTACGCCGGTGGCCGGGTGCTGCTGCGCTTCCTGGTGAGCGGCAACGGCACCGCGCAGGACGTCTGGGTGCTGGAGTCGACGCTGGGCAACTACGACGTCGAGCGCTGCCTGGTCGAGGTCGGGCGCAAGATTCGATTCCACGCGCCGAGCGGAAACAAGGCGACGACCTTCGAGTATCCGGTCGAATTTCGATCGACCAAGCAGGTCGAGGTGCTGGACGTCGACAACCCCAAGCTGGAGCACGACATCGCGACGTTGCTCCCCCAGCTGTCCAGCTGCGGACAGCTGGCCCCCGAAGGGGTGAACGCGATGATCTACATCGAGCCGAATGGTTCTCCGGGCTCGGTGGGGCTGGCGACGGCGGCCGCGCTCGACGAGGACGTCGGCGACTGCATGGTGCAGACGATCCGCGGCTGGAGGATCTCGGTCGGGGTCCCAGGCCTGGTGGTGCGCGCCAACTTCAGCATTCCGAGCACCATCGCCACGGCCGAGGCGTCGCGCCGCACGCTGGCGCACCACCGCCGGCGATAGCCCACGCGCCGCTCAGCGCGCCGCTGACGCAGACGCAGACTTGGCGCGCAGCGCGGAGTGCTTGCGGCCGTAGAAGGCGTAGACGGCGAGCCCGATCGCCATCCAACCGAAGAGACGCACCAAGGTCCCGGTCGTCTCCTGAAGCATGAGATAGAGCGAGGTCCCCACGCCGCAGATCGGAACCAAGTAGTCCCCGCCGGGCACCCGAAAGCCGCGCGGCAGATCGGGCCGCTTGCGCCGCAGGATCAGGACGCCGAAGCTCACCAGCACGAACGCGAACAGCGTCCCCACCGAGGTGAGCTGGCTCAGGACGCCCACCGGCAAGAGCCCGCCGGCAATCATCACCGCCACGCCCGTGATGATGGTGGTGATCCAGGGCGTGCCGAAGCGCGGGTGCACCCGGCTGGCGATGGGCGGGAACAGCCCGTCGACCGCCATCGAGAAGAAGATGCGCGGCTGGCCCATCATCATCACCAGCATCACCGACGACAGACCGGCGATGGCGCCGATCTCGACGAGCGTGGCGAGCCAGCGCTGGCCGGTGGCTTCGACGCCGACCGCGATCGGATGCGGCACGCCGAGCTGGGTGTACGAGACCACGCCGGTCAGCACCAGCGAGACCGCCACGTAGAGCACCGTGCAGACCGCCAGCGATCCCAGGATGCCGAAGGGGAGATCGCGCTGCGGGTTCTTGGTCTCCTGCGCCGCGGTCGAGACCGCGTCGAATCCGATGTACGCGAAGAAGACCCGCGCGGCCCCGCGCATGATCCCCGAGAAGCCAAAGTGGCCATGGCTCTGCTCGGGCGGAATGAACGGATGCCAGTTGGCGGTGTGGATATACGGCGCGCAGAAGACGATGAACATCAACACCACCGCCAGCTTGATCATGACGATGACGGCGTTGAAGCGGGCCGATTCTTTGATCCCGCGCACCAAGATCACCGTGATCACCAGCGTGATCAGCATGGCGGGAATGTTGAGCACCGCGCCGGTCGAGTGGAATTGCCCGAGCACCTCGTCGTAGACGAAGGGCGCGCGCGTCCAGGTGGCCGGCAGCGTGATACCGAAGACGTCGTGGACGAACGCGACGGCGTAGCCCGACCAGCCGACGCTGACCGCCGCGGAAGCCACCAGGTACTCGAGGATCAGATCCCAGCCGATGATCCAGGCCACCAGCTCGCCCATGGTGGCGTACGAGTAGGTGTAGGCGCTGCCGGCGATCGGGATCATCGAGGCCATCTCGGCGTAGCAGAGGCCGGCGAAGCCCGAGGCGATCCCGGCGGCCACGAACGACAGCACCACCGCCGGGCCGGCATTGTCGGCGGCGGCCTGGCCGGTCAGCACGAAGATGCCGGTGCCGATGATCGCTCCGATGCCGAGCAGGACCAGGTCCATCGAACCGAGCGCCCGCTTGAGACCGTGGTGGCCTTCGGCGTCGGCCCGGAGATCGTCGACGGATTTGGTGGCGAACAGCGGGTTAGATCCGGCCGGCATCCCGCCCCCGCTTCAGAAGCTCTTGCCGACTTTCTCGCGCCGCCGATCGGAGCATCGCGATCGCAGTGTAGACCACCACCACGACCACCAGCCACTTAACGGCGTCGAGCCGGAGCGATTTGACCCACAGACCGGCGATCAGCACGGCGGGCGTGCCCGCCAGCGTGAGCCCGAGCGACGCGCCAAGATCGTAGCGCCCCGAACGCAGGAAGCGGATCCCCGCGCCCGGCATCAGGAACGCGCAAGAACCCATCATGATCGGGAAGGCGGTCGTCTCGCTCATGCCCAGCAGCGCCACCAGGATCATGCAAGGCGCGAAGAGCCCGATGCCCAGGGTCATGAGCGCGCCGAGGACGAAATTGCCGGCCAGACCGATCGCGAGCCGCGCTCCGGAGAGACCGAGCGCCTGACCGCCGCCGGGAACGAGGTGGGTCGCGCGGGCCACCATGATCGCGGCCGCGCCCAGCAGGAGCGACCCCATCCCGAGCTGAATGGAGCGGCGGGGCCAGCTCGAGACCACGCCCGCGCCCAGCCAGGCGCCGGCGGTCGCCGCCGCGATCATGAGGGTCAGTGTCCGCATGTCGACGGCCACCACCAGGATGAAGATGAACGCCTCGGCGAAGGTGGGGATCATGTGGCCGATGTTGAGCGTCCCCGGGATGTCTTCGTCGGCCACGACCCGTCCCAGCTTGTAGAGCGAGGTGGTCGTCGCAAAGGATCCGATTCCCAGCGTATCGAAAAAGTCGGTCACCGCGCCGATCGCGAGCTGCTGGAGCGTCGGCCAGCGTCGACCGGCGGCCTCTGCGCGGGCGCGCGCGATCCAGATCGCCGAGAACACCACGCCGGAGAGGCCGAGCAGCGCGAACAGGATCGCCTTCGCGTGGGCCGCCACGGCGGCATCCTACGCCCATGCGCTGCGGCCTGTCGGATCTACGCGTCTCGGACCATCACTCGGACTGCAGAGGGCAGATGATGGCCTGTCCCGTCGGGTCGAGCGCCACGATGGCGCCGCCGGCGCCGGTCACGCAGATGGTCGAGCACAGACCGGTCGCCGTATCGCAGGTGGAGTTGACCGGACACTTGCAGAGGACCTTCTGTTGACAGATGTTGCTCGTCGTCCCGCATCCGATCCCGGCGGCGGCGCAGGCTTGCGCGTCGGTCTGATTGCAGACGCAGGCGCCGGCCGAATTGCAGGACTCGTTCGCCGGGCAGACGCAGCCGCTGGTACCGGCGGCGCCGATGGTGCCACCGGACCCGGACCCGCCCCTCCCCGTCGAGCCACCCGGACCCGAGCCCGCGGTGCCGACCGGCGAGATCGAGCCGCCGGTGCCGACCGGCGAGATCGAGCCGCCGGTGCCGACCGGCGAGATCGAGCCGCCGGT
>JADGRB010000374.1 GCA_017881315.1 Pseudomonadota bacterium
CCGCTGCCGGGTTGACCACCACCGCCGCCACCGGTCGCCCGGCCGCCGCTGCCGGGTTGACCGCCACCGCCGCCACCGGTCGCCCGGCCGCCGCTGCCGGGTTGACCGCCACCGCCGCCACCGGTCGCCCGGCCGCCGCTGCCCGAGGAACCACCACGACCGGTGCCGGTGCCACCTGTCCCGGTCCCGACCGTACCGGCGGTGCCCGCGCCGGTGCCACCCGCGCCGGTGGTCACGCCGCCGTCGCCGGCGCAGGACGCCGCTGGTGCCGACGCGAGATAGTCGCTGCTGCAGGCGGTGCCGCCGACCGAGAGGGTGATCGCGCCGGTGGTCGGATACGCGACCGCCGCGCCGGCCGCGTCCTTGCCGGCGATCCAGTAGTTGTGGCAACCGGCGGTCAGCGGGGCGGTCCCCTTGTAGGTCGCGTTGAGCGTGTCGGTGCCGATCTCGCGGGTCAGCGCGGTGCAGACCCCGTCGATCACCACGTTCAGCGACGAGGGCGTGCCCAGCGTCGGATCGGCCCAGGTCGCGTAAAACGTGAACGTTCCGGCGGCGCCGCTGGCAGGGCTCACCGCCGCGGTCGGGATCTTCGGAATCGTCGCGCTGGTCAGCTTGCCCGAGTCCGAGACGTCGAAGGTCGACCAGCAGTTCGCGCCGCTCGAATGACCGTAGCCCATCGTGTTCGAGGAGATCCCCTGATCGGTGAGGTTCTTGCGGTGGCCGTCGCTGCCCGCGTCCTCGTCCATCCAGCCGTCGACGACGGTCATCGGGTTGGCGTAGCCGGCCGCGGCGACCTCGCCGTTGGCGCTCACGCCCGAGCCGGAGGTGAAGTATCCGATGCGAACGAACGGATCGGTGCCGCAGGTGGTGGTGCCGCCCGCGGCGGCGCAGGCGGCGCAGGTCGCGGGGACGGCCGACGCACAGGCGCAGCTGGGATCGCCGGTGCACCCGCTGGTCGCGACGTTGGTGTTCAGCGTGCACGGCGACGGGTGCATCAAGGTTACGTTCGACAGCTCCAGGCTGATGGCGTGAAACCGCGCCGACTGATTCAGCACGGCGCTCCAGATGACGGGCGGTCGGGCCGGGTAGCTGGTCGACTTCGCGCCCTTGACGGTCTGCGGATCGGAGCGGGCGCGGTTGATGGCCATGAGCCCCAGCCGCTCGAGCGCCGACGGAAAGCCGTTCGCCGGCTCGCCCACGGCGCTGCGCCGCTCGGTGACGGGCTGGTCGGACGAGCCGATGCACCCCGCGAACCCGCCTATCCCGGCTATCCCCGCTCCCGAAACGACCAGCAGAAAGAGAGGAAAACGTCTCATCCCGTCCATGGTAGCAGCACTTTCGGGGTAGTATTTCGCGATGCGATCCGTGGGCACCGGATTCCTGGTGGCAGCGACGGTCGCCGCGGCCGGGTTCCTGCTGGTCCCCCGCCTGATCCTGGGGGCGCCGATCGAGCCGGTGATGGGCTTCGTGCAGAAGATTTTCTATTTCCACGTCCCCTGCGCGACCATGCTGTTCCTCTCGACCTTCACCTGCGCGGGCGGGAGCATCGCCTACCTCTTCAAGGGATCGGAGGCGGGGGATCGGGTGGCGGTCGCGGCGGGCGAGCTGAGCGTGCTGTTCGGCATCTGTACGCTGGTGACCGGGCCGCTGTGGGGGCGCAAGGCCTGGGGCGTCTGGTGGCAATGGGACGCGCGCCTGACCAGCTCGCTCCTGCTGGAGCTCATGATGATCGCCTACCTGCTCGCGCGCCGGTACGCGGGCCCGGCGGGCCGCAAGCTGGCGGCGGCGCTGGCGCTGTTCGCGGCGATCGACGTGCCGCTGGTCTACAAGAGCGTCGACATCTGGCGGACCGTCCATCCGCAGACGACCGTCGTGCCGACCCTCGACCCGCGCATGCGCCCGGCGTTCTGGAGCGCCTTCGCGCTCATCACCGTGGTCTGGTCGCTGCTGCTCGGGTTGCGGGTCCGTCTGGAACGCGCGCGCGCCGAGCTCGCGGAGTTGCGCCTCGACGCCGATGAGATCCTGGAGGCCCGCCTATGAAGACGATCCGATCGTTGGCACGCGCGTTGTCACTGGTTGCCTGGTTCGCGGCGCTGTTCGCGCTGTCGCCGGGGATTGCTCTGGCGCAAGAGTTTCAGAAGGTCGAAGGGGCCCTGCGGCCCGAGCTGCCGTCCGTTCCCTTCGTCGCGGCGGCGTACGGGTTCATCTGGATCGCGATCCTGATCTACGTCCTCGCGGTCGCCCGAGGCCTCTCGAAGGTGCGCCAGGATCTCGCCGAGCTGCGGAGGAAGATCGACGGCGCGGGTCCGCGTCCATGATCGCGCTGGCGATCGCGGCGCCGCCGTCGTCGCACTTCATCTTCATCCCGGTGGTGCTGCTGCTGGGGATCGTCATCGGCTTCATGATGGGATCCCGCGCGACCCGCGACGCCTTCCGGCTCGAGCAGCGCAAGGCCGCCGAGCGCGAGGAGCGCCGGGTCCGCCGGCAGGCCGAGGCCGAGGCGCGGAAGTAGCCCGTTGCCCCTATAATCGGCCGCATGCCCAGCTTCGAGTTCTCGGAGGAAGAGAAGCAGCTCAGCGAGACGGCGCGCGAGTTCGCGCGCAAGGAGATCATCCCGGTCGCCGGCGAGATGGACGAGCAGGGGAAATTCCCCGTCGAGATCTGCAAGAAGGGCTGGGAGACCGGCCTCATGAACTGCGAGATCCCGGAGGCCTACGGCGGTCTCGGCCTCTCCTGCCTGGCGCACTGCCTGGTGCTGGAGGAGATCTCGTACGGCTGCACCGGCGTCAACACCACCATGGCGGGAAACATGCTGGGGACGATGCCGATCATTCTGGCCGGCACCGACGCGCAGAAGAAGGCCTACTTCGGGCGCCTGCTGGCCGAGCCGATCTTCGCCGCCTACTGCTGCTCCGAGCCCGACGCCGGCTCCGACGTGGCGGGGATGAAGTCGCGCTACCGCAAGGTGGGCGACGACTACGTCCTCACCGGACAGAAGCGCTGGATCACCAACGGCGGGATGGCCAGCTTCTACACGGTGTTCGCCCGCGAGGAGGGGACCACGCGCCACAAGGGGATCACCTGCTTCGTCGTCGATCGCGACACCGCGGGCGTCTCGGTCGGCAAAAAAGAGAACAAGATGGGGCAGCGCTGCTCGAACACCACCGACGTGATCTTCGAGGACGTCAAGCTCGGCAAGGCCAACCTGGTGGGCGTCGAGGGGGAAGGTTTCAAGCTGGCGATGCGGACCTTCGATCGCACGCGGCCCTGGATCGCGGCCGGCGCGGCCGGCATCATCCGGCGCGCGCTCGAGGAGTCGCGAAAATACGCGCTCGAGCGCAAGACCTTCGGCGTGCCGATCGCGCAGCACCAGGCCATCCAGTTCATGCTGGCGGAGATGGCGATCGCCTACGAGGCCACCCGCCTGCTCTGCCACAAGGCCGCCTCCGGCATCGACGCGGGGAAGCCCGACAGCATCGTGTCGAGCTACGCCAAGGCCTACGGCGCCGACGCGGCGATGCGCGCCTCCACCGACGCCGTCCAGATCTTCGGCGGCTACGGCTACACCAAGGAGTACCCGGTCGAGAAGCTGATGCGCGACGCCAAGCTCCTGCAGATCTACGAGGGGACCAGCCAGATCCAGCGCATGGTCATCGCCCGCAACATCCTGGGCGGATGAAGCTCTCGATCGTCATTCCGGTCTACAACGAGATCGCGACGCTGCGCGAGATCGTCCGGCGCGTGGTCGCCGTCGACCTGGACAAGGAGCTGCTGATCGTCGACGACGCCTCGACCGACGGGGGACGCGAGCTCCTGATCGAGTTGCGCGACCAGGGCCTCGAACGCTGGCTCACCGATGCGAGCGGACGCCGGGGCGCCAACGAGGTGCGGGTGCTGCTGCAGCCCCAGAACATGGGCAAGGGGGCCGCGCTGCGGGCGGGCTTTGCGGCGGCGACCGGCGACATCGTCCTCGTCCAGGACGCCGACCTCGAATACGATCCGCGCGACATCCCGGCGTTGATCCAGCCGATCCGCGACGGCGTCGCCGACGTGGTCTTCGGCTCGCGCTTCATCGGCGCGTCGCACCGGGTTCTGTATTTTTGGCACATGGTGGTGAACCGCGGTCTCACCTTGATGTCGAACATGTTCAACGACCTCAACCTCACCGACATCGAGATCTGCTACAAGGCCTTCCGCGCCGAGGTCATCAAGGCGATCGACATCGAGGAGAGCCGGTTCGGCGGCGAGCCCGAGCTGACCGCCAAGGTCGCCAAGATGCGGCTGCGCATCTACGAGGTCCCCGTCAGCTACGCGGGCCGGACCTACGACGAGGGAAAAAAGATCGGCTGGAAGGACGGCGTCCGCGCCGTCTACGCGATCGTCAAGTACGGCGTCCGGCGGCCCAGCAAGGGCTGAAGGCTATCCGGACGAGGGGTCGGCTGTTGGGCAGCGAAGAGAGCCTTACCGCGCCAGATGTGAGCTCAATCGCCGATATAGCTCCACCGACGCGTCGATCTCCGACTTTCGAATGGAGACGCTCTCGACGTTGAT
>JADGRB010000134.1 GCA_017881315.1 Pseudomonadota bacterium
CACCGTCTCCGGCAAGAACTACTACGACAGCTACTGGGACATCGACGTGGCCATCGACCGTCGGCCGGCGCTGTTCCCGTTCCTGGTCAGCCTGGTCCATGTCGTGTGCGGCTACTCGTACAAGAATGTCTTCCTCTTCAACTTGCTCGTGCTGCCGGCGTTCGTCCTCGTGTCGTACCGGCTGGCGAAGTCCCTGGGGGGCGAGACGTTCGCCATCGTTGCCTCGCTGCTCGTGGTGGCCCATCCCATCACCCTCATCTCGGTCCGTTCGGGCGGATTCGACTTCTTCGCCCTCTTCTTCGCGCTGCTCGTCCTGCAGAGTCTGTTCGACCACCTTCGCGAGCCCTCCGCCGCGAGACTGGCGATTCTCTGGATGAATCTCTGCATGTTCGCCGAGATCCGTTACGAGAGCGCGCTGTTCATCCTGCCGGTGGTGGCGCTGCTTTTTATTTTCAGGGTGAGCACCTGGACCCTCCTGCGTCCCTACGCCTTCATCTATGCGCTCACGCCGGCGTATCTCGCGCCCCGCATCTGGCAGGCCGTGCTGCGCGGCAGCGTGCCCGAACAAGACCCCGGGGCGATTGCCCTCAGCGTCGAGAATTTCTTCAACAACGCGCGCGAGTACTTCAAGCCCGTTCTGTCGCCTCTGAATGACTATCCCGCTCACGCCGGGATGGTCATCGCGCTCGGTCTCGTTGGCTGCGTCGTCTGGCTGGGATCGCACCGTCGCCAATTGTGGGCGCCTGACTGGAAGGCACCCCGGGCGAGGTTCGCTGCCTTCGTCGGCGGCTGGATGCTGCTCCAGGTGATCGTCGTCTTCAGCTACGTATGGGGACGCGCCCAGGCCCCCTCGGCTGCGCGCCTGGTCATCGCCATCGACACCTTCTTCTCGTTCTTCGCGGCGTGGGCCCTGACCCGGGCGCTCAGGCGCTCCCGGCCGTTCGTCGCCGTGCTGCTCGCTGCGGGGGTTCTGGCGATCCACCTGCCCATCGCTGGGCAGCATCGAATGCTGAACCGGCTGACCCAGACGAGAGAGACGGCCACCGCCTGGCGCTTCTTCGAGAGCCTGCAGGAGAAGCGCATCCTGATCGTGACGGATCGTCCCGATCTCTTCACGATCATGGACTACGGCGCCATGAGCTTCGAGGCCGCCCGGCGGGACCCCTTCATCTTCGAGGCGTTCGACCGACACCTCTTTTACGACATCTACGTCGTCCAGCAGATCAAGCTGTCGACGAGCAGCCCCCTGCCTGGATACGACATCTGGCCCACGCGAAGGCTCGAGACGATGCTGGAATACCAGAACGACGCGGACGTGTTGATTCGGATCTCACGCCTCGGCCATTGACGGCGCGCCGAGACGGCCGCGGGAATTCGGCTTACTTGCTCGACTGACCGCTCGACTACTTGCCGTAGCCGGCGCTCACGATGTTCGCTTGAATGGCCGAGTCGGTGGCGTCGGTCGGATAGCCCGCGACGATGGCCCCTTCGTAGAAGGTCCCCTGGCTCGCCGTGTTGTTGCTGTAGCAGCAGTCGCCGCCGCTGCCGAGAACGATCGATCCCTGCTTCTTGGCCGGGTTGTATCCGGGGGGGACCGCGCCGCTGTAGAACGTGCTCAAGCTGCCGGTCGTCGCGTCGGCACCCTTGAGGGCGAAGGTCCCTGTCCCGTTGTTCTTCTCCATGGCGGTGACATACGTATAGGTCAGGCTCGGATCGGCCGTGCTCTGGCCTCCGCCACCCTTGGAATAGAGCCCGCCCTCGAGATCGGCCATGACCCACGGACCGGCGCCGGCGCCCGTTCCCCAGATCGTGCAGTTGCTGAAGTTGAGGGCGTCCATCGAGGGGCCCGCAACGTACATTCGGCCGGTTTCGCCGTTGCCGTAGTCGAAGCAGCAGCCGCTGCCGAAGTGCTTGCCGCTCGTCACCATGTAGATCCCCTGCGGAGCGCTACCGAGCGGCATCCCCGACTTGGAGCCATCCCTCCAATAAGCCTCGGCGGTCGTCATGTAGAGCGAGTAGACCTTGTGACCGTTGAGGGTCAGCGACTCCTGGGTCGCCTTCGAGGCTGTCTGGTTCTTGAAGCCGCCAACGGAGCTGTCCGTGGTCTCGGCTTCGACGAAGTTTCCGTGGCCGGACTGGTCGTAAACGATGGTGATCGTGCAGGTCGTACCCATGCAGAACGTGTCTTGCGTGGCGGTGTCGGCCAGGCCTCCCGGGCTGACGACGCTGATGTCCTTGGTCGTGCTGTCCGACGCACGCTTCACCTTATAGAGCGGGCCGCTGTAGGCGCCGAGCAGCGCGCGCACCGTGCTGTGCGCTGCGACGCAAGCGGTGTTGGCGGCCGCGTAGATGTCGCATGGACCGGTGCCCGAGGCGCCCGCCGCGCCGGTGGTGCCTCCGGTGGCGCTGGTCCCTCCGGCGCCGCCTCTACCACCCGATCCGCCGGTGCCGGTCGAGCCGGCCGTCCCGCCCACGCCACCCCTACCGCCCGAGCCGGTGGCCCCTCCCGCTCCGCCCCTACCGCCCGTACCGGTCGAGCCGCCGCTACCGGTCGATCCGCCGGTACCGGTCGTGCCGCCGGTCCCTGTCGTGCCGGCGGTGCCGCTCGAGCCGCCGGAACCCGTGGCCCCGCCGGTGGCGCCCGTGCCGCCCGTGCCCGAGCTGCCGCTCTTCTGGAGCACGACGGTGCCGGAGATGGGCAGGATGGTTGGTTTGGGTGTCATGGTCAGGGTGCTTCCCGCGACGCAATACGAATAGTCCACCATGCCGTCGACGTTGAGGCTGGTGCCGGAGGTCGTATAGTTGCCGCTGGCCGCCGGCCAAGGGGAGACCACGCCGATGCCGCCAGGCTGGTTGGCCGTGGCGGAGCAGTTGCAGTGGCCGCTCGAATCGCTCGCGCAGGTGGCGGTGGACCAACCGAGGGGCATGATGGCCCCCCCTCCCTTTTCGCATGCGATGGGGACGGACGAAACCGTCAGGCATGCGGGGGACAACGAGAACGTGATGGAGCCCGTGGTGACGGTGTTGTCCATGTAAGTCCCGTCGCTGTTGGCTGTCCAAGAGCCGCTCACGTGCAGGGATCCGTTCACCGGAACGGTCTGACAACCGAAGCTGGCCAGCGTCACGTCCATGTCACCGGACAGCGACAGACACGACGACGTCACGTCCCAGGTTCCCACCAGGGACCCCCCGCAAAGCGTTCCGCCGACGCAACTCGATATACCGCCGGTCCCGCCGCCGGCCGTGGACCCGCCGGAGCCTGGGCTGCCGCCTGTGCCTCCGCCGTGGGTGCTGGAACCGCCACAGCCGCCAATTGCCATCACAGAGGCAAGCGCCACCGAGCCAACAAGTCCGATAAGTCTGTTTCGCATACGTCCTCTCGTCTAATTGTCGGTTCGGGGGGCCTTTGTGCAGGGATTTCTTCCAGAGTCCCCGGAAAGGTGGACGAAATTACCATTCACAGCAAGCACGAACCCACGGTGCCATCGCCATAGGCGGAGAACGCTGACCGCTGAGCTCGATTTCCGGCGGCGCCGCCGGTCCGCGCGGGACTCCTATGATAGTGTCACCGATCTCGCGTGACCGATAGCCGTTCCAGCCGAGGATCGAGCCGCGCGGACCGTTCGGCCGAGCACGTGCAGCTCGAAGAGCGGGTCTTCTCGGTGAAGAAACGCTTTTTGGCCATGTACAAGATGGCGAACGCCGGGCACATCGGTAGCTCGCTGTCGTGCGTCGAGATTCTGGTCTTTCTGAAGTACGCCTGGATGCGCGACGAGGACACGTTCATCCTTTCCAAAGGCCACGCGGTGGCGGCGCTCTACTCGCTCCTCGCGGAGGCGAACGCCCTCGACCCGCGCGAGCTCGACACCTTTTACAAGGACGGGACGCGTTTACCCGCCCTTCCGCCGGTCAACGCGATCAAGGAGATCCCGTTCGCCACAGGGAGCCTGGGTCATGGGCTCTCGCTTTGCGCGGGCATGGCCGTCGGGGCCATTCTCAACCGAAGCGAGCGGCGCTTCTTCTGCCTCACCTCCGACGGCGAGCTCGACGAGGGGAGCACCTGGGAGGCCGCCCTCTTCATTGCCCACCGCAAGCTGACCAACGTCGTGTGGTTGATCGATCGCAACCGCATTCAAGGCATCGGCGGGACCGAGGAGGTGTTGGCCCTCGAGCCGCTGGGCGCGAAGCTCGAGGCCTTCGGCTTCCACGTCATCGCCGCCGACGGTCATGATTTCAGCTCGCTGCTTACCGTCCGCGACGACTGCGCAGGCGTTTTGGCAGGCCAGGAGAGACCGATCGCCATCATTTCCAACACGATCAAAGGTCACGGCATTCGCTACATGCAAGACACGGTGGCTTCCCACTACCTGCCGATGGACGATGCGCAGTACGCGCAAGCTCTCGACGAGCTGGCGGTCGCGCATGCGGCTGCGTTGGCGGGGGCCCGCGATGCGGGATGAATTCGCGCAGGCAATGATCGCGCTCTTCCGGGAGCGAGGCGATCTGGTGTTCGTCACGGGGGACGTCGGGTACATGGCCCTCGAGGGGATCGCCGAGACCTACGGCGAGCGCTTCATCAACGCCGGCATCGCGGAACAGAACATGATGTCCCTCGCGGCGGGTCTGGCCCGTGAAGGCCACCTGACCTGGGTCTACAGCATGGCTCCCTTCGTCGCGTTCCGCCCCTACGAACAGATCCGCACCGACGTTTGCCTGCACAGACTCCCGGTCAAGCTGGTCGGGAACGGGGGCGGCTACGGCTACGGCATCATGGGCGCGACCCATCATGCCCTCGAGGATGTCGGCGCCATGCGTGTCCTGCCCAACATGCGGCTCTACGTTCCGCTGACGGCGACGGACGTAGGTCAGGTCGTCAACCTGATGGCGCAGGATCCCCTGCCGAACTACCTGCGCCTCAATACCGCCGCGCGAATTCCGGCAGAGGTTCCGCCTTTCGCGCCGTGGCGGAGGATCAAGCGCGGGCGGACGACCGTGGTCGTCGGGTTGGGGCCGGTGGTGGGCAATCTGTACGAGATGGGCGACGAGGACCTGCTCGACGATCTCGAGATCTGGAGCGTGGGGACGTTTCCCCTCGACGAGCTTCCGGCCGACTTCATCGCGAGCATCGAAGAAGAGCGGCCTCTCGTGACCATCGAGGAGCACTATCTGTCTTGCGGCCTGGCGGAGGCGCTGAGCTACCGGCTCATGAGACAGGGTGTGTACCCGCGATCCTTCACCAGCCTTCATGCGAAAGGATATCCGAGCGGACGTTACGGCAGCCAACGCTGGCACCAGGAGGAGAGTGGGCTAGCGGGTCAAGCGTTGCGCTCGGAGCTGGAGCGGGTCGTTCGTGGCTGACGCGAGGCCCCCGCGGCTCTCCGCCGTCATCGCTTGCTACAAGGACGCGCAGGCGATTCCTCTCATGTATCAGCGGCTCTCCGCCGTCTTCTCCGCGTTGGCCGTGGACCACGAGATCATCTTCGTCAACGACGGCAGCCCCGACGACACCGACTCGGTGTTGAAGGCCCTGACGGAGAAGGACGATCACGTGCTGGCCGTCGAGCATTCGAGGAACTTCGGCTCACAGAACGCCTTCTTGAGCGGCATGGAGCTCGCCACCGGTGACGCCGTCGTTCTTCTCGACGGCGATCTTCAGGACCCCCCCGAGGTCATCTCCGCCTTCTACGAGAAGTGGCGGCAGGGGAACGACGTCGTCTACGGCCGTCGATCCAAACGCGAGGCGCCCGCCATCATGACGCTCGCTTACAAGGCCTTCTACCGAATCTTCCGGGGCGTCTCTTACGTTCCCGTGCCCCTCGACGCCGGCGACTTCTCGCTGATGGACAGAAGGGTCGTGGACGAGTTGCTCGCGCTTCCCGAGACCGATCAGTTCCTGCGCGGGCTTCGCGCCTGGGTCGGTTTCAAGCAAACGGGCGTCGACTATGTCCGCCCCGAGCGCGCCTTTGGGCGCTCGACCCACAGCCGGCTGAAAGACATCTGGTGGGCCAAGAAAGCTCTCTTCTCGTTCAGCTTCCTGCCCATCGAGGTGCTGAGCTATGTCGCCGCGGCGATGACCGCCCTGTCGTTTGCGGCCGTCATTTACCAGGTCGTCGACACCCTTCGTCGTCCCGAGCTGAGTCACGGCATCTCCACCCTCATCGTGCTGGTCGTGTTCTTTGGCAGCCTCACTCTTCTCGCCATCTCCGTGCTGGGCGAGTACCTCATCAGGGTCTTCGAAGAGGTCAAACGAAGGCCGAGGTTCATCCGGAAGACCTTGTGGCACGGCGGACATGGGTTGAGCAGCGCAGCCGAGATGGAGAGGTTCGTGGGACGCAGGAAGGCCGCGCGCCAATCCACGCGGGGGGGTGCGACGGAGGCGGGTGCGACGGAGGCCGGTGCGCCGAAGGCCGGTGCGCCGAAAGCCAGTGGAAGTTAAGAGCGTCCTGATCACGGGCACGACCTCCGGGCTCGGACGGGGCCTTCTGCAGCATTACGCCGAGCACTCGGTGAAGGTGATTTCCGTCAACCGGGGCCGCGTCGCGGAGCTCGAGGCCCAGTATCCGTCCGTCCGTTTCGAGTGCGTGGATGTCCGGTCGGCCGAGGGTGTCGAGAGCCTGGTCCGCGATCTGGCGGCGTCGGGCGACCTGCCGGACGTCTTCATCTTGAACGCCGGGATCAACCGCCTGGACAATGATGAAGTGTTCGACTTGCCCCTCTACCGAGAGGTCATCGAAACCAACCTGTACGGCGCTCTGAACTTCATCGCACCGCTGACCCGCGTTCCCGCCGCCGGCGTCGCCCGACACATCGTGGCCATCAGCTCCATGGTCAATTACGCAGGGAACCCCTATGGCCTCGGGTATTACACGAGCAAGAAGGCCCTGACGGCTTGCTTCGACGTGTGGGCCGACATGTACGCCCAGACCGACCTGGTGTTCAAGCAGGTCATGCTGGGGCCCGTTCAGACCCCGATCTACACGATGGGCGACCAGCTGCCCCGCTGGATGGTCCGGATCAAGAGCCTTTCTTCCGCATCGCTCGACGGCACGGTCCGCGCAATTTCACGCTTTGCGCGGACCCGCAAGCGGAAGCTGATCTATCCTTTGCGAGCTCTCCCTGCGTTTGGTGCGATGTGGCTCGGTCGACGGCTCATTCCCGGCTTCTTCCAGGGGCGCAAGACGCTCGATGGAAGGGCCCGGCGCCGGCCGAGCGGGGACCGTGACCCGATGAGATGACATGCGTCGAGCTTCAGTTTCCACCCCTGTCTGCGGGATGCAGGGTGCTGAAGGCGGGCTCCGCCTCGTGCAGGTGCGAAGGGGCGCAGTTTTTGTGACAACAGGGGGCTCACGGGGACAAACAACACCACGAGACCCCCCTCATGAGTTCCCCCTTGGTAAGGAGCCCTTCGATGAAGGTTCAATCTGCTTTTCTTACGACGACCGCCGCATTCGCAATGATTCTAGGTGCTTGCAGCTCAAGTCCGGTTGTTTCATCGGGCACGGGCGGGAGCTCCAACACGGGCGGAACGACGGGCATCGGCGGAACGACGGGAACCGGCGGAAGCTCGAGCGGGACGGGGGGGACGCTGTCCTGCCCCGGTGGAACGGCTTGCGGCGGCAGCGTGGTCGGAACCTGGTCCGTGAGCTCGTCGTGCGTGACGTTCAGCGACACCAACCTGGACATTACATTGGCGGGGGTCGATCCGAACACGTGCAAGAACGTGGTGGTCTCAGGCTCGCTCACCGTGACCGGAACGTTTACCGCCAACTCCAATGGGACATACACCGACGGCACGACCACCTCGGGCACCGCGCAGATCAAAATGCCGGCCGGCTGCTTGTCGTTTTCTGCGACCTCCACCACGTGTGCGAAGATCGGTTCACCGTTCGGAGCCGGTTTGGGCTTTGACACCAACACGTGCACAGACGCGTCGGGCGGCGGGTGTGACTGCACCGCCACCGTCAACCATATGGGCGGGCTCGGGTGGCTAACCGCGGACCCACAAACAAGCGGAAACTACGTCGCATCGGGCAATACGCTCACCAACGACACCGTGACCACCTATTCGTACTGCGTCGCGGGAAACCAGCTGACGCTGACCCCGACGCCCGCGAGCCCAATGATGAAGGGTACGATCGTGCTGCAGAAGAGTGGCACGACCGGCACTGGCGGCACGACCGGCACTGGCGGCACGACCGGCACTGGCGGCACGACTGGCGCTGGCGGCAGGGTCGGCACGGGCGGCGCGACTGGCACCGGCGGCACGAGCGCGACGGGTGGCGCGGGAGGCAGAGCGGGAACGTCCGGCACGGGCGGCATGGCTGGCAGGGGGACTGGCGGCTCGACGGGGACCGCCGGCACGACGGGGACCGCCGGCACGACGGGGACCGCCGGCACGACGGGGACCGGCGGTTCGACGACGGCTGCCCAGGGGCCGTGCGACATCTACGCCGCTGCCGGTCAGCCCTGCGCGGCGGCGTACAGCATGATTCGGGTCCTCTCGAAGGGGTACACCGGCGCGCTTTACCAGGTCAGGAGCGGGAGCTCGAGCATGAACACCGGCACGGGCGGAACGACCAAGGACATCATGAGCGTGGGCGGCTTCGCCGACACGGCCACCCAGGACACCTTCTGCGGCACCTCGACCTGCACCGTCTCTCTTTTGTATGACCAAACCGGCAACGGCAACACGCTCAAGACAGGATCCGCAGGCACCACCTCCGGGGGCACGTACTCGAACACGAACGACTTCGAGTCGAGCGCGACCAAGAAATCGCTGACCGTCGGTGGTCACCACGTCTACGGGCTCTACATGAATGCACGTGAGGGGTACCGGACCGCCTTGGGCGTCAAGGGCAAGAACGTGCCGCTTGGCAACGTGGCCGAGGGGATCTATGAGCTCGCAGACGGCACGCACGCCGGTTCGGCATGCTGCTGGGACTTCGGCAACGTCTCACCCGATCCCACGGTCTACGTCACCATGAACACCCTGTTCTTGGGAACCGGCTTCTGGGGCAGCGGAGCCGGCAGCGGCCCTTGGTTCATGGGCGACTTCGAGGGCGGCGTCTGGGCCGGAGGCACCGGAGCTTCGACCGTCAACAACCCAAGCAGCCCGTCCATGAAGGTTCCTTACGCCCTCGGCATCCTGCACACGCCCGTCGGGAAGTACGCCCTCAGGATGGCCGATGTGTCGAGCGCCACGGATCTGACGACCGCATACGACGGTAACATTCCCTCTGGCAAGACGTGGGGCAACGCGGGCGCCATCGTCCTCGGCGTCGGCGGTGACAACAGCAACAACTCGTTCGGAACCTTCTACGAAGGCGCCGTCACCTCCGGCTCGCCGTCGAACGCGACCGACCTCCTCGTCATGCAGAACATCCAGGCCGCCGGGTACGGGAAATAAGTCCCACCACTTCCGACGACCACGCTGGCCATCGAAGGCCAGCGTGGTGAGCGCGAGACGTGGTAATCTCCGCGCGTGGCCGTAACAACAACTCCTCCTACCGGACAATTCCCTCTACCTACATGAGAATAAGAAGCTTTTGGAACGAGCTCTCGCTGGTAGCGCTCCTTGGCATCTCCTGCTGGGGCTGCAAGGTCAGCTCGGTGCCCTCCGATGGAGCCGTCTCTTCGACGGGTGGCTCGGTCGGTTCTGGCGGCGCTTCGGGCTCCGGTGGCAGCACGGGCGCTGGGGGAGCGAGGACCTGTACAGGGGTACCGACGACCACCAGCGGCGCGACAGGGGGGCCGTGCGACATTTACGCCGATGACGGTGGCCCGTGTATCGCGGCTCACAGCACGGCGCGGGCTCTGTACGCCGCGTACAACGGGCCGCTCTACCAGGTCAAGAAGACCGATGGCACAACCATGGACATTGGGGTCCTCGCCCCAGGTGGCTTCGCAAATTCGGCTGACCAGGACTCCTTCTGCGGCGTCTCCGCCTGCACCATCTCGATGATCTACGACCAGTCCGGGGGGGGGAACCACCTCACCCATTCGCCCGCGGGTGGGGCCAAGACGACCCCCGACAACGAAGCCAACGCGAAATCCGCCCCGGCCACCTTCAGTGGCCATGCGGTCTACGGGGTCCACATCGTCGCCGGCGTCGGCTATCGGAACAACTCGGCCTGTGGCACCGCAACCGGCGACAACCCGGAGACGGAGTACATGGTCGTCGCCGGCACGCCCTTCAACAATGGGTGCTGCTTCGACTACGGGAACATGGAGACGACCAGCCGGGACGACGGCGAGGGGACGATGGAAGCCGTCTACTTCGGAAACTGCACGATCTGGGGCAAGGGCGCTGACACCGGTCCGTGGGTCATGGGCGACCTCGAAAACGGCCTCTGGGCTGGGAATGTGAGCCCCTACAACAACAACCTGCCGCTGACTTATGCCTACGTCACGGGCATGGTGAAGGGCGACGCGGCCGGCACGAACCACTGGACCATCAAGAGCGGCAATGCGCAGTCTGGCACCTTGACGACGCCGTTCAGCGGTCAGCGACCTAGCACGCGATACATTCCGATGAGGAAGGAAGGCGCCATTGGCCTCGGTACCGGCGGGGACAACACCAGCACCGCTACGGGGAACTGGTTCGAAGGCGTCATGACCACCAAATACTCTTCGGACGCGGCCGACGACAAGGTACAGGCAAATATCGTCGCCGCCTACGGCGGGTAAACCCGGGCGATCAGCTAGCTGATCCCACTGGCCGACTACCTCGCCTGTCATCACGAGCTGGTCGGCCGCTTCTATCCGCCGCTTCTAAAGGGACGACGACAGCTCCCATTTCGCGTTCGGTCGGGAATCGGCGCGAAGGCGCTCGTCGACGGACCTGCAAGACGTTCTTGGAAGGACCTTCGCAGCGTCGTCGGGTCATCTCCGAAGTTTTGGGAGACCTATTTCTTCGAGACCACGAGCCCGGTCCAAGGCTTCGGTGAACGAGCCGTCGCTTCGCTCGTCAGGCCCTATGCGGAGCTCAGGGAAGATGCGGGCTGATCGCGCTGTAGAACGAATCGCCCAGCACCGCGTAGCCTGCCGTGTTCGGGTGCAGGTAGTTCGACATCTCCGTCGTCGTGTAGTTCGAGTCCTTGATGAAAGCGGCGTAATTGTCGACGAAGATGACGTGCTTCCCGGCGGCCGCGCGGGTGCTGACCAGCCCGGGGATGGCCGCGTTGTAGGTCATCGCGTTCTTGTTGTTGCTGGCGTTGATCGGAATGATCGACGCGACGACGACCAGCGCCGTCGGCGAATCGGTCGTGATCTCGTCGATCAGCTTGCCGAGCCGGGTGGGCGCGTTGGCGACGTCGATGTTGCCGTTGACGTCGTTCGTCCCGATCATCAAGAGCACGATATTCGGGTGGTAGCTGGACATGGCCTGGTCGGTGATCGAGCCGGAGATCCCGCTGTTGCTGCCGCCGGTGTCGATGGTGTAGCCGTCGTGCCCTTCGTGCTTCTTGGGGAAGGTCTGGTTCTGGACGGTGTTGGGTGCGCTCGACGAGGTCTGCGAGCCAACGAACGTGATGCTCTTGCCGGCCAGCACTGCCTTGCTAAAGAGCTCGACGCGGTAGCCGCCCACCCCGCCCGTCGGCAGCCAGCCCTCGGTGATCGAGTCACCGAGCGGCAGAACCGCGCAAGCGGTCCCCGCCGTCGTCGGGCAGGGCATGTACGCGTTGCCGGACATCCCCGCGGCTCCCGACGTGCCGCCCCCGGACACACCGCCAGAGCCCACCGCGCCGCCGCGCCCGCCGGCGCCCCCTGACCCTGCCGTAGACCCTCCGATCCCGCCCCTGCCAGCGGCTCCGCTCGCGCCCGCTATCCCGCCGGTGCCCGCTCCCCCGCCGGTGCCCGCCATCCCGCCGGTGCCCGCTCCCCCGCGGCCGCCGGAGCTCGTCCCGCCGGAACCACCCGCGCCGCCGCCGGCGGTTCCGGCCGCTCCAGTTGCTCCTCCGGTGCCAGTGTTCGCTCTCCCTCCGGCGCCGCTCTGTCCGCCGGTGGCAGGTCCGCTGCCACCGGTGGCGGGTCCGGTGCCCCCGGTAGAGACGTTCCCACCGGTGCCTGTCACGCCCCCCGTGCCAATCGTCCCGGCAGTGCCCGTCGTTTGATCGCCGCCGGTTCCCCCCGTGCCTTGACCTCCGTCGGCGCCACCGCAACCGCCGATGGCCACGGCTAGCGCCAAGAACGGGAGACGTCCGGTGAACGAACGCGCCCGCGGACGATCGAGCGTGAGGTTATGGCTTTCCGACGAAGGTCGTCACGGATTGCCCGGTGAGGGAAGCGGAGAACCGCCCACCGGAGACGGAGATGGCCGTCCCGGCAGCCAGCTTGGAGCTGGAGGTCGTCACGTACGGGGTGACGGACGCCGGCCAGGCCGTGCCCGCGACGAAGAACGAGACGTTCGCGGCCCCGCCGCCGTTC
>JADGRB010000375.1 GCA_017881315.1 Pseudomonadota bacterium
TCGACGAAACGATGGCCGACCATGCCGTTTCCGACGACGACCAATCTCTTTCGCGCATGAACCATCGAGATTCACCGTACGGAAAAGCGCGTTTCCCGTTGGTCAAGAGATGGTCAAAGACCGTAACTTCCGGCGCGGGTAGACTCTGCCCGTGCCGAACGCCCCGAGCGCCTCGAACGTGCCGCGCGTCGCGACGCTGACGATCAGCGACAGCCGGACCGACGACGACGACCAGGGAGGTCCCGAGCTGCGGCGGCTGCTGGCGGCGGCCGGGTTCCAGCTCGGCGCCCACGCCATCGTTCCCGACGGCGTCGACGCGGTCCGCGCCGCCGTGAAGGCGCTCTGCGCCGATCCGGAGATCGACGCCGTCGTGACCACCGGCGGCACCGGCATCTCGCCGCGCGATCAGACCACCGAAGCGATCGAAGGGCTCCTCGATCGCCGGCTGGACGGATTCGGCGAGGCGTTCAGGCGCCTGTCGTGGGACCAGGTCGGGCCGCGGGCGATCCTGTCGCGCGCGCTGGCGGGAACGGTGGCCGGCAAGATCGTGGTCGCTCTTCCGGGGAGCCCACGGGCGCTGGCGCTGGCGGTCGAGCAGATCCTGGCGTCCTTGTTGCCACACGCGGTAGCGGTCGCCCGCGGCGGCGGCCATCATCGGTAGCGGAGTGGGGACGCCGATGCTGACCTTCGAAGAAGCTCGCGCGCGCATCCTGACCGGCGCCGCGCGCCTGGGACAGGAATCGATTCCCCTCGGCGAGGCGGCCGGGCGCGTGCTGGCGGAGCGGATCGTCGCGACACACCCGCTGCCCCCCTTCGATCACAGCGCGATGGACGGGTACGCGGTGCGGCTCGCAGATCTGCTGGGCGGCGGTCCGTTTGAATTGCGGGTCGGAGCCGACGAGAGTCGCGCCGGACGCGCCGCGCCCACCCTCGCACCGGGCGAAGCTTGTCGCATCTTCACCGGCGCTGCCCTCCCCCAGGGCGCCGACGCGGTGGTCATGCAAGAGGACGTCGCGCGGGACGGCGACCGGGTCACCTTGATGTCCCGCCCCCGACCCGGCGCCCACGTGCGGGCCGCCGGCGAGGACCTCCGCCCGGGTCAAGAAGCGCTCGCCGAAGGGACCCGCCTCCTGCCCGGTCACCTCTCGCTCGCGGCCTCGCTCGATCGCGGCGAGCTCACGGTCGCGCGCCGCCCGTCGGTCGCGATCGTCTGCACCGGTGACGAGCTGCGCGCGCCGGGATCCTTCGGTGGTCCCGCTTCGATCCCCGAGTCGAACGCGGTCGCGCTGGCCGCGCTGGTCAGGCAGGTAGCCGGCCAGCCCCGGATCCTGCCGTCGATCGGCGACGATCTGGACGCCACCGCCGCCGCGCTGGACCAGGCGCTGGCCGGCGCCGATCTGGTGCTCACCGTCGGGGGCGTCAGCGTCGGCGATCACGATCTGGTGCGGCCGGCGCTGGCGCGGGTGGGCGTCGAGCTGGATTTCTACAAGGCGGCGATCAAGCCCGGCAAGCCGCTGGCGTTCGGACGGCGAGAGATCGCCGGCAAGCTCGTCCGCGTGCTCGGCCTGCCGGGCAACCCGGCCAGCGCGCTCGCCACCTTCACGCTGTTCGCAGCGCCGCTGCTGCGCGCGCTGCAAGGCGACGCGGCGCCGATCCCGTTGCTCCTCCCCGCGCGGCTCGGCCGCGACGTCCGCCACAAAGCGGGACGCCTGGAGTTCGTCCGCGCGACGCTGGAACGGCGAGGGCGCGATCTGATCGCGGTGCCGCTCGCCAACCAGGCCTCGGGGGCCACCACCAGCACCGGCTGGGCGACCGCGCTGGTGCTGATCCCGCTCGAGGCCGGGGACCTCCCCGCCGGGGCCGAGGTCGACGTGCTGCGGTTCGGTGACGTGTGACGGCGACGCCGCCGCCCCCGCTGCTCGCGATCTTCGTCGGGGGCGCGTCGAGCCGGATGGGGGGAAAACCCAAGGGTCTCCTGCGCGCGCCCGACGGCCTGGCGATCGTCGAGCGCTGGCGCTCGCTCGCGACGACCGTCGGGCTCCCGTCGGTCCTGGTGGGCGAAGCGGCCGCCTATGCGCACCTCGGGATCGAGACCATCGCCGACGCGAGCCCCGACGCCGGCCCGCTCGGTGGGCTGGCCGGGCTCCTGCGGTCGCGGGCCGAGGCGCAGATCGTCGCCGTCGCCTGCGACATGCCGTACGTCACCGCCGCGCTCTTGAAGCGGCTGGCTCTCACCGAAGCCAGCGCCGCGGTGCTGGCGCCCTGGCGCGACAACGACGAGCGGTACGAGCCGCTGTTCGCGCGCTACGATCGCGCGCGCGTCCTCCCGCTGGCGGAGCGGCAGCTGGCCGGCGGCGATCGGTCGTTGCAGAAGCTGCTGCGCGACGCCGGCACCCAGCCCTTCGCCCTCGGCGACGAAGAGTGGCCCTTGATCGCCGACTGGGACGAGCCAGCGGACAGGATCCGCTAGGCGGTAGACGTGCCGACCTCGGCCCCTGAATTCGCGGTCCTCTGCGCCCTGGTCCTGGTGGCCGCGCTGCTCTATTCCTCCGGAGGACACGCGGGTGCCTCGGCCTACCTGGCGATCATGGCCCTCTTCGCGGTGGCCCCCGCGATCATGCGGCCGACCGCGCTGGTCATGAACATCGCGGTGGCGACGATCGGGTCGGCGCGTTTCGTCCGCGCGCGGGCCGTCCCCTGGCACCTCCTGCGCCCGCTCTGTCTGGGATCGATCCCCGCGGCGTTCATCGGCGGTCGCATCAGGCTCTCGCCCGGGACCTACCTGCTGATCCTCGGTGCCGCGCTCCTGGTGGCGGCGTTCTTCCTCTGGCTCCGACCGAGGGCACCGGTGGTCAGGACGCTACCAGGATCCGCGTGGCTCGTCGCGATCGGGAGCGCGCTCGGGTTCCTCGCCGGTCTGACCGGAATCGGAGGCGGGATCTTTCTGTCGCCACTCCTCATTTTGAGCGGATGGGAGGAGCCGCGCCGGACCAGCGGCGCCGCTGCCGTCTTCATCCTGGTGAACTCGGTGCTCGGCCTCCTGGGCCAGCTCGCCTCCCTGCCTAGCCTCCCCCGCCAGGCGCCCCTGCTGGCCATGATGGCCGTCGCCGGCGGGCTGGTTGGATCTTGGCTGGGCGTCAACCGGCTACGACCGCTGGCGCTCCGGCGGGTGCACGCCGTGGTCCTCTTGACGAGCGGAGCGAAGCTCCTCGTCACCGCGCTCCACCGGTGACCCGTGCCGATCGCCGCAGCGGGCGTCCTGCCACCCGACCCACCTGGGACCGTCCGGGCCGTGCTCACGTTTCCAGATGGGAACGTGCGCCTTCACTTCGTCGATGAGCCGCCGGCAGGCGGCGAAGGCCTCCGCTCGGTGGGGCGCGCTGGCCGCGCAGGCCACGGCGATGTCGCCGACCTGCAGCGCGCCGGTGCGGTGGACGATCGCGCAGCGCGCGCCGGCGATGACCGCTTCGGTCTCACGCGCGATTCGCTCCATCTCGGCCACCGCCATCGGACCGTAGGCCTCGTACTCGAGCTCCGTGACCAGGTGACCGTCGTTGTGGTCCCGCACCGTGCCCAGGAACAGCGCTACCGCGCCCGCACCGGGATGCCGAACTTTCGCCAGCACCTCGTCGACCGAGACGGGCGCGCTGCGCAGGTCGGCGCGGTTCACGGCCCGCGCTTTCGTCGCCAGGTCCCCGAGCGGCCGCCGGTCTTCTCCACCAGGCCGAGGTCGGTGATGGTGATCGCGCGGTCGATCCCCTTCAGCATGTCGTAGAGGGTGAGCGAGGCGACGCTGGCGGCGACCAGCGCCTCCATCTCGACGCCCGTGCGATCGAAGGCGCGGGCCGTGGCGGTCACCTCGACGGCGGATCGCTCGAGGTCGAGGTGAAGGTCGACCTCCACGCTCGTCAAGGCCACGCGGTGGCAAAGGGGGATGAGCTCGTCGGTGCGCTTGGCGGCGCCGATCCCCGCGATCCGCGCCACCGCCATCACATCCCCCTTGGGCACCGTGCCGGCGGCGAGCCGCTGCGCCGTCTCAGCGCCCATCCGGATCCGCGCCGACGCGACCGCCACCCGCGTCGTGGCGGGCTTGCTGGCCACGTCGACCATCCGCGCCTCGCCCCGGGCGTTCCAGTGGGGCAGACGTTTCGCTTCCCGCGCGGGCTTTCGAGGCATTTGCGCAAACATGTTACAGCGCCCGAGACGGGTGCCGCTATATTGAGAGCGCCTGTCATGGAAGCCGCGAGGAAGCTCCCGCTCTGGACCGCGCCGACACCGGTATCCGCGATCGCCGCCGTGACGTCGCCCGGCAGCGTGCGCGTGTCCTTGACCGATCGCTGCGATCTCGCCTGCGTCTATTGCCGGCCGTCGCGCCAAGATGGATACCTCGATTCTCGGCTCGACCAATCGGGCTGGCGTTCCATGCTCGAGGGGCTGGCCGAGGCGGGCGTGCGCCGCGTCCGCTTCACGGGCGGCGAGCCCCTGCTCTACCGCGCGCTCGAAGAGGTCGTCGCTCACGCCGCGCGGCTC
>JADGRB010000376.1 GCA_017881315.1 Pseudomonadota bacterium
GGGTTCTCCTCAGCACCTACAAGGGACCGCTGTACCAGGTTCGCAAAGGGGGGACGAACAACGTCTTCAAGGGAAATCAACCGATCGGGACCGGGGGTGGTACGACGGGTGGAACGACCCAGGACATCGGGGCCACGGCCGACGGCTTCGCTGACTCGGCGTCCCAGGACACGTTTTGCGGCACGGCGACGTGCACCTTCTCCATCCTTTACGACCAGTCGGGCAAGGGCAACAACCTCACGCAGTCACCGGCAGGGCAGTACGAGCCTGGACCGGACTACGAGATCCCCGCGACTCACTCGGTGATGGTCGGCGGCCACAAGGTGTATTCGGCCTATTTCCCAAACCCACCGACCTTGCCGTCCGGTTCGGCGCCATCGGGCTACGGGTACCGGAACAACAAGACCGCCGGCATGCCCACGGGCGGCAGCGCCCCGCAGGGCGTTTACATGGTCGCCGACGGCACTCACTCTGGAAACGGGTGCTGCTTCGACTTTGGAAACGCCGAAACCAACAATGGGAGCGGACCCACGGGAGCCATGGCGGCGCTGAACCTCGGCACCTCCTACTGGGGGACAGGCGCGGGTAGCTCGCCCTGGTTCGAGGGTGACTTCGAGGCGGGCGTCTGGGCTGGAGGTTCGTCGTGCGGCACACCGGGGTCGGGCCAGCTCACCTGCAGCGGTCGACAGCCCAACCCTCAAAACCCTTCGATGAAGACGATCCCGTACGCGTTCGGCATTCTCAAAACCGGCACGACGAACAGCTCGCCCACCTGGACACTCAAGGTTGGGAATGCCACGACCGGTACCCTCACGACCGCCTACGACGGAGCAGCTCCCGCCAAGTGGCAGTTGCAGGGCGCGGTCCTTCTCGGCACGGGCGGCGACAACAGCAATTCGTCGTGGGGGACCTTCTTCGAAGGCGCCATCACCGCCGGCCAGCCAACCGACGCGACCGACGACGCCGTCCACGCCAACATCGCTGCGTTGGGATACGGGAAATGAGGTTGGGCGGCTCGGGGCCGCCACAATCTGCCCGCTGAACGGCAGCGTTCACCAAAAGATTGGCAGGACTCGACCCGAGCCGACAATAGGAGGTGGGGTAGCCCGCACGCTCGCTCCGGGGAGGTACGCAGATGCTCGGCAGCTTTCGGTTGGTCATTGTCCTGGGCCTCGTCGGAATCGCCTGTGGTTCGAACAACTCGGGGGGGGGCACGGGGACGGGAGGAGCCAACTCGGGAACCGGAGGTATGTCGGCTCAGGGCGGGTCGGTGGGCAGCGGCGGTTCGAAGGCATCCGGCGGCACCATCGGGACGGGGAGCGGCGGCACAACCACGACAGGCGCCGGCGGCACGACGGTCACGGGGACAGGGGGGCGAAGCAACACCGGCGGAAGCAGCGGCACGGGGGGCACGGCGGGCGCTGGGGGAGCGAGCGCAGGCGGCACGAAGGGCGGTGCCGGCTCGGGAGGGACTATCGGCTCGGGAGGGACCACCGGCTCGGGAGGGACCATCGGCTCGGCGGGCAGGACGGGCTCGGGCGGCAACTCGGCTTCGGGCGGTGCCGCCGGCACGGCGTCCGGTGGGGCGACTGGCACGGCGGGCGCCGGTGGCGGGGGTGCGATGTCGAGCGCAGGGTGCGGGAAGACGCGGACGCTTCAGAACGGGACGATCACGATTCAGAGCGGCGGTTCACGGAACTACATTCTTCGAGCGCCGGACAGCTATGACGACACGCACCCGTATCGGCTCGTCCTCGCTTACGCCTGGTCCGGCGCCTCGTCCAGCCAGGTTGCCTCCAGCAACTACTTCACCTTCTCGACCCTGGACAGCAAGAACAGCATCTTCGTGGCGCCCAACGCCACGGACGGGGCCGGGACCTGGAGCAGCGCGGACGTGACGTTCACCGATGCGATCCTCGCGCAGATCGAGGGCGATCTCTGCATCGACACGACCCGCGTCTTCGCGACTGGATTTAGCTTTGGTGGGGCCATGGCCGCCGCCCTCGGGTGCACGCGGGCGAACGTGTTCCGTGCCGTCGCGGCCTTCTCGGGCGCGGATCTCACCAATTCCTGCCCCACGACTTTGACGAAGCCGATCGCCTACTACGCCTCGCAAGCGAGCGAGGACCATGGTTCGTTGCCGGCGAATTCGCCCATCGCGGGGGAGGTCGTGCAAACCAAGTTCGCGGCTGTTAACGGATGCACAGCGCAGCCCGCGGCCACGACGTTCCCGGCCAGCGGCCAGCCGCACACGTGCACGAACTACACCGGCTGCTCCGCGGGCCATCCGACCGAGTACTGCGTCTTCAACGGCCCTCACGGATGGGAGCCCGTGGACCCAGGTCAAAAGACCAGCTGGGACGCTCCGGAGGCCTGGAAGTTCATCACGCAGTTCTGACGTTCCCGACGCGGCCGCCGGTTCCCGTGCAGCGCAGCGCGCACTTCCTCATCTGGGGGAGACGGTCATCGGATTAGGGAAGTTGCCGGTCAGGAACATGAGCGTGTAGACGCCGATCGACTCCTGGTAGTAGCGGTCGTTCTCGATGGTCGTGGACACCGCCTCCTCGATCGCCTCGCGGCGGATCTCCGGGGTCGTCGCCTGGCCATCGTCCCAGAGGTTCGCGTACGAGCACATCGCCGTGTTGACGAAATACGAGTTGTGCCCGTAACCCGGATCGCAGCCGGTCACGGCGCCGTCCGGTTGGAGGTTCTGGCAGATCGAGGAGAATCGATTCGCGTTCGCCTCGACCGGGTTTTTCAGGTGGAAGCTCGCGTAGAAGTCCTGGATGTGGTCGAGTCGGGCCTGCATCCGCGTCTTGCCGGCGACATGCGGTGACGAGCCGGGCGCATCTTCGGGAAGATCGGCGCGATCACCGAACCACGCGGCGTCGACGGAGACGCGCCAGAGCGCCCGCGACCAGTTGTAGTTGTCCGCGTTCGCGTCGCAGGGGGTGTCGTAGTGACCCCAGTCGGTGAACAGCGCCGGATTGACGGAGGTCTGGTCGTAGCAGCGTTCGACCATCTCCCAGACCGTCTGCGCGGTCTTGTACCAGAAGTCGTGGTGCCGGGTCCGGTCGGTCGCGCTGGAGGACGCCGGGTCGAGAGACGTCGCCAGGAAATCTCCGAACACGCGGAAATAACCGGGCGGGTAATAGGACATGTTCACGCGGCCGTTGAACCCTGGCGTGTAGGAGCAGGCTTGCCCGGGATACCCCGCGCAGTTCTTGTCGAAGGTGTCGCCCGGCGCCGGGTAATTCCACTTGCCGTCATAAGCCGAATTGACCTCGCATTCCATCTTGAGCAGCCAGTTGACCGCGGCGGCCGTGTACTCCGGCCACTGCCGCGCCGCGAACACCAGCCCGATACCGATGTCGACGTCACCGTCGAAGGCGCTGTCGCCGTTGCCGCCGCACCCGGTGTCGGGATCGCAAGCGACGTCGAGATCCCGGCAAGTCGCGGCATCGTCCCACATCCATCCCATGAGGCCACCGCAATACTTCTTCGCGCTCTGGGACAGGTAGTGCCGCACGAAGTTCCACAGCTGGTCGAACAGCTCCTTGTCGCCGATCGCGGCCGCCATCGCGATCCCGTAGCCCTGCCCTTCGCTCACGGTGTTGGGCGGATCCGTGGTGACGCGCGCCGTTCCCGCGCCGCACGTGAGGTCGTCGTAGGTGACGTAGTTCTGCTTCCAGACGTTGTAGCGCTCGAACACCAGGGCGTTGAACAGGTCCTGGACCGTCGCGGAGTCGGTGTACGTCTTGGCGAGGGACGCGCCGAACGGATAGGCGAAGCCCGTTCGGACGTAAGGGAACCAGCCGCCGAAGCCGACCGCGGGCGTCGTCGCGGGTGGCTTGGGGGCGCACTTGTCGTCGTTCCAGCTTCCGGTGGCCGACCAGTCACCGTTCGTCCCGTCGGGGTAGTAGTCGTAGAACTTGAACTGATCGCTCTGCTTCGAGGCGCCCTTGAAGCCCATCGGGACCGGCGTGTCCGGTTTGCCGTAGTACCAGCGCAGCCAGTACTCGCCCGCCGTGGCCGGCATCGGGCGCGGATTCACGGTGTTCCACTCGGTGGGGGTGCGCGTCTTGTCGACGGCGCGCCACGTGGCTCCCGGAACGAAGAACTGGTTCGGGACCGGACAGTTGAACCACGGTCGATCGGCTTCTCGCCAGCAGGTGACGACCTCGGTCGTCGTCGGATTGGTGGCCTCGAGGACGATCCACCGCGGCATGAATTCAGGCCTTGGAAAGAACGTGAAGGTCTTCTGACCAGCCCAGATATAACGAAAGTGGATCACGGAGACATTGGCGGGTGGCTGTGGATTGCATGGGTCGACCGGCACGGTGCCGTCGCCGCCGCAGCCGGCATAGCCGGGCCCTGGGTTCTTCGTGTACCAGCGGTACGAGTCGGGCCGCGTCGAGTAGTTTAGGCACGCCGGTGTGTCGGGCGGCCCCGCGTAACCGACCCAGAGCTCGTCGGCGGTGCGCGCCGGCAAGGTCAGCGCCGCGCTCTGCAAGCC
>JADGRB010000135.1 GCA_017881315.1 Pseudomonadota bacterium
TCGCGCGGGTCGAGCCGCTCGGCGACGCGAAGTACGTCGCCTTCCAGACGCTGCTCGATCCGCAGCGCATGCCCGGCCAGAAGACCGGCGTCCTCGATTGGCCCTACGTCGAGGGGCTGCGCCTGGACGAGGCCATGCACCCGCTCGCGATCCTGGCCAGCGGCCTCTACGGTCGGCAGCTGCCGCCGCAGGACGGCGCGCCGGTGCGGCTGGTCGTTCCCTGGAAGTACGGCTTCAAGGGGATCAAATCGATCGTGAAGATCTCGCTCGTCGCGACCATGCCGCCCACCACCTGGAACATCCAGGCGCCCCACGAGTACGGGTTCTACGCCAACGTCAATCCCGAGGTGGACCACCCGCGCTGGAGCCAGGCGACCGAGCAGCGCATCGGTGAGTCGGGCCGGCGCGCGACGTTGATGTTCAACGGCTACGGGACCCAGGTGGCGAGCCTGTACTCCGGCATGAACCTCCACGCGAGCTTCTGAGCGGCCTCGGATCCGAGCTGCCATCCATGAAAACCGACAGCCGCAAGAGCGACAGCCGCAAGAGCGACACCCGGTTCGCGAAGTTCCTGGTGGTCTTCAACGGGCTCATCCCGGGCGCGATGCTGGCCTGGGACGCCGCGCGCCGGCAGCTCGGCGTCAACGGCGTCAACTACGCCCTGCACACCACCGGCCTGCTGGCTCTGATCGGCCTGCTGCTGACCCTGCTCATCACGCCGCTGCGAAAGCTGACCGGGTGGAACGCCCTCATCGCGGTGCGACGAGCGCTCGGCCTCTCGGCGTTCTTTTACGCGGCCGTCCACTTCGCGATCTTCTTCACCTTCGACCGCGCGCTCAGCGTCCGGAGCACCGTCCACGAGATCCTGTCGCGACGATATCTGCTGATCGGCTTCGCCGGTTTGTTGTTGATGGTGCCGCTGGCGCTGACGTCGACGAACGGCATGGTCATGCGCCTCGGCGCCAAGCGCTGGAAGGCGCTGCATCGCCTGGTCTACCTGGTGGCCATCGCGGGCGCGCTGCACTACACCCTGCTGGTCAAGTCGGACCTGCGACAGCCGCTGGCGTTCGCCGCCGTGCTGGCGTTGCTGCTCGGTTTCCGCGTGGTCCGATACGCGCTCGACCGCCGAAAGCTTCAGCCCGCGCCGGCACCGGTCGCCGCGCGGCCCCTGTCCCCGTCGGCGCCGTCGCCGAAGCCGGCCTATTGGTCGGGCGAGCTGCGGGTCGCGCGCGTGTTCGAGGAGACGCCGGACGTGCGGACGATCCGAATGATGAACGTCGACGGCGGCGAGCTGCCGTTTTCCCACCAGCCCGGCCAGTATCTGAATCTGGCGCTGGTCATCGACGGCCGGCGGGTGAACCGCTCGTACACCATCGCGTCGTCGCCGACCCGCGCCCACTACTGCGAGGTCACCGTCAAGCGAAGCGCGGCCGGCCCTGGCTCGCGCCACCTGCACGAGGTGGTGCGCGAGGGGAGCCACCTCAAGGTTTCGGCGCCGGCCGGGCGTTTCGTCTTCACCGGCGCGGAGAGCGACCGGGTGGTGCTGATCGCGGGCGGCGTCGGGATCACGCCGCTCATGTCGATCGTGCGCTACCTGACCGATCGCTGCTGGCAGGGCGCCATCTATCTGATGGTCTCGGTGCGCAAGCGGACCGATCTGATCTTCTGGGAGGAGCTCGCCTATCTGCAGCGGCGCTTCGCCAACCTCCACGTCTGCGCGACGCTCTCCAAGGAGGAGGCCGGGAGCGAATGGGCGGGCGAGCGGGGGGCGATCAGCCGGGATCTCATCGCGCGGTTCGTGCCCGATCTGATCGGTGCCCCCGTCTACCTCTGCGGCCCCGACGGGATGATGGCCGCGATGCGCAAGCTGCTGAGCGAGCTCGGCGTCCCCGAGTCCGTCTTGAAGACCGAGGCGTTCGTCTCGCCGGCCCCGGCGTCGGCGCCGACCGCGAGCGCGGGTGTGGCGGCGCTCGGTGAACCGGCGGCGCTCGGCCAAGCGCCAGAGCTCGACGCGCCCACCGGAGCGCGCGACGGCGAGATGGCCTCGGTCCGCTTCGCGCGCTCGGAGCGGATCTTCGAATTGCCGGCCAGCATGACGATCCTCGAGACCGCCGAGGCGGCCGGCGTAGAGATCCCCTTCGAGTGCCGGTCCGGCATCTGCGGACAGTGCAAGACCCGGCTCCTCGACGGTCGCGTGACCATGGAGAGCGAGGATGCGCTCTCCGCGGCGGAGAAGGCGCGCGGCCTCATCCTCGCCTGCCAGGCCCCCCCGCAGGGCCGCGTCACCGTCGACGCGTGAGGGGCCTGGCCCCGGCGGGCCCGGCGCCGACGATCAGCGCCGGGAGCGACGCGTTCTGGCTTGGGGAGGCGGCGTCCGCGGCCGACATGGTCGGCACGTCATTGCGTCACCCCTCACTCGAATGGATCCTGCCAGGGGCTCTTCGGCCTCGTGCTGGCTGGCGCGGGCGGCGCCGCGGGCGCGGGCGGCGTCGCGAGCGCGGGCGCCGTCGCTCGTGCGGGCGGCGGCCCGGCCGGCGCGCGATGGGCTGCGATCGGCCGGTGCGCCGGGTGCTTGGGCGCGCGGACGGGAACGCGGCGGTGGGGCGCGCTCGCGATGCGGTCGGCGTGGGCCGGATGGGCAACGGCGGCCGGTGCCGGCGGTCGCGGCGGCGCGGGTGCTATCGGGCGCGCCAGCGCGGGTGCCGGCGGCGGCGCCAGCGTGGGCGCCAGCATCGGAGCAGCCGTCGGCACGGCAGGCGCATCGGGCTGCGCCGGAATGAGCGGCCCGGAGAGTTGCTCCACGACGGGAGATGGCAGCGGGAGGACGAGAGTCTCTGCCTGCCGCCCGGTCTGGCCCCCCGTCTGGAACATCAGCGACGGGGCGGCTCTTGGACGCGGCAACATGAGCCCCACCGCCGCGATCAGGACCAAAAACGCGGCAGCGCCGCCCACCTTGAGCCAGCTGCGATCGGGTGGCGCGACGTCGACCAGCGATCCCGGGGCGGACCGCTCGCCGGCGTCGCTGGGCGGATCGTCCTGGTTGGCGACGAAGAGCGATACGGTGGGGCCACCGGTCTGGGAGTCGATGTTGGCCACCGGGCTGAACATGCCGGTGACCTTGTGGGATCGCTCGCCCCCGATCGCCACGGCCGCGCCGGCGGCCGCCTTCCACCCCGCGTGATCTCGCGCGAAGAGCCGCTTCATCTGCTCGCCGAGACCGGCCGGGCTGAATCCCTCGCTCGCGTAGGCGTGCCGGTGCAGCAGCAGCGCCATCTCGCGCGCGTCGGCAAACCGGTCGTCGGGGTCTCGCTGCAACGCCCGCATCACGATCCGCTCGAGGCGCGGCGAGACCGCCGCGGCCCGCGGCAGGCGGGGGATGGGGTGGTCGACGATGGCGCGCATGGTCTCGAGCTCGGTTTCTCGGCGGAACAGGCGGCGCCCGGACAGCGCCTCCCACAGCACCGCGCCGAGCGCGAACACGTCCGAGCGTCCGTCGACGGCGCCGCCCGAGGCCTGCTCCGGCGACATGTACTCGATCTTGCCCTTGAGGCCGCCGGGAACGGTCTCGGTCAGGCGACCGAGGGCGCTCGCGATTCCGAAGTCGATCACCTTCACCGCCCCCTCGAAGGAGATCAAGATGTTCTCGGGCGAGACGTCGCGGTGCACGACGTTGAGCGGGCGTCCCGCGGCGTCCTCGAGGCCGTGCGCGTATCCCAGCCCGTCGGCCGCCTGCCCGACGATGAACGCCGCCTCGGCGTGCCCGAGGGGGCTCTTGCGGTGGGCGGCCTTGCGCAGGAGGGCCGAGAGCGGCTTGCCCTGCACCGGCTCCATCGCCAGGAAGTAGCCGTCGCCGTCGCGGCCGACCTCGATGATCCGCACCACGTTCGGGTGGTCGAGCAGCGTTCCGATGCGCGCTTCGTCGAAGAACATCCGGACGAACTGTTCGTTCGACGACAGGTGCGGCAGGATCCGCTTGACGACCACCAGCGAGCGCAGACCCGCCAGCTCGCCGCAGACCCCCAGATAGGCCTCCGCCATGCCCCCCTTGGCGAGCCTCCCGATCAGCTGGTACCGGCCAATCCGGCGCGGCAACCCAGAGTCGGTCCCTGATTTACGATTCGAATATGTAAGCTGCAGCACTAGTCCTAGTATTGTATACCCAGGCTGGGCCTGACTGCGAGGGGTTTCGGAGGCCGATTTCCGCGCGGTTGGTGGCCCGGTAGGCAAGCTGGCGCCGCCACTGCCTTTTTCGGGGAACCGAAGGCCGGGCTCCCGCGTTCTGGAGGTCGCGCGTGCGATCCCGTGGGCATGTTATGCAGACTCCATGTTCGGCCGGCGTGACGCCTCCAGCCGCGCGGAGCTCATGCGCGAGGCGCTGGCCTATGCCGATGCGCTCCACGACTTTGCGTACCACCTCTCAGCCAGCGCGACCGAGGCAGACGATCTCGTGCAAGAGACCTATGCGCGCGCGCTCGGTGCGGCAGACCAGTTCGCCGCGGGGACCAATCTCAAAGCCTGGCTGTTTCGGATCCTGCAGCACCTCTACATCGACAGCTATCGGCGCCAGCGCGATCGACGCACCGAGGGCGGGCTCGACACCACCGATGGTGAAGCGGCGGCGCCGCGGGGCGATCGGGCCCAGCACGAGATCGAGCAGGGACAGCTCAAACAGGTGGTGGGACACGAGATCGAGGCCGCGCTCATGATGCTGCCGCCCGAGGCGCGCCTGGCCGTCCTCTTCGACCTGCAGGGCTTCAGCGAGGCGGAGATGGCGTCGCTGCTGGGGTGCGCGCCGGGCACCGTCAAGTCGCGCCTCTACCGCGCGCGCGCCGTCCTGCGCGAGCTGCTGCGAGATCACCGTGAGCGCTGACGTGACCTGCGCCGAGCTGCAACCACTGTTGCGCGACGCCGCGCGCGGCCGGCTCGACGAGAGCCAGGCGACGGCCGTCGCGGCGCATCTCGGCACCTGCGCCGCCTGTCGCGCCATCTCGGAAGAGGAGCGCGTGCTCGATCAACGGCTCGAGGCCCAGTTGCCACAGCGGCCGGCGTCGCTGGCGCTCAAGCGTCGCCTGGCCGCGCGCCTGCCGCCCGCCGTTGCGCCGACGACCGGCACCCGCCCGCGCCGGTGGATGTTGCTGGCGCTGCCGCTCGGGGCCTGCGCCGCGCTGCTGCTGGTGCTGCGGCCCCACACGGACGCGAGAGATCCGCTGGTCGACGAGGCGATCAGCGATCACCTGCGCGTCGTCTACCGCGATCAGCCCGTCGACGTCGAGAGCGGCGGCCCACACCGGGTCAAGCCGTGGTTCACCGGACGGCTCGACTTCGCCGTCCCGCACGTCTACGGCGGCGACGACGAGTTCGCGCTGATTGGCGGCGCGGTGGCGCTGTTTCGCGATCGAAAAGCGGCGCTGCTGGTCTACAAGCGCCAGCTCCACACCATCTCGCTCCTCGTCTTCCCCAGCGAGGGGTTGGCCTTGCCGAGCGACGGCCGCGTGCGCCAGGCGCGCGGCTTCCAGGTGGTGCTCTGGCGCGACGGCGATCTCGGCTACGCCCTCTGCTCCGATCTCAACGGCGCCGACCTGCAGACGCTGGCGCGGCGGATCGCGGACCAGCGCTGACGATTTAACGGAACCGGATCGCGCCTGCCGCGTTGTGGGGGCATGACCACAATCAACCAGGACAACGACGACGACAAGGCAGCCCGCTTCACCCTCCTGCTCCGCCTGATGGCCGGCTCGGTGTTCCTCTGGGAAGGCATCATCAAGTTCGTCTACGCCAATCAAGGCGTCGGACGATTCACCAAGCTCGGCTTCCCGCTGCCCGGGGCGACCGCCCATTTCGTGGCCAGCTTCGAGATCGTCGGCGGCCTCTTGATCATGGCGGGGCTGTTCACGCGGGTGATCGCGGTCGGCTTCGTGATCGAGATGGTGGTGGCGATGCTGTCGACGAAGATCTCGCTCTACCTCGGCACCTCGCCGCTGGCGCCGCCGCCGGCGCTGCCCAAGGTGGGCCTGTGGGCGGTGCTGCACGAGATCCGCTCCGAGTGGGCGCAGCTCACGACGTCGCTCTTCCTGGTGCTGGCCGGTCCGGGACCCTGGTCGCTCGACGCGCGTCTCGGCTGGTTGTCAACGACGCCGGCGCTACGACGTATTCTGCTCCTCGGCGCGCCACCGAAAAGCGCCCGTCCGTAATCGCGGCCGCGAGGCGGAGGTGCGACGCGAGCGGCGTTATTGCTTGAACGTCGGCGCCGGCAATCGCGCGTTCTTGTCGTCGAGATGGCTCTCCGCGAACTTGCTGAACCGACCCGACGGAAACTCTCGCTCATAGATGCGGGCGAATTGAGCCGCGCCTGGGCGATCGCCGCGGCTGTCGGCCGCCTCGATCGCCAGCACGAGCGCCTCCTGACGGAGAACCCCGTGGCGGTTGGCCTCGAGCTCGTGGTTGAGCAGCGCGGCGGCGCGGTCTGGATCGTGGTCTCGCCGGAGAGCAACCAGCGCTTCCCAGACCTGTGCCCGCTCTCGCGACGTCTCCGACGCGAGCGGAACGGACCGCGCAGGCCGCGAGGCCCCGTGAGCGGCGGGCGGCGCCGGCGTTTCCCCGAGCGACGTTCGGTCCTCGCTCCGGGCGGGCGTCTCGGATCCGCCGGGCTGCGAGATCGCCGGAAGAACCGCGGGCGCCGGCGACCTCTGCGCCTCGGCCGCGACCCGCACCGGCTTGCTCCGCTCGGACCGAGGCTGCACGGCCCCGACCCGCGTCCCGAAGAGCCTCTCGATCTGCGCCGCGATTCGCCGGCCGCCGATCGTGGCGGCGGCGGTCGCCGTGAACACCAGCAATCCGATGCCGACGACCAGGACCCGGAGCGCAGAGAACCGCGACCGGTTTGGCGCCGCGCCCGGCGTCTGCTGCAGCGTCGCCCACACCCGTCGCTTGAGCCCGGGCGGGCAGGAGGTGGGCCGCACCGAACGCAACATCTCGATTCCTTTTTCGGAGATCGGATCGAGCCCGGATTCGTCACGCAAACGGTTCATCGGTTGTCCTCAACGGAGTCGCGCTTTTCTTTGACCAGTTTCCAAAACTCTTTTCGCGCCTTGTGCAACCTGGTCCAGACGGTTCCGACCGGAATGTCCTGGATGCGCGCGATCTCCTCCCCCGAATAGCCTTCGATCTCGAAGAGGATGAAGGTGGTCACCAACTTTCCGTGCATCTTGGTGACCATCAGCTGGAACTGCCGACGGGCTTCGCTGTCCTCGAGATCGCGCGCCGGATTGCCCGCGCCGTGCGGCATCTTGCTGAGATCGATCTCCTGCCTGCGCAGGACCAGGTTCCTGAACCAGGCGCGACGGCGGTGATCGCGAACCGTCAGCTGCGCGATTCGATAGAGCCATCCGGCCAGGTTCCCTCCGTCGAAGCGCCCGAGCTGACGGCGAACGACGATGAAGATCTCCTGGGCGAGGTCTTCGGTGTCCGACCTGGGCGCGCCGAGCGCATAGAGCCAACCCACCACGTCGTCGAACCAGGTCTCGTAGATCTCGCGAAACTGCGCATCCCGGCTGGCCTCGGCGGGCATCGGACCGCCCGAGGACGGCTTCGCCGCCGGGACCCTGGCGCCGCTGCCAACCACCCGCAGAGTCGGGGGCTCGCCGTGGCGCTGGGAGAGGGCAGGCAGGAGGTGCATTTCGATCGCAAGAGTACATGGGTACGGAGGCCACAAACCTTCATTTGGCGGCCGCGAAGACCCGGAAGCCGCGAAACATCGCCAGGCTGCCTGGCGCGGAGTCCCTGACCCGCGGAACGACTGGCCTCCAGCGTCAGGAACCTGGCCCGAGCCGGATCAGGCTGATGGCGGCATCGTCCAGATACACGTCCGCAGGCGAAGGAAGAAGGTTATCCGAAGCGCCCCCGAGGTCCCACTGCACCCAGTCATTCGGCGCGGTCGCGACGCCGCTACGCTGGAGAATCGGGGTACCGTCCTGCCAGACCGCGACCTCGCCGGAGGGATCCGCCGCCTTCGACAGGAAGATCTCGATTTGCACCCAGGCATCGAGCGGGACCGGAATCGGGTTCGTCTGCTGCAGGTTCACTTGATGGACATAATCGTAAAGTTGCGCCGCGAGCCCTCCCCCAGGGAGGGTGTAAAGATTCACGTCCCAGATCGCGAAGAGGTTCTTGCCGTTGCCGGTCTGGCTGCCACTGAAATGCGTGAGGCTCAGCCAGGATCCGACGGTGATCGACGAGGGGACATAGAACCAAGCGCTGTAATATCCCGCCGCCGGGCTCGGCTGATTGCGAAAGAGATAGGTCGTCGACACCATGCTCGCGGTGGGGGCGATCGCGACCAGGCCCGCGTAGTGGCCGCCGTGGGCCATGGCGGAGATCACCGAGGGCTTGATCCCGATGTTCTGGCTGTAAATTCCCCCTTCTCCGTCTCCGGTCCACTCCGAAAGATCCCCCGGCTCGAACGTCCCCCGCCAAAGGACGCTCGCCGACCCGTCTCCGATGCTTCCCAGATCGGCCCGCTTCGCGCACGCCGGGCCGGCGAGGAGGCCGGCCACGAGGCAAGCAAAGAAACCCGCCGCCAGGGCCTCCGATTGAACGCGCGCAACAATCGATTTGGCCGTCACGATCAAATTCTGGATACCATACCGGCACGCGGCAGGCCATCTGGCCAATCGCCAAACATGAACATTGCCCTCTCCGTCGTCGTGGTTGTTGTCGCGTCGGCGACCGGGGCGAGCGCGGCCGACCCGCCGGCGACCAGCGCCGCGCCGACGATCGGCGATCGGGCGCGCACCTGCCCGACCCGCGAGGCCGTGGCAGCCGCGCTCTCACCCGCCGTGGCCCACCTTCGCCCGGACCTCGATCCGTTGCCGACCGATTTCCGGATCGCAGATCTCGGCGACGCCTTCGAGGTCACCGCCGGTGGCCAGACGCAACGGTACGCCGACGCGATCCGTGACTGCCCGGAGCGCGCCCGGGTGGCGGCGGTCTTCGTCGCCCTGGCGATGAATCCCCCCTCGATCGAACCGCCACCCGCGCCGGCGGCCGCCGCGCCGCCAAGCTCCGTTCAGGAGATTCGACCGGCGACGGCGCGCGAACGGATCTGGCTATCCCTCGGCTTGGCCGCCCGCCTCGACCGCGCCGTGGCCGGCGGCAGCGACACCACGAGCGGAACGGCCGCGGGCGGAGAGATCGGGGTCGCCGTCGGGAGAGGGTTCCTGGGCCTCGAAGCGATGGCCGGCGCGCTCACACCGACGGAGAGTGTGATCGGTTCCGTCCGGGTCCGGGAGCAACGTTTTCCGTGCAGCCTCTCCGCCGCCGTTCGCCGGAGAGCCTCCGAGCATCTGGAGGTGCGCGCCGGCGTGGGCGCCTCGCTCACCCCGCTCACCTTGCGCGGGCAAGGGTTGGAGACGACCCAGCCTGTCACCCGCTTCGAAGTCGGGGCCCGGTTGGCGCTCGAGCTGCGGGTCCTGGCGCGCGCGTTCGCACCGTTCGCCAGCCTGCACCTGGAGTACTTTCCCCGAACCTACGAGCTCGCGGTCGCTCCACTCGGAGACGTCGGATCGACCGCGCCGCTCCAGATCGGACTTGCTGCCGGGGTAGCGTTCGACGTCTGGCCACACAATGACAACTGAACGATGCATTTGCTTCCTTGGGATGATTGCGCTGCTCGGCGCGTGCTCGAGCTCGGGCACGGTTAACGGAACGGCCGGATCGGGTGGCCACGGCGGTGGCGGTTCCGGCGCGGGCGGCAACGGCGGCACCTCGGGATCCGGAACGGCTGGCTCGGGCGGTTCGTCGACCGGCGGCACAGCGGGAACCGGTGGCGGCCATTCCGGTGGCAACTCCGGCGGCGCTGGCACCGGCGCGGGCGGCGCTTCCGCCTCCGGAGGTATGGGCGGCACGGCCGCCTCCGGAGGCGCGGGCGGCAACCTGGGCGGGGCGGGAACAGCGGGCGGCGCCGGCGCGGGCGGTACCCGCGGGCCCGGCGGAGCGGGCGGCGGCCTGACGGGATCGGCCGGAACCGGCGGCGGGCTGGGCGGCAGAGGCGGAGCGGCCGGCACCAGCGGCGCGGCCGGCACCAGCGGCGCCGCCGGTAGCGCGGGAGGTGCGGGCACGACCCATTGGGTCGGCACTTGGACCGCGTCGCCCTATTACGATTCGGCCAATCCGCCTCCGGCGTCGCTGGCGAACAGCGTGCTCCGTCAGGTCACGCACGTCTCGCTCGGCGGCAGCCAGCTTCGCGTGCAGTTCTCCAATCTGTTCGGCAACGGCCCGGTCACCATCAATGCGGCTCACATCGCGCTCTGCAAGGCCACGCCCCTGGTCAACAGCACCATCGACACCACGACCGACAAGGCCCTCGCCTTCTCTGGAACAGCGTCGGTGACCATCGCGCAAGGCGAGGAGGTCTGGTCCGACCCCGTATCCTTCAACGTCCCGCCTCTCGGCAACGTCACCATCACCACCGCCTTTGGGACAGTTCCGAGCCAAGTCACCGGACACTCGGGATCGAGGACCAACTCCTTCATTCAGACCGGCAGCAGCACCGTGAATGCGGCCAGCATGAGCTCCGCGACGTCCACCGAGCACTGGTACTTCATCTCCGGCATCGACGTCATGGCGCCGGACAAGGCCATCGTCGCGATTGGCGACTCCATCACCGACGGCAGGGGTGTGGACATCAACAAGAACAATCGCTGGACGGATGATCTGTCCGCCCGCCTGCAGGCGATGGGCTTGACGTCCAATGTGGGGATGTTGAATCAGGGGATTGGCGCGACCAATCTGGTTGGAACCGGCACGGCGGCTCAAGCCCGCTTCAGCCGGGACGTGCTGGGGCAAAGCGGCGTTCGGTACGCGATCATATTCGACGGTGTGAACGACATCCTCGGAGGCGCTTCGTTCGCCTCCATGAAGACCGTGTATGACAGCTTGATTGGCCAGGCGCACACTGGGGGTCTGCTCATCTATGGCGCGACCATCACCCCTTTTGGCGGATATTCGGGCGACACCATGGCCTCGTACGAGTCGGTCCGGCAACAGGTCAACACGTACATCAAGAGCGGGGCCTTCGATGGCGTCCTCGACTTCGACGCCGCGGTCACGGACGGTGGCGTCGGTGGCAATCCCCCCCAGCTCAAATCCGAATACGTCAGCTGGACCTCGGCGGATGGGATGGGGGATGGGTTGCACCCCAACCCGGCGGGCTACCAGAAGATGGCCGACTCGGTCGACCTGACGCTCTTCACCAGGTGAGGCGTCAGGGCTTCGACGCCGATCGCGATCGCCTGGTCTCCGCCTCCCGCTGCGCCAGGCGCTGGAATGCCATCACTTGATGCATGAGCGCTATGTGGAGCTGATCGATTTGATTTAGCTCATCGTGCGTTTCGGCGATCTCTTTCGCGACCTGGCGCATCTCTTGGCGCTTTCCGGAGCTCAGCGCCGAGTCGAGTCGGCCCGAAAGCAACTTCACCTTCTCATCCGTGATCCCCCGACCCTCCTCGATCGCATAGAACCTCCCGCGTAGCTCGCTCCCGCCCGGTAGGTTCGGGGGTACGGCCTCGACCTGTTTGCGCAGCGTCGAGAATCTCGTCTCCAGGTCGCCGAGCTGGCTCTTGAGCCCATCGAGGGACTGTTTGATCGAAGCTTCCTCGGCCTTGTCCGCCGCGGTCTTGTGGCATCCGAGGAGCGAGCCAGCCCCCAGCAGACCCATCAAGAGCCACACGGTCCGCAAACGAGATCCAACGACCATGCGCACGCCTATTGTTCAGGTGCGCAGTTGGCAATCCACTGCTCGAGCGCTGCGATGTAGTCATCGGGTATGCAGGCGACGTCGCTGCACCCGAAGGGCATCCGCGGCGACACGCCGCAGGGCCCCATGAGGCTCTTGACGAGCGCGCTCTGATCCGGCTTGCCTGGATCGACGAGCTTCAAATTGCCGCAAGTGGTGGCGACATACGAGAGCATGTTCGCGTAAAGGTCTGGCGTGTCCTGCAGCGTCAGCGGATTGCCGGCGGGAGCGTTGCCACCGACGGCGTGGCACGACGCCGACGCGCAGGGCATGATGGCTCCCCCGCCTCCTAGGACCAGCTTGACCGTGGCGAAGGTGGGCGGGATCGAGCCGGCGTCGAAGGTGGCGCCACTTGGGACACACGCGGCGACGGCACTGCCGTCCGAGCCGGCCGTCCCCAAGGCCCCGGACAGGAGACTCGGGTCTTCGATGTGGCCGGGGCAGCCGGCAAGAGGGGCCACCATGACCATCGCCACCGCGATAGCGACACTTGAAGTTCGACCTCGCATCCTCGGTCGTCCGGGCAGCGCTCAGGCTTTGAGAGCGGTGTACTCGCCGGGGTTGTGGACGGTCGCC
>JADGRB010000377.1 GCA_017881315.1 Pseudomonadota bacterium
CGACCGCTTCTTCGAGCGCGACGTCGATCGAGCGGTCGATCGAGCCGTCGGCGAGACAGTCGGCGACCAGCTCGCGCACCGAGACGCGCACGAACCGCTCGCCCGTCTGGTCGCCGGCGTCGGTGCGCATGCGGGCCAGGATTTGCCGGCAACGCTCCACCTCCTGGCGCATCAGCCGGACGTCCTCGACGGTGGCCGCGCTCCCGGCGGTCGCGACGGCGCGCTCCAGATCCTTGGCCACGATCGCGATCGTCGACAGCGGCGTGGCGAGCTCGTGCGCGGCGCCGGCCGCCAGCGTCGCCAGCGAGGCCAGCCGCTCCTGCCGTGCCGCCAGATTTCGAGAGGCGTCGAGCTCCCGATCGCGCGCCGCCAGCGCCCGCCGCACGCGCAGGAGAAAATAGACGATGAACGCGGAGGCCACCCCGAAGGCGACCCACATGCCGCGCAGGTGCAACGCCATGTGCCCGGCGTGGCCACCGGCCATCGGCAGCGGACGGTGGCGCGCGAACAGCACCGCCGACGAGGCCAGCGACAGCAGGACCAGCATCCAGGTCCAGGCTGGACGCAAGGTGATGGCGGCGATCGCGATCGGCACCAGATAGAGAAAGCTGAAGGGATTCTCCGGGCCCCCGGTCAGATAGAGCAGCCCCGAGAAGGTCAACACGTCGAAGGCCATCGTGCAGAGCAGCCACCAGTCCTGGGGGACCGCCATCCGCGCGTAGCCGATCCCCGCCAGGTTCGAGACCAGCGCCAGACCGACCAGCGCATAGAGCGGCCCGATCGGGATCTCGAGGTCCATCCCCCAGCGGACGGCGGCGATGGTCAGCGCCTGTCCGGCGACCGTCGCGAAACGCAGGCGAATCAGCCAGCCGAAGTTGATTCGCGCCGGCGAGATCGGCTCCGCGGTGGGTGGGACGGCCATGCCGCGACAACTATATGACGGTCGCCGCTGTCCCTGGAGAACTGTGCGTCAAAGGGGTGCCGCCCGGGCCGCCACCCGACGTTCGGGTCAAGATCGCGACGCGTCCGTCGATGGACTATCCATGAGCGTCGCGCTCGCCCGCCAGGCTCCTTATCAGGTCCGCGCCGCCCAGCGGCGCTGTGGAAAGTGCGGGAAGCTGGTTTCGCGGGCCGCCTACGCTTGTCGCCGGTGCGGCAAGAGCCAGCGGGTCAGGCCGCGCATCATCTTGCTCGGTCTGGCCGGATGTCTGATGGTCGGGATGTTCGCCGTCGCGAGCGCGAGCGCGCTCTTCGGCCAGACCCATCCGACGGAGAGCGTGGCGCCCGCGGCATCCGCGTCGGCGCGGCCGGAGAGCCGTGCGCTGGGAGCAGCCCGGACGCCCGAGCTCAGCGCCTCCGAGCTCTGGATGGCGTTCTCGCGCGATCCGGCCGGCAGCGAGCGCCGCTTTCGCGATCACCCGGTGCAGGTCACCGGCACCATCCGCTCGGTCGATCGCGACTTCGAAGGTCACACCGTGGCTCGCCTCAACACCGGCGATGCCTTTGAAACCGTCAACGCGACCATGGCGACCCGGGACGATCCCGCGGTGATCGGCGTGAGCAAGGGACACACGATCTCGTTCCTCTGCGTCGGGCGCGGCATGCTCATGGGCGCGCCGCAGCTCGGCAGCTGCTTCGTCAGGTAGGCCGAGGCCCGCGCCTCGCGGCGTAGCGCGGCGACGCGGCCAGCAGGCGCTGATGCACCACCTCGGCCGCGAGCTGGCCCGGTGCGGTGGGCGTGCCGAGGGCGCCGTAGGCGAGCAGCGATCCAGCGGCGGCCAGCGCCACCCGGAGCCCGTCGTCGTCGTCGCCCATGCCGATGACCGCGGTGCGATCTCTCCGTCGCTCGACCAGCGCGCGCAGGGTCCGACGATCGTCGTCGCCCCTCACCCGGGTCGCGACCTTGGCCACCGCGCCCGGCGCGGCCCGGTGACAGGCGTCGACGCGCGCGAGGAGCGCGTCGAGCGGCGGCGTCTCGGAGAAGTCGTGGTGCGAGACGACGATCTGGCCGTCCGGCCGCGCCCGCACCAGCGCCGCGACCGCGTCGACGATGCCGGCGTCTTCTTCCACGTCGGCCCAGGAGGCGACCGCGAGCGCCGCGCGAAAGCGGGGCAGGCGCTCGGCGTCGCCGGCGACCCAGCGCCCGCCCTGGTTGGCCGTCCGGAGCGTGATGAGCACCGGCGTCCCGCTCGATTCCAGGCGCGCGCAGGCCTCTTCGCAGCCGTCGATGCTTTGCGCCGGGTAGAGGTCCAGCCGGGCTTCGATCAGATCGTACGGGCGGGCCGGCCGATCCGATTCGGCCGCGCGCGCGAACGTGTCGGGACTGTCGGCGACGGCGACCAGCAGCGGTCCCTGCGCGAGGTCCAGCATGCGCGGCGATTCTAGCAGTATCCTTGAGGGTCGATGCGGATCGGCCTCTTCATCACCGGCGTCCTCGCGATCTCCTCGTCTGCGTGTGGCGAGCGCCCGATACCGCAGGCCATCGCCAGCGAGCCGGATGCGGGCGCCGATACGGGCGCCGACGCGAGCGGGGACCGCGGCCCGCTTCCCGGCGCCGTCGATTGGGGAATCGCCGTCGGCGCAGCGGCACCGGCCGGGGGTTCGACGACGGCGTCCGCCGTCCTGCCGCTCGGCGACGGGAGCGTGATCGTGGCCGGCGGCTTCACCGGGACGGTGAGCTTCGCCCCCGACGTGACGAAGACCGCCAGCACCCCGCGCGGCGCCTTCGTGGCCCGCTACCGGAGCGATCGTCGCCTGGTGTGGGTCACCACCCTCGCCGCGCCGGACGGCGACATCGTGATCGCCGACCTGGCGCCGGTCGACGCCGGCGAGGTCGCGATCGCCGGGTGGTTCGGCGCCACGCTGACGATCGAGGGCACGGGGGACCCCGCGGGGCGCCCCGTCCTCACCAGCGCGGGCGGGCTGGATCTCTTCGTGTCGCGAATCGCGGCCGACGGCAGCGTGCGCTGGGCGAAGCAGGCCGGCGGCGCCGGCGACGACATCGCCCGCGGCATCGCCAGCCGGATCGATCCGAGCGGCGCGGTGTCGGTCGCGCTCACCGGAGCCATCGGTGCGGGCGCGCTGTTCGGCGTGGGCGAAAACGGCGCCACCCAGGCGCCCGCCGGCACGGGCCCGATCTTCGTCGCCGATTTCGACGGCAGCGACGGCGCCTTTGGCTGGGCGGCCTTTCCGGGCGGGCAGGTCCCCGGGCAGGGGTACGCGGTGGCGATCGACGGCAGCGGCCTCGTCGGCGTCACCGGCTACGTCAACGGCTCGGCGCCCTTCGGGATCGCACCGGACGGCACCACCATCACCGTCGATCCCGCCGTGGGACGCGCCTTCGTCGCGGGCTTTCGCGGCCAAGGGAAGCTGGCCTGGGCCCTCCCCCTGGCGGGTGCGATGGGCGAGGGGGACGTGATCGTGGATGCGCCGGGTGGCGGGTTCATCGCCGCGGGGCTCTTCGTCGGGAAGTCGACCTTCGGCTCCGCCGGCTCTCCGACGACCACGCTCACCAGCGACACCTCGACCCAGCCGGGCTGTTACCTGACGGCGGTGAGCGCAGGTGGCGCGCTCGGTTGGGTGCGTCGCCTGGCCGGCAGCGGGATTCATCCCTGGCGGCTGCGCCGCGACGACGCCGGCGCGCTCTATCTGGCGGCGTCGTTCGGCGGCATGGTGTTGCTCGATCCCGACGGACCGCACCCGGCGCACCTCACCTCGAGCGGCGACGACGACACTGCGTTCGTCCGGCTCGCCACGGCCGGAGCGCTCGACTGGGTCACGACGGGCGGCGGCCCGGGAGACGACGAGGCCGCCGACTTTGCGGCCGCGAACGACGGAACGGCCTGGGCGGTGGGCCGCTATTCCGGTCCCGCCAGCTTCGGCGCCGGCGCGGTGACGCTCGACAGCGGCACCGGCGGCGGCGGCTTCCTATTGCATCTCGATCCCTGAGGGGCGCGTTCCTAGAAAGCGCCGGCGTGGCTGCCGTCTTTGCTCAGGCGCCGGCGGCTCCTCCGGTCGCGGCGCCGGCAGCTCCCCCGGTCGGGTGACCGGCGGCTCCTCCGGTCGAACCGCCCGTTCCACCGGTGGCGGCGTCCGAGGGGCTCGCGCCACCCGAGCCGCCGCCCGCCCCGCTGTCGTGGGTGGGCTCGACGAACTTTCCGTTTCCGCTGTCGTCGGTGCAACTCGACCCGAAAAGCGCTCCCGCTCCGGCCAACAGTCCCACCAGTGTCAACGCGCCGATCGACTTGCCCACCGACTTCGGGACGAAACGCTCATCCGGCATCAAGATCTCCTTAGCCAAGGGAAAGGCCCCCAGCAGAGTACGTCAGCCCGAGGGGGCCCGGCAAGTTTGCGCTCAGCCGCCGCCGGCGCCGGTCGTCCCGGCGGCACCGTTGGTTCCGGCGGCGCCCTTGGTCCCGGCGGCACCGTTGGTTCCAGCGGCGCCGTTGGTTCCGGCCGCGCCGTTGGTTCCGGCCGCGCCGTTGGTCCCGGCCGCGCCGTTGGTCCCGGCCG
>JADGRB010000136.1 GCA_017881315.1 Pseudomonadota bacterium
CCGACGGGATCGACACGCGCGCCCTGCACGCCCGCCTCGCTCGCAGCAAGCTTCCGATCAAGGTCGCGATCATGGACCAGGCGCTGCTGCCGGGTGTCGGCAACATCCAGGCCAGCGAGGCGCTGTTCCGCGCGGCGATCGATCCGCGGCGCCCTGCCCGCGCGCTGTCTCTCGCCGAGGTCAACCGGCTCGGGCGAGCGATCCTCGAGTCGATCCGCTTCACGCTCGAGACCTTCGCCGGCGCGGGCGCCGACAGCGGCGCTGGCGCAGATGGCCGCGGCGCCGCGGCTGCTGATGCCGACATCGGCTACGTCGAGGAGCGCACGGCACCGAATCCATTCCTGGTCTACGCGCGCGCCGGCGCCCGCTGTCCCCGTTGCAAGAAGGGGACGATCCTCCGTATCGTGCAGGCGCAGCGGGCGACCTTCTTTTGCTCTCGCTGCCAAAAATGAAACCGCTGACGACGTTTTCCCGCTCCCTCGCGCCGCTGGCTCTGGCTGCGCTCGCCGCCGGCGCCTGCCGGCGCCCGCCCCCGACCGCGGCCGAAGCGACCGCCGCCTCCTATCGGGAGAGCGCCGACCGGATCGTCACCTCCAGCCTGAACAGCGACGGCGCCTGGCAAAAACTCTCCTACCTGACCGACGAGATCGGCGCGCGCATCAGCGGCTCGACCGAGCTCGATCGCGCGATCGCCTGGGCGCGGGACACCTTCGCCAAGGAAGGGCATCAGAACGTCCACCTCGAGCCGGCGCGGGTCCCGCACTGGGTCCGGGGCGAGGAATCGGCGGCGATCGTCACACCGTTTCCGCGCAAGCTCGCGGTCCTGGCGCTGGGCGGCAGCGTCGGCACGGCGCCCGGCGGCCTCACCGCCGAGGTCGCGGTCGTCACCTCGTTCGAGGAGCTGACCCAGCTCGGAACGCGGGCGAAGGGGAAGATCATCCTCTACAACCACGCCATGCTCCCGACCGGAAACGCCGGCAGGGGTTACGGCGAGGCGCTCCCCTTCCGGGTGACCGGCGCCGATCGCGCCGCGGCGCTGGGGGCCGTCGCCGTCCTGGTCCGCTCACTGACGGCGCACAGCCTGGGCGCGCCGCACACCGGCTGGATGAAATACGCCGGCGCCACCCAGATCCCGGCCGCCGCGCTCTCCGTCGAAGACGCGGCGTTGATCGCCCGCCTGGCCGCGCGTCGCAAGACGGTGACCGTCCATCTCGCGCTCGGCGCCCACACCCTCGCCGACGTCGCCTCCGCCAACGTGGTCGCCGAGATCCGCGGCCGGGAGAAGCCCGACGAGGTCGTCCTCATCGGGGCGCACATCGATTCGTGGGACGTCGGACAGGGCGCGCAGGACGACGGCGCCGGCTGCGCCATGGTGATGGAGTCGCTGGCCACCCTCCGTCGGCTCGGGATGGTGCCGCGCCGGACGCTGCGCGCGGTCCTGTTCACCGGCGAAGAGGAAGGCCGGCGCGGCGCCAAGCAGTACGCCGCCCTACACCGGGCCGAGCTCGATCACATGGTCGCGGCGTTCGAGTGCGACGCGGGGATCGGCAGGCCGCTCGGCTTCGTGACCGACGGTGTCCCCGCCTGGAGCGCCGAGGCGCGCGCGTTCGCCGGCCTGCTCACGCCGATCGGCGCCGGCGCCATCATCCCCGCCTTTCCCGGCGAGGACATCGACGAGCTGAAGGTGGGCGGCGTGCCGCGCCTCGGGCTCGCGGTCGACATCGATCACTACTTCGACGTCCACCACTCGGTCGCCGACACGCTCGACAAGATCGATCCCAACAACCTGGCGCGGGGGGTCGCGGCGCTGGCGACGATGGCTTTCGTCTTGGCCGATCGCCCGGAGCGTTGGGTAGAACCAGTGCCCGCCGCCGCGCCGGGCGTCGCCGCCGGAGCGGGCGCCCCGCACCCATGACCGCCGCGCCCGCCGCCCCGAGCCCGACCGGGCGCCTCGCGCCGCTCGACTGGATGCGGGGCCTGGTGATGATCCTGATGGCGATCGATCACAGCTCCGACGCCTTCAACGCCGGGCACCTCTTCACCGACGCCGCGTTCCTCTATCATCCGGGCGCGCCGCTGCCGGTCGCGCAGTTCCTCACCCGCTGGATCACCCACCTCTGCGCGCCGACCTTCCTGTTTCTGGCCGGGATCGGCCTGGCCTTCACCGTCGCCAAGCAGCGCGAGCGGGGCGCCTCCGCGGGCGCCATCGACCGCTACATCCTGGTGCGCGGGGTGATCATCGCGGCCTTCGAGCTGTGGATCTCGTTCTTCGTCATGCCCAAGGGGATGATCCTGTTCCAGGTTCTCTACGGCATCGGGTCGAGCTACCTCCTCATGATCCCGTTGCGGCGCCTGCCCGATCGGGCCGCCATCGTGGTCGCGCTCGGCCTCATCGTCGGGGGCGAGGCGCTGACCGGGCTGGCGAGACAGGCTGGGGCCGCCCTGCACCTGCCGTTCGCGCTCTTGCTCTTCGGCGACCGGCTGCCGCATCTGATCATCGCCTATCCGACCATCCCCTGGCTGGCGATCATGCTGCTCGGTTGGGGGTGGGGACGGCGTCTGCTCACGCGCCCGACCGCGCGCGAGGGCCTCGGCGGGAAGCTGGCGCTGGCCGGCCTCGTGGCGCTGCTGATCTTCGCCGCCGTCCGCGGCGTCAACGGCTACGGCAACATGGGCCTGCCGCGCTACGGAAGCTCCGTCGTGCAATGGCTGCACGTCAGCAAATACCCGCCCGGCCTGTCGTACATCTCCCTCGAGCTCGGCATCGCCGCCCTCTGTTTGTCGGCGCTCTTCGCGTTCGCACGCACCCACGCGTTTCGATCGAATGGCCTGGTCCTCACGCTCGGACAGACGCCGATGTTCTTCTACCTCCTTCACTTCCCGCTGCTGATCCTCTCGGCGCGCGTTCTCGGCGTTTCGGGCCGCCTGGGGCTGGGGGCGGCTTACCTGGGCGCCGCGGTGGTGGTCGCCGCGCTCTACCCCGCCTGCCGCTGGTACCGAGGCTACAAGGCGACACATCGCGCCGGCTGGGCGGGCTACATTTGAGCGCGGCATGAGCGTCTCAACCGCCGCGCGCGCGGTCGCGCTCTCGCTCGCCGCGCTGACGCTGGGTTGCAACGGCACCCGCCCGGGACCGGGCGGCCACGTCATCGAGATCGACATCGACGATCACGGCCTGGCCGGCCTCTGGATGGCGAACGCGCCCAACATCAAGGGCCTCATCGCGCGCGGCACGCTGGCCTTCTCGCGGGTGGTGGTGCCGACCCACAGCAACCAGAACAACATGGCGCTGCTGACCGGGCAGTATCCCGACGGCGACAACGTCCCCTCGAACGACTGGCTGGCGCGCAGCGCCGGGTTCGTCTCGCCGGTGACCTTTCCCGGCCTGGCCGCGGGGGACTACGCGCTCTACGGCAAGAACCCACTCCTCACGCGGGGCGACAGCGTCTACCGTGCCGTCCGCGACGCCGGCGGTCGCTCGGCCTACGTGGGCGAGCTGCCCCCGTTCGAGGCCGGCGCCGACGACGTGCACCTGTCGATCGTCGGGACGACGATCAACTCCGGGCTGGGGCCGGTGACCATAACCGAGACCGACGCCAAGCAGATCCTCACGGGCGTCCTAGATTATCCCGCGGCGGTGGTCGACAGCTACAGCTACGACGGACCGCCCCGAAGCGGCGAGAGCCACACCCGCTTCACGCTGCGCGATGCCGCAGACGTCGTGCGCGCGACCTCGCCCGACCACCCGATGCCGGCGTTCATGTTCGTCTGGGACTTCCTCGCCCTCGACGACGATCCGACCGGGGCCTTCGGCGCCGACGGCGCGGCGGTCGCACAGACCATCGAAGACTACGACGCCGGCCTGGGCGAGCTGCTCTCCGCGCTCGACGACCGGGGTCTGACCGACAGCACCAACATCCTCTTCACGCTGGACCACGGCAAGGTCGACACCCACAACCAGGTGGCGCTGGGGACCCAGGGGGGCGCGAACGCCGACGGTCAGCTGGCGGCGCTCGTGAAGGCGAAGGGCGCGCCGCTGGGACTCGCCACCTCGAGCTACGCGCTGCTCAATGAAGACGGCGACGCGCTGGTCTACGCGAACGTCCCCGGTGCCGGGACCTCCGCCGGCGCGGCGATGCAGGCCGACGTCACGCACAAGCTGCTCTCGCTGATTCAATCCGGCGGCGTCGTCGGCCTCGACACCACCCGCACGCTCACCGCCGACGGCGCGCTCGGCACCCGCAGCTTCCACGACTTCCGCGCCAGCAGCCCCAACCAGGCCGACATCGTGGTGTTCCCGCAAGACGACTGGACGCTGAACCAGGTCGACGCCGGCAACAGCGCGCCTGGTCCGTTCCTGGAGCACACCGCGTTCCCCTACGGGCGTCACGGCGGGTTCTCCGCCGACGAGCTCTACGTGCTGCTCATCATGGCCGGACCGGCATTCAAGCGGGGCGTCATGCTGCCCCACCCGGTCCTGCACCCGGAGATCGCCCCGACGGCGCTGGCCACGCTGGAGATGTCGTCGACCTTCAATGGAGACGTCGCGCTGCGCACGGCGGCGCGCGGGCCGATCCGCGCGGCGTTCCTCGGCGATCCCGGCGAGACCATCCCGGTCCCGAGCCCGCCGGACACGGCGCGCGACCTGGTTCTGGCGGGAAGCGGTTTTCTCGGCACGCCACCGCCGCCGACGGAGATCCCGAGGATGGTGGTGGTGCTCGATCTCGCGGGCCTGTACGACGACGAGGTCTTCCGCGATCCGCTGACCGCGCAGGCGGCGGCCGACCTGCGGACCGCCGCGGCGGTCGGCACGCGCTTCGAGGACTGCTGGACCGAGAGCGGCGACTGGCCGGTCACCGAATACCAGATGTTGACCGGCGGCACCCCGACGGAGCCGTTCGTCCCCGTCGCCGAGGACGATCCGACCGAGACGCTGCCGCCGGGCGCGGGCCTGCTGGCCATGCCTCCGCCGGGAAACCGAATCGCCAACCCGGCCGGTTACGCCGCCTGGCGCGCACCGACGGTGTTCGCCACCGAGAGCGTCTTCGACGCCGCACACGCGCTCGGGTGGACGACCGCTCTCCTGGGCGCGCCCGATTTCCAGACGCTGCACCTCGATCGCTCCAAGATCGATCTTCCGATCCTCGAAAACGGCGGCGATCTGGGCGACCAGCTGGGCGGGCTGGCGGCCGAGCACCCGGCTGGCCTGCTGGCAGTGGTCGCGATCGGCGGCGTGCGGACCGCCGACCGGCACAGCGACCAGGCGCTCGGCGAGCTGGAGGCGCTGGGGCACGCGGCGCTCGACGTCTTGCAGGGGGTTCCGGGCGCGCTGGTGGTGATCACCAGCCGCGGCGCCACCCCCATCGACGATCCGCGATCCGACTTCTACGGGCCCGGGTCCTCCCGGCACGTGCCGCTGGTGCTGCTCGGCCCGGGCGTGCGCGTCGGCGTGGTGACCGGACAGCCGGCGACGCCGGCCGACATCCCCGCCACCATCCTCTATGCGCTCGGCGCGCCCGTCACCGCCGATGTCTCCGGCGGAATCACCGCCACCGGCGTGCCGATCGGCGGCGTGCCCCAACCCTCCCCCCGCACCGCCACCCAGAGCCACGCGCTCCTTCGCGGGTTTATTACAACCGCGGGACCCTGAGAGGGTCCCACACCCCCCGCGACGAGCTCGGGCCAGCAAAGCTGTCCCTCCCTCACGCGTACACTGCGGCCCCCTGACAGGCTATAAACTACCCCGATGGCCGAGACCGCTGCGCCCCTCGTTCGGGGAAACGACACCCCGATGCTCGATTTCGAGCGCCCGGTGGTCGAGCTGGAGCGAAAGATCGAAGAGCTGGTGCGCGTGAGCGGCGGCGCGACCGAGCTGCACCCGCAGATCACGCTCCTCGAAGCGCGCGCGCGCGAGCTGCAGCAGAAGATCTTCGCCGAGTTGACCCCCTGGCAGAAGGTGCAGCTCTCCCGCCACCCGGCCCGACCCTACACGCTGGATTTCATCGAGCGCCTGGTCCCCGACTTCATCGAGCTGCACGGCGATCGCCGCTTCGCCGACGATCCGGCGGTGGTGGGCGGATTCGGAACCTTCGCCGGGATGCCGGTGCTGGTGGTGGGCCACCAGAAGGGGCGGAGCACCAAGGAGAAGGTGCAGCGCAATTTTGGCCAGCCGAAGCCGGAGGGCTACCGCAAGGCGCAGCGGCTGATGGAGCTGGCGGCGCGCACAGGACGCCCGATCCTCTGCCTCATCGACACGCAGGGTGCCTACCCGGGCGTCGACGCCGAGGAGCGCGGACAGGCCGAAGCGATCGCCAAGAGCCTGGAGGTCATGGCCGGCCTCCCCGTCCCCATCGTCTGCGCCGTCATCGGCGAAGGAGGCTCCGGCGGCGCGCTCGCGCTGGGCGTCGCGAATCGAATCCTGATGCTCGAGTACGCGACCTATTCGGTGATCTCGCCCGAGGGGTGCGCATCGATCCTCTGGCGCGACGACGGCAAGAAGGCGGAGGCCGCCGCGGCGATGAAGATGACCGCGACCGATCTGCGGCGGCTGGGCGTGGTCGACGAGGTGGTTCCAGAGGCGCCCGGCGGCGCCCACCGAGATCACGATCTGTCGGCCCGCAACCTGGGCGAGGCGCTGCGGCGGCACCTGGCGGAGCTCTTGCTGATGGCGCCCGAAGCGCTGCGCAACGACCGCTACAGCAAGTTCCGCCACATGGGCGCGTTCGTCGAATCCGGCGACAAGGCCGCCCCGACGCCGCAGTGAGCCCCCCGCCGCTGGTCGCCGAGGCGTTGCGGCGCAACGCGCGTTACGTCGAGGAGGTGGTGATCGGCTGGAACCTGTGCCCCTGGGCTGCGCGCGCCTGGCGCGACGGTCAGGTCGCGCGGCGGGTGGTCCTCGAGGAGGCGCTGGATGTCGCGCCGGTCCTGGCGTTCATCGACGAGCTCGCCGACACGCCCGAGCTCGCCATCGGCCTCACGATCTTTCCGCGCGCAACCGTCACCGACGCCGCGTTCGGCGCCTTCGCCGAGCGGGTGCGACGGGCCGACCGCTCGCGGCGACCGCCCGACGTCCCGGCGCCCTTCATGCTGGCCGCGTTTCATCCCGATTCCGGCGCGGGCGCCGATCTCCAGAGCGCCGCCCAGCTGGTCTCGTTCATCCGACGCACGCCCGATCCGACGCTGCAGCTGGTGCGAGCCTCGTCGGTGAACGACCTGGCGCGCGACGGCCGCGACCTGTCCGCCGATATCGCGCGCGACAACCTGGCCACTGTGACGGCGCGCGATCCGGCGGCGCTCGGCGCGCTGCTCGACGACATCCGCCGCGATCGCGACCGCTCGCCGCGCGGGTGAGACCGTGGACGTCCCGCTGACCCGAACCGAGCACCCGAAGCGACAACCGAGCGTGGGCCGCCGGGCAACGGTCGTCGCGGCGCTGGTGTTCTCATCGGCGCTCGCCGGCCGCGTGGCCTCCGCCGGTCCCCCCTTCCTGACCGATGACCCGGCGCCCGTCGAGCTCGGACATTGGGAGTTCTACCTCGCGTCGCAGTGGACGATGGCCCGTGGGGCCGCGTCCGGGTCCGCCCCACACGTCGAGGTCAACTATGGGGCCCTGCCGGGGCTGCAGCTGCACGCCGTCGTGCCCGCCACCGCCGCCTGGCAGAGCGGCGCGCCCGTCCAGTATGGCCTCGGCGACATCGAGCTCGGCGCCAAGTACCGCTTCGTCGACGAAGGAGATCGACGACCGCAGATCGGCGTGTTCCCGCTGGTGCTGCTGCCGACGGGCTCGCAGGAACGCGGCCTCGGCACGGGAACGACGCAGGTGCTGTTGCCGATCTGGATCCAGAAGAGCTTCGGACCGTGGACCACGTACGGAGGCGCGGGGGTCCATCTCGCCTCGGGAGACGACGATCTGGTGGCCGGCTGGCTGCTTCAGCGTCTGCTGTTCGGCAAGCTCACCCTCGGGACGGAGGCCTTCTTCACGGTCCCGCTCGACGGCGCTCCCGTCGAGCTCCAGCTGAACGTCGGCGTGATCATCGACTTCAGCCCCCGGCACCACGTGCTGGCCTCGGCCGGACCCGCGTTCGGCGGCGACGCCCGGGCTCAAGTGTACCTCGCGTATCAGCTCACGATCTGAGGGGTCCGGTGGCCCCCCCCTTCCGGTAAGGTTTCCGTGGCGCCGGGCAATAAACAAGGTGTCGTGTCGGCCCCAGCTCCCAGATCGGCCTTCCGAACAACCACTAACTTGCGGGTGCGTCATGCGTAACCGTCACTGGATCTTGTTGTCGACGTTGGGATTGCTGGCGTGCTCCGGCAGGCGCCTGCACGTCGGCGATGACGGCGCAGGCGGCGGTCAGGCGGGCAGCGACGGCAGTCTCGGCGGCAACGGCGGCGCGTCTGGTCAAGCGGGCGGCGGCGGTCGCGGTGGCACGACCGCCAGCGGCCTCGGCGGTCAGGCGGCGGGCGGCACCGGCGGCGCGGGAGCCGGGATCGGCACCGGCGGCGCGACCGCTCAGGCGGGCAGCAGCGGAGCGGATGGCGGCGCGGCGGGCGTCGGCGCGTTGCCGTCGCTGGCCCTCCTGGCGGGCGGCTTGGGTGGGCCGGGCAATCTGGACGGAACGGGCGCAGCGGCCCGCTTCAGTTCGCTGAGCGGCCTCGCGAGCGACGGGGCGGGTAACCTCTACGTCGCCGCCGGCTACGACCACACAATCCGCAAGGTCGCCACCGCGACCGGGGCAGTCACCACATTTGCGGGCGCGACAGGACAGTCCGGCAGCACCGACGGGATGGGCGCAGCCGCACGCTTCAACTCGCCAAACGGCATCGCCAGCGACGGAGCGGGTAATCTCTACGTCGCCGACACCAACAACTACTCCGTTCGGAAGATCGTCATCGCCACGGGGGCCGTCAGCACGCTCGCGGGGGTCGCGGGCCAGTACGGCAGCGCGAACGGGACGGGCGCGGCCGCTCGCTTCCAGGCCCCATACGGCATCGCCATTGACGGGACGGGCAGCCTCTACGTCACCGACGGCACCGGCGACGTGAGCCCGTCGATCCGCAAGGTGGTCATCGCGACCGGGGCCGTCACCACGCTCGTGGACGGGACGGCGCTGTATCCCGACGGGCCAAACAGCATCGCGAGCGACGGGGCGGGCAACCTCTACCTCGCCGCCGGCGGCGCCATTCGGAAGGTGGTCATCGCGACCGGGGCCGTCACCACGCTCGCGGGGGTGGCGGACCAGTACGGCAGCACCGACGGGACGGGCGCGGCCGCTCGTTTCAACTCTCTCAGCGGCATCGCGAGCGACGGGGCGGGCAACCTCTACGTCGCCGAGAACACGTACAACGGCACCGTCCGGAAGGTCGCCATCGCGACCGGGGCCGTCACCACGTTCGCGGGCGCGGCGGACCAGGGCGGCAGCGAGGACGGAACAGGCGCGGCGGCCCGCTTTTATTACCCGAGCAGCCTTGCCGGCGACGGGGCGGGCAACCTCTACATCGGCGAGACCGGCAACAGCGACATCCGGAAGGTCGCCATCGCGACCGCGGCGGTCACCACGCTCGCGGGCGCGGCGCAGCCGTCCGGCGCCGCCGACGGGAAAGGCGCGGCGGCCCGCTTCAACTCGCTCAGATCCATCGCCACCGACGGGGCGGGCAACCTCTACATCGCCGACACCTACAACTACACCGTCCGGAAGGTCGTCATCGCGAGCGGGGCCGTCAGCACGCTCGCGGGCATGGCGGGCCAGGTCGGCAGCGCGGACGGGACGGGCGCCACCGCGCGCTTCTACGAGCCACACGGCATCGCCGCCGACGGGGCGGGCAACCTCTACGTCGCGGACACCAACAACGGCACCATCCGGAAGATCGTCATCGCCACGGGGGCCGTCAGCACGCTCGCGGGTGTGGCCGGCCAGCTCGGCAGCGCGGACGGGGTGGGCGCGGCCGCACGCTTCTACCAGCCGGACGGCATCGCCAGCGACAAGGCGGGCAACCTCTACGTCGCCGATACCGTCAGCAGCACCATCCGGAAGATCGTCATCGCGACCAGGGCCGTCACCACGCTCGCGGGCGTGGCGGGCCAGGTCGGCGATGCGGACGGGACGGGCGCCGCCGCCAACTTCGACTACCCAGACGGCGTCGACGCCGATGGGGCAGGCAACCTCTACGTCGCCGACACCGGCAACGGCACCATCCGGAGGATCGTCGTCGCCACGGGGGCGGTCACCACGCTCGCGGGCACGGCGGGCCAGCTCGGCAGCGCGGACGGGATGGGCGGGGACGCCCGCTTCAACTACCCACACGGCATCGCCAGCGACGGGGCGGGCAACCTCTACGTCGCCGGCGGCAACACCATCCGGAAGGTCGCCATCGCGACCGCGACAGTTTCGACTCCGATCGGATCCCCCGACCGGGTCGGGGTGTCCCTCGGGGCGCTCCCGGCGTCGCTCAACGACTGCTACGGCCTCGTCGTGCTGCCCACCGGAGATCTCGCAATCGTCGATTCCCTCGAGGACGCCGTCCTGATCGCGCATCTGTGAAGCGACTCTCGGACTGATCGAGAGGGGCTGGCGAGAATCGAGAGCGCCCCCTGCGCTTCAGGCGAAAAACTGCGCTTGTTCCGCCTACCCCTAGTCGGGGAATTGCCGGCCAAAGTTGGCCGTCCGAAAGGGCAACCGACTTCCCGCATGGCTGGCCGGCAATGCCGTCCTCAAAGTGCGCATGAAGAACTCCCTGCAAGAAGAGCCGGCCGCGGGCGCCGACCGCTTCGCGAAGCCAGGTTATGCCTTCGTCCTGCTGCTCGTCGTTCTGGGCTCCGCGGCGGTCGCTGGTGGATGCGCAGCTAAGGAGGGGGCGCCGCCGTTGATTGCAGCGACAAACGGCGACATTCCGCTGGCGGATGCCTATCTCAACATGAAGTACCTGGCGAACGGGGGCCTCTTGCCGGCCCAGGGCGCGGACGGCACTCCCAGCGACAGCGATCCTCAGATAGTCGAAGCGAACCGGTTCTATGACTCCGTGGCGGCACCGGGCGGCCAAACCACTGCGCCGCTGACCTTGGACGACTGGAAGCGAACCTTCAACTTCTCGGCACGGACGGCGGAGGAGAGCCTGCAGCAATGGCGCGACCGCACCGGTGTCGTCGTTTACTACAACCAGAACGAGCTCGGACTCGGTCGCGAGCTCGGATGCGCGGAGTTCGACGACGACCCGGCGCCCGACGGCACCAGCGCGCGAGGCATCGCCTGTTTCGTGACCAACTACGGCGCTTCATTCACGGACATGAACAACGCGCTTCGTGCAGCGGCGGCGGGCGACCACCCGAAGAACACCGTCTGCATCACCTACCGGCCGTCGCTGGGCGCGGACGACGCCGTCCAGTTCTACGTCTACGGGCGAGACGGAAAGCGCCAGAGCTGGGCGCAGCTCGACACTCTCGGTCCGCGTCCTCACCCGTACGTTTGCACGAACTGCCACGGGGGCTTCTATGACACCGACAAACACCTGGCGCGGGCCGCCCGATTCCTCCCGCTCGATCCGTTCGTCCTGCGTTTCGCCGACGAAGGCAGCGGCGCCGGCCGATCACAGCAGGAGGACCGCATGCGCGAGATCAACGCCCTCGCCCTGCAAACGCCGCTGACGGAGGCGCAGGCGCAGCTTCTGGTCGCCATGTACGGCGGTGGCGACGGCATCCACACGCCGGGACGCGCCGCCGATCGCGTGGCCCCGTCGGGCTGGTCGGACAGCGCCCGCCACCGCGATCTGTATCTGACGGTTGCCAAGCCGTACTGCGGAACGTGCCATCTGGCGATGGACACGACCATGGACGGCGCGGTGTCTTCGCCGTACATGGCCCTCGAATCGTGGGAAGCGTTTTCGCGCTCCGGCTCGTGGGCGGCCACCTGCGCCGTGAGCATGCCCAACGCTCAGCCCACCGGCAGGGAGCTGTGGCGGCAGCGGAGTGAGCCAATCGTGATCGGCGACCAGAGCTATGGCTCCGCGATCGACGCGCTGCTGGGCGAGCTCGGCGTGCCGTCCGCGTGCGGCGACCTGGCCGGCAAGGCGGACTGCCGCCTCCGTTCCGATCCCGACGCCGTGTGCGGCAACGCCTGGAGCGGGACAGCCTGCGATCCAGAATCCGGACGCTGCGCCCTGGCACTCGCGGACAATGCCCCCACGGATCCCGCGGCCCCTACAGGGGTGTGCAGGCTGGACGGAAGCCGCAGTTGTCCCTGGCCGCAGGAGTGCCGCCGGCTGGATTCGCCGCTGGTCTCCGGTTACGACGGCGGCTGCTTCTTCAGCGCTGACGCGACGACGTCCAATTGAGCGTCGCTACCCTACCCCCGGGCGGATAGGAAGAACG
>JADGRB010000378.1 GCA_017881315.1 Pseudomonadota bacterium
CTCGGGCGCGGGCTGCGTGGGGGGCCCCAGTCCACCGCTGCGGCGAGGCCCGCCCAGCCCGCGCCGGCGACAACGCCCGCGGCGGCGCCAGCCACCTCCGCGCCGGCCCCGGCGCATGCGGCAGGCCCGCCCGCGACCGCACCCGCGGCGGTCGCCCCGGGGCCCGAAAATCCGCACATCGAGGAGGCGCGCCAGCTGGTGGCCGCCGGGCAAACGCCCAAAGCGATCGAGGTCCTCGACCGGCTACGCGCCGACCAGCCCAACGACGCCGACGCGCCCTACCTGCTCGCGAGCATCTTTTTCGATGCGCACCGCTGGTCGGAGGGGTTGGCCGCGGCGCAGGAGGCGGTGCGGAAGAATCCGGCGCTCAAGACCGACGGCGATCTCATTCGTGGGGTCATCCGTTCGCTGGCGAGCGACCGTGGCTATCCCCGTTCGCAGGATTTCCTGCGCGGCCTGGGTGCGCCCGCCCAGCCGTTCATCAAGGAGGCTTCCCGGCGCGATCCGAATCCGCGGGTCCGGGATCGAGCCGCGGAGCTTTTGGTCGGGAGCCGGAGCTGGGGGGCGGGGTCCCGAACCCGCAGCTCGTCCCACTTATTCAAACGGTAGCTCGCGTATTTATCGCCATATAAAAAAGTAACTTTGATTGCCCTATTGGTGGCTGATATCCTGCCACCGGTGGGCGATCCTGAATCCCTGGCGCGGAGGTGTCGGTGGCGACGGTGAGGACGTCGGACTTGTTGGTCTCGCGACTGGAAGAACAGGTACGCGAGTTGCGCGCCGCGCTCGAGGATGCCGCGGAGGCAATCTGTCGCATCGATCTCGCCGGCCGGGTGCTCTCCGTCAACCGAGCGTTCGTTCGGCTGGGCGGTCGTGGAGCGGCCGACGCCGTCGGGCGGAGCTGGGAGGATCTGGTGGCGCCCCTCGATCGGCCGGTCGTGGCGGCCGATCTGGCCGCGTCGGCCGAGAAGGTCGAGCGCGAGGTGCGCGGCCTACGCGAGGATGGAACGGTCTTCGAGATGCAGCTCACGATCGTGCCGGTCTTCGACGCGCACCCGAGCCGTCCGGTCGCGAAGGGGCACTACTTCTTCATTCGCGATCTGACCGAACGGAAGCGGATGGAGAACCAGCTGATCTTCGCCGGACGGATGGCGGCGGTGGGGACGCTGGCGGCCGGGGTGGCGCACGAGATCAACAACCCGCTCGCTTACATCGTCGCCAACATCGATTTCGCCCGCCACCAGATCACGACGGTGGCCTCGCGCCTGTCGCGCAGCGACGCCGGCGGCGGCCCGGGACACGTGCTGGATGAGACCGGTGAGGCGCTCACCGAGGCGCGGCAGGGGGCGGAGCGGGTCCGCAACATCGTGCGCGATCTGCGGGTCTTCGCCCGCGGCGACGAGGATCAGAGCGGTCCGGTCGCCGTGCGGCGGGTACTCGATTCGTCGATCAACATCGCCTGGAACGAGATCCGGCACCGCGCGCGACTGGTCAAGGACTACGGCGACACACCCATGGTCGAGGGGAACGAGTCGCGTCTCGGCCAGGTGTTCCTGAACCTGTTGCTCAACGCCGCGCACGCCATCCCCGAGGGGGAGACCGAGCGCAACGAGATCCGGGTGAGCACGCGAACGGACGCGCGGGGCTACGCGATCATCGAGGTGCGCGACAGCGGGATGGGCATCCCGCTCGAGATCCGGGAGCGGATCTTCGATCCATTCTTCACCACCAAGTCGGCGGGAGAGGGGACCGGCCTGGGCCTCTGGATCTGCAGCGGGATCTTGAGCGCGCTCGGGGGCGAGGTCCGGGTCGACAGCGAGATCGGCCGCGGGAGCACCTTCCGCGTGACGCTCCCGCCGGCGGCGGTGGAGGCGACGAATGGGTTCGAGGCTCCGACGCCCGACGGGGAAGCGCAGGGCGGGCGCCTGCTCATCATCGACGACGAGCAGATGATCCTGGGGGCGCTGCGACGGTCGCTGAGCGGCGAGTACAACGTGACCTGCGCCAGCGATGGCCGGCGCGCGCTCGAGCGACTGCGCGCCGGCGATCGCTACGACCTCATCCTCTGCGATCTCATGATGCCCGAGATGACGGGAATGGACGTCTTCGCGGCGATGGAGAAGCTGGCCCCGGATCAGGCGGAACGGATGGTGTTCGTCACCGGCGGCGCGTTCACCACCCGCGCGCGCGAGTTCCTGGAGCGGGTCCCGAACGCCCGCGTCGAAAAACCGATCGACTTCCAGAACCTGCGCGTTCTGCTGCGCAATTTGCGCCGGTAGGAACTAGGGCAGGCACCCCGTGGTGTCGCACATCATCGACGAGCAGATGCTCATCAGCCCCGGTACGCAGGTTCCGTTGCCCCCACCCACCCCGTCGCAGAAGCCGGGTGTCGTGAAGGTCGAGCCGTCACCCGCGCAGACAGCGGCCGCGCAGACGGTTGTCGCGTCGTAGCTGAGGCAAGTGCCGCTTCCGTTGCAGCCTTTGGTGCCGCAGGTCGACGGGGCTTCGACCGGACAGTTGGGACCTGCGCCCGAGCCCGTCGGCGCGCAGGTACCGCTGCTGTTGATGTTGCAAGCCGCGCAGGTGCCGCAGCCGTTGCTGGTGCAGCAAACGCCGTCGGTGCAGAAGAGGCCGGTCTGGCACTGATCGACGGTGCCTGTGCCAGTGCAGGGGCCGCCGGCGGAGCTGCGCGGTTGGCAGGTTCCGCCGAGTCCCGTGCAGTAGGCGGTGGCGATACAGTCATTGACCGCGTTGCAGTGGTCGGGGCATCCGGAGGCCGTGCAGAGGAACTGCATGCAGTTCGTCGTGCTGGTCGAGCAGCTGCCGTCGCTGGCGCAGACCGCGGCGGAGGTGAACTGCGACGGGCTGGTGCAAGAGGCGCCTGCGCCGCAGCTGGCGCCGGTGGTGACGGTGCAGGTCCCGACATTGCCCGGAACGTTGCAAGCGTGGCAGGCGGTCCCGCAGGTGTTGTCGCAGCAGACGCCGTCGACGCAGTTGCCCATGCTGCACTGGGTGTTCGCGGTGCACGTGGCGCCAAGGCCCTGCTTCGAGACGCAGCTCCCCGGGGTGGTGGTGTTCCCTGTGCAATAGAGGGTGGTGCTGGAGCAGTCGGTGTCCGCGGTGCAGGTCGTCTTGCAGGTGGTGGCGCCGCAGACGTAATTTCCGCAACCGACCGTCGGGGTCTGGTCGCAGCTGCCGCCGCCGGAGCAGGAGGACGGGGGTTGATGGGTGGTGCCGATGCACACCTCCGTGAGGCCGCAGGCGACGCCGCTCGCGAACTGCGTGCAGGCTCCGCTGCCGTTGCAGGTTCCTCCCACGTTGCCGCAGGGTGGGCTGGCCGGACAGCGGCCGTGCGGATCGCTGAGGCCGCCAGTCACGTTGGCGCAGATGCCGCTCGCATTGCCACACGTCTGGCAAGTCCCGCAGGAGCTGGTAGAGCAGCAAGTCCCGTCGACGCAGTTGCCGCTGGTGCACTGGTTGGTGGCGGTGCACGAAGCGCCATTCCCCCCCTTTGCCGCGCAGGTACCCGCACTGCAGTAGTGGGAGCTGGGGTTGACGCAGTCGGCATCGACGGCGCAGCTGGTCTTGCAGGTGGTGGTGCCGCAGACGAACATCGAGCAAGGCACCGTCGAGGCCTGGCTGCAGGTGCCGGAGCCCGAACAGACCGAAGGGGGCTGGTGGGTGGTGCCGCTGCACGACTCCGCCAGGCCGCAAGCGACCGTATTCGCGGCCTGCGTGCAGGCGCCGGCGCCGTTACAGGTTCCGGTGTTGCCACAAGGCGGGCTCGCCGCACAGCCACCGTGTGGATCGGCGACCGTGCCGACGTTGGCGCAGGTCCCGCCCGCGCCGGTGCAGACCTGGCAAACCGGGCAGCTCGCGCTGCCGCAGCAACGGCCATCCACACAATTCCCGCTGCTGCACTGGTTGGCCCCGCTGCACGTCGCGCCGCTCGCTTGCTTTGCCACGCAGGCACCCCCACTGCAGTAGTGGGAGCTGGGGTTGACGCAGTCGGCGTCGACGGCGCAGCTCGTCTTGCAGGTGGTGGCGCCGCAGACGTACGTTGTGCAGCCCGCCGTCGTGCTTTGGTTGCAAGTGCCGGCACCGGAGCAGGACGAAGGGGGCTGATGGGTGGTGCCGCTGCAGGACTCCGCCAGCCCGCAGGCAACCGTGCTGGCGGCTTGATCGCAGACGCCGGTGCTGCAAGTGCCGGTGTTGCCGCAGGGCGGGGCGGCCGGACAGGTGGTGCCGCAGCAGATGCCGCTGACGCAGTTGCCGCTGATGCACTGGCCCGTGGTGCACGCTTGGCCGTTGGGCTTGAGGGCGCAGCTCTTCGTCGAGCCCGAGCCTTGACAGGTGAGCGGGGCAACGCAATCCGTGTCGGCCGTGCAGGTGGTCTTGCACACTTTGTTGGTGGTGTCGCAATTGAAACCACCGCCGCAGGTCGAGGAAGTCGGGGCCGCGCAGGCGCCGCTGCCGTTGCAGTTCGAGATCGGCGTGAAC
>JADGRB010000137.1 GCA_017881315.1 Pseudomonadota bacterium
TCACCAGCGCCGCGACCGCTGTCGCGGAAGGGAAAACCATGGGGGCCGGTCCGACGGAGAGCGCAGCGTAACGCCGGCGCAGCCAGGGCGCAAACGCTCGCGCTATTCGCGCGTCTTACAGCGGTCTAGATTGCGCAGTGTGGCCGCAACCGATCCCCCTGCGCTCCTCGTCGTCGGCCACGTCACGCGCGACGAGATCGGCGGTGAGCTCCGCCTCGGCGGGGCGGTCAGCTACGCGGCGCAGGCAGCGGTGCGGCTGGGCGTCGACACGGCGCTGGTCACGGTCGCGCCGCCGAGCGACCCGCTGCTGGGGCCGTTGCGGCGTCTGCGGGGATTGCGCCTGCACTGCGTGCCGAGCGCGGTCATGACCACCTTCGCGGTGGCCTACGCGGGCGCGCGCCGAACGCTGGCGCTCAAAAATCGGGCGGCGTCGCTGCTGGCTGCCGACATCCCGGAGGCATGGCGGCGGGCGCCGATCGCATACGTCGGGCCGGTCACCGGCGAGTGCGACCGCGCGCTGGTCTCGTCGCTGGGCGCCGGCTTCATCGGCGCCGGACTGCAAGGGTGGTTGCGCCGGGCCGGACCGGGCGGCCAGATCGAGCCGGCGTTGCTTCCGGAGGCCCTCGATCCTCCGCGCGTCCAGCTCGCCGTGGTCTCCGAGGAGGACCACCCCGACGTCGACGGTGTCGCCGCCCGCTTCGCGACGGCGGGCGCAACCGTCGCGATCACACGCGGCGCGCGCGGCGCTACCTTGATCGCAACCACCGGTCGCCTCGAAATTCCGGCCGCGCCCGCGCAGGAGATCGATCCCACCGGCGCCGGCGACGTCTTCGGCGTCGTGCTCACGCTCCGCCTCGCCGCGGGCGGTTCACTGAGCGAAGCCGGCCGAGCGGCCGCCGCGGCCGCCGCCCGCGTCGTCGAGGGACCGGGCCTGGGACGGCTGGAGTAGCCTCAGGCTCGCGCGCGCAGGCGCACCGCGAAGAAGGCGTCGGCGTCGTCGCGCTGGGGCCAGGTGCGGACGGCGCCCGATGCGTCCATCAGATCGGCCCAGGGGACGCGACCGCCCGCCGCCGTGGCAGGCTCCACGCTGAACCCCGGATGTCCGGCCAGAAACGCGGCCACGACCTCCTCGCACTCCTGCTTCTCGAAGGTGCAGACGGCGTAGGTCAGGAGACCTCCGGGCAAGAGCGCGGGCGCGACCATGTCGAGCATCCGCAGCTGCTGCGCCGCGAGCGGCGCGAAGTCGTCGGGCGTGCGACGGAGGAGCGCCTCGGGATGGCGGCGCAGGACGCCGAGCCCACTGCAGGGGGCGTCGAGGAGGATCCGGTGGTAGCGCGGCGTCGAGTCGGCCAGCGGCTGGGTCAGATCGGCGGTGACCGATCGCGCGGAGCTCACGCCCAACCGGCGAAAGGTGCGGGTCCCCTCCTCCAGCTTGGCCGGCGAGATATCCATCGCGTCGACCTGCGCGCGATCCCCGGCCAGCGCCAGCAGATGCGCCGTCTTGCCGCCATTGCCGGCGCAGGCGTCGAGGATCCGCTCCCCCGCCGCCGCGCCGCACAGCTCGGCGACGATCTGCGCGCCCGCGTCCTGAACCGCGAAGAGGCCGGCCCGCCAGGCGGCGGTCTTGGCCGGCGCCTCGAAGTGCCGCGCCAAGATCGCGTCGGGAGCGATCCCCGACGGTGGCAGCGCCGCACCCGGACGCTCCGTCGCCAGTCGCTCGCAGAGGGCCTCGCGGGTGGTGCGCAGCGAGTTCGCCCGCAGCGTCACCGGCGACGGCGCGACCAGATTGTCGCCGAAGGCGATCGCCTGGTCGGCCGGGAGCTCCGCCAGCAGGAGCTGCGCGAGCCAGGCCGGCAGACCGACGGCCGCCTCGAGGTAGCCGGTCGGATCGACCGCCGCATCCGGGAGCGGCGGCTCACCGACCCGCGACAGACGACGCAAGAGCGCGTTCGCGAACCCCGGCACGCCGCGGCCACGCGCGGCCTTGCAGGCCTCGACGGCATCGTTCACCGCGGCGTACGCCGGAACGCGATCGAGGAACAGAATCTGATACGCGGCGACGCGCATCGCGATCCGCACACCGAGGTCGAGGTTGCCGGTCCCCTCTCGGGCCAGCGCATCGAGCGCGCGATCGAGGCGGCCCCGCCGACGGAGGACACCGTAGACCAGCTCGGTGGCGAGCGCGCGATCCTCGGGTGAAAGCGCGCGCGCGCGATCCAGCGCCGCCGCCAGCGCGCGCCCCGCGTAAGCGCCGTCGCGCTCGACGCGCTCCAGGACGGCACGGGCCAACCCGCGCGCCGAGGGCCCGGGCGTGGTGTCGCGGCCGCCGTCGGTCACGATGGGCCGAGCCGCGTCCCGGCCGGAATCGGTCGCCCCGCCAGCACCGCCGCGGCCGGGAGACGACGGCGACCGGGGAGCTGGAGCTCGGCGAAGCCGATCAGCGCCTCCGCCCCGTCCGCACAGGCGATCACCAGGCTTCCATCCTGGAGGCCCACCACCTCGCCGGGCTGCCGCGGTTGCGGCGCCGCGGGGAAGAGCCGCGGGCCGAAGAGGCGCAGCGGCTCACCGTCGAGCAGCGCCGTCGCGCCCGGCCAGGGATCGACCCCGCGCGCCTGCGCGGAGACCGAGCGCGCCTTTCGATTGAAGTCGAGCCGCCCGTCGCCTTTGGAGAGCGGCGGCGCCAGCGTATGCGCCGCTTCGTCCTGCGGCTCGAGCGCGAGGTTGCCCTCTATGATAGCCGGCAACGTCTCGGCCAAGAGCCCCGCACCCAGCTCGGCGAGCTTCGCCGACAGCCCCCCCGCCGTGTCGTCCTCGGCGATCGGGAGCGCCCGTCGCGCCGCGACCGGTCCGGTGTCGAGGCCGGCTTCCATGCGCATGATCGACACGCCGGTCTCGGTCTCGCCACGCATGATCGCCCACTGGATCGGCGCCGCACCGCGCAGCTTGGGGAGCAAGGAGGCGTGGACGTTGAACGGTCCGCGCCGCGGCAGGTCCAGCATCGCCTGCGGCAGGATCCGCCCGTAAGCGACGACCACGAAGATGTCCGCGTCGAAGGCCGCCAACGCCGCCAACGTCTCGGGCGTGCGCAGCTTTTCCGGTTGCAAGACTGCAACGCCCAGCGCCGTCGCGGCAACCTTCACCGGCGGCGGCGCCGGCGCTTGCCCGCGCCCCGACGGCCGGTCGGGCTGGCTGACCACCGCGAGAAGCTGCGTCTCGGCCGCCACCACGCGCAGCGACGGCAGCGCGAAGGCCGGCGATCCGAAGAAGACCGCGCGCGCCCGACGGCCGGCCGTCATTTTACGGGTCGGCCCCCGGCCGTCATCTCGCAATTCATTTCGGAAGATGGCTCAGATAGCGCGGCCGCAACCTCTCGTCCCCCAGCACGCGGAGCGCTTCGGCGGCGACCGCGCGGATGGCATCGATCTGCGTGGCCATTTCGCGGGCCAGCTGGGGCTCGATCGCGTCCGGCGCGATCTCGCGAATGATCCGCTCGTGGGCCCGACGCAGCTCGCTGGCGTTCGCATCGCGCCCGACGCCCAGGACGGCGAAGTAGTCCCCCCGCTCGACGGGGGCATAGCGCGCGAGCAGACGCGCCCGCGCCCGCTCGCCCGCCGAGGCCTGGAGCGCGGCGCCCAGCAGGATCGGCTGCACCTTCTTGGTCGCCTCGCCGGCAAATTCCGACTCGGCAGCCGGCCGTGCCGCGAGCTTGGCGATGGCCGGGATCGGCGGCGTGGCCGGCGGCGTGACGGGGGGCTGTTTGACGGCGGGTTCCGGCCGCGCGTTCGGACTCGGTCCCGACGATCCTGATTTCGGCATCGGCTGAGTTTTCGGGGAGGTGGCGACCGCGGCGGTCAGCTCGGCGTCGAAGAGCGCGTCGATCCCGGCGTCCAGCTCGGCCATCAGCGCGTTCGTGTCGGGGCGCGCCGGCATTCCGACGCTGCCGCCGCCGGAGCCGCTCCCACCGCTGGAGGTCGCCACCAGCGGCTTGAGCGTCGCCGCTCCGCGTGCGCCCTGCTGACCATGTGGCCCACTCTTGGGTGTGCGGCCGCTTGGCGCAAACTCGTTGGCCGCGGTGATGCCGCCGCTTCCCGGCCTGGGCGCCAGTGCGGGCACGGGCGCCGGCGGACCGAGCCCCATCTCGGTCCTCTCGAGCGGGTCGGGGCGGCGCGGCCCCGATCCTTGCGCCTTGCCGCCGGGCGCCAAGATTGCGCGCGCCCGCTCCAGCAACAATTCCGGCGCCACCGGTCGCAAGAAGAAACCGTCGGCCAGATCGCGCATCCGCGCTTCGTCGGCCTCGTCGCCGACCAGGAAGATCGGAACCCGCCCGCGCGGCACGGCCCGCACCTTGGCCAGCGCCAGCGCGGGATCGGCATGGACGATCTGGGGCGCCATGACGATCAGCTCGGGCCGGGAGGCCGTGATCCAACCCGAGAGGCTCTCGCCAGGCTCGACCGCCACGGTCTCGAATCCCGCCGACAGAGAGGCCCGGCGGATCCGGTCCGCCTCATAGGGCCCGGCGATGATCAGGAGCTTCATGGACCGCCGAGGACTCTAGCATCAGGCGGTCGCGGGCAAGGGACGCTTTGCGGCTTGGCCGCGCGCGGCTTGCGGTCCCCGGCCGTCAAAGGACGCTTTGCGTGTCGACGTCGACGGCGAGCCGCAGATCGCCGCCCGGGCGAGCGCCCGCCGAGGCCGCGCGCGCCGCTGCCGCCAGCGCGCCCCGATCCACCGACGACAGCCAGACCTGCCAGCGCGCGCGTCCACGCAGGCGTCCGAGGGGCGCCTCGGCGGGACCCCGGACGCGGACCGCGTCGCCCCCGGCGGCGCGCGCGGCCTCGGCCGCCGCCGTTGCGGCCTCGCGCGCGTGCCCGAGATCCTTCGCGTCGATGCGCAGCGCGATCATCCGAGAGAACGGCGGATAGCCCGCCTCCTCCCGGGCGCGCAGCTCGGCGCGCGCGAAACCGTCGTAGTCGTGGAGCGCGACCGCGGCGATGGCCGGATGCTCGGGCGCATAGGTCTGGATGACGACCCGCCCCGGGCGATCGCCGCGCCCGGCGCGACCGGCCACCTGTTCGAGGAGCTGGAACGTCCGCTCGGTGGCGCGAAAGTCGGGCAGGTTCATCCCCTGATCGGGCTGCAGCACCCCGACCAGCGTGACCCCCGCGAAGTCGTGCCCCTTGGTGACCATCTGCGTCCCGACCAGGACGTCGATCTCGCCGGCCTGCATCCGGCGCAGGATCGCCTCCAGCCCCCGCCCCTCGCCGGCGCCGGCGGCCGTGTCGCGATCGAGACGCGCCACGCGCGCGTCGGGAAACCGCTCGCGCACGATCGACTCGACCCGCTCCGTCCCCGTGCCCAGGCGCTCGATCCGCGGCGAGGCGCAGACGGGACAGGTGGTCGGGACTGGCGTGGTGCGGCCGCAGTAGTGGCAGACCAGGCGCGCGCGGCCGCGGTGGTAGGTCATCGACACCACGCAGCTCCCGCAGCGCACCACCTGCCCGCAGGCGCGACAGAGCATGACGGTCGAGAAACCGCGCCGGTTGAGGAACAGGATGCTCTGTCCGCCGGTCACCAGCGCCTCGCCCAGCGCCTCCGCCAGCGGCGTCGAGAAGAGGCCGTCGGGCCCCGGCGGGTGGCGGCGCAGATCGACGATCGAGACCTCGGGGAGCGGGCGGGGCGTCGCGCGCTCGGGCAACGCCAGGCGCGAAAATCGCCCGCGCATCACGTTGTAGGTGCTCTCCAGCGCCGGCGTCGCCGATCCCAGGATCGCCAGCGCCCCGGACCGCTGCGCGCGAACCACCGCCAGATCGCGCGCGTGGTAGCGCACGCCGTCCTCCTGCTTGAACGACGGATCGTGCTCCTCGTCGACCACCACCACGCCGAGCGCGCGCACCGGCGCGAACACCGCCGAGCGCGCGCCGAGCGCGATCCCGACCTCGCCGGCGCGCAGGCGCCGCCAGGCGGCCAGCCGCTCGCGTGGCGGCAGCGCGCTGTGCAGCACCGCCACGTCCTCGCCGAAGCGGGCCCGAAAGCGCGCCGCCAGCTGGGGCGTGAGCGCGATCTCCGGCACCAGCACCAGCGCGCCCCGCCCCGCCGCGCGCGCGGTGGCGATGACCCGCAGGTAGACCTCGGTCTTCCCCGAGCCGGTGACCCCGTGGAGCAGGAAGGTGGAAAATCCAGTCGACAGCGCGGCGGTGAGCGCCTCGACCGCCGCCGTCTGCGCCGGGTTCAGCAGGATCACCGACGGAGACGTGGGCGCCGGAGGCGCTTCGGGTGCACGTGCGATCGGTCGGTGCTCGACGCGCGCCAGGCCGGCGGCCGCCAGCGCCCGCAGGTGCGCCCGCTCCGCGGCCGAGAGCGAGGCCACCGGAAAACCGTCGGCCGCTCCGGGGATCGCCCCCGGGATCGCCCCCCCGACCGCCCCCCCGGTCGCCCCTACGATCTTGGCCAGCACCGCCCGGCGCGCCAGCGCCCGTTTCGGCAGCGTGGCGGCCGTGGGCTCACCGATCGCGAACGCCAGCACCACCATGGGCGGCGGCTGGCGGCGCGCGACCTCGTCGCCGATCTCGATCAGCCCCGCGGCCGCCAGCCGGGGGAGCTGGCCGCGGGCCCGCGGCACCGCGCGCAGGAGGCGTTGCAACGGCAACTCGCCGCCCGCATCGGCCAGCGCCCCCAGCACCGGCTCGCGGGGCGCGTCCGCCACCAGCGATCCCTGCCGATCGAGCGAGCTGCGCCCGAGATCGGTCAGCCGCACCGCCCGCTTGGCCGTCGCCTGCTCGCCCTGCGGCAGCGCCGCCCGCAGCACCTCGCCGAGCGGCGCCTGATAGTAGTCGGCGACCCAGCGGCCAAATCCGATCATCGCCTCATCGAAAGCCGGCTCGCCCGCGACGACCGCCTGGATATCCCGCAGGGACGCGCCGCCGGAACCGGGCGCTGCGGGCCCGACCACGAATCCGGTGACGGTGCGCCCGCCAAACGGCACCACCACCTGCGCACCGACCGGCGCCGTCAGACCGATCCGCGGGTCGCGGTAGGTGAAGGTTCCGGCGACCGGCAGCGCGACCGCGACCTCGAGCAGCGCGCCCGCACTCTCCGCTCCGCTCATCGCGCCGGCGATCTCAGGCCCGCTTCCAGCCGGCGCTGCCCGGGGGCGGCCCCGGTGACAATTCTGCGGGCGGCGGCGCCGTGACCGACCGTTCGCCGATCGCGTAAAGGACGCGCAGTATCTCGGCCACGGCTTCATAGAGCGCCGCCGGGATCTCTTCCCCCTCGGGGAGATCGCGCAGCGACCGCGCCAGCGTCACGTCGCGGAAGATCGGCACCCCCGCCTGGCGCGCGACCTCCTTGATCCGCTCCGCCACCAGTCGCTCGCCCCGGGCGATCACGACCGGCGCGGCGTCGCCGTCCCGGTCGTAGCGCAAGGCCACGGCGATGTGATCCGGATTGACCACCACGAAGTCGGCTTTTCGGACCTCCGCCACCATCCGTTGCTCCGAGAGCTCACGGTGGAGGCGCTGCCGTTCGGCGCGGTGGCTTGGATCGCCCTCCGACTCCTTGGACTCGCGCTTCACCTCTTCCCGGGTCATCCGCAGACCGCGATGATGCCGGCGGAAGGCAAAGAGATAGTCGGCCACGCCCAGCGCCAGCGCGACCAGCGCCACCCGCCCGGCCAGCCGCCCCGCCAGCGTCCCCAGCGCGCCCAGAAACCGCCCCGGGGCCGCACCGGCCAGCGCCGCGACGCCTCCCAGCACGGGACGCACCGTGACCCAGGCCAGCACGCCCACCAGCACCACCTTCAGAAGGCCCTTGCCGACCGCCAGCGCCGCCTGCCCGCCGAACGCGCGTTTGAGGCCCGTCACTGGCGAGAGGCGCGCCAGGTCGGGCTTGATGGCGCCGAGCGCGATCAGGCCCCGCGTCTGCAAGAGCCCGACCCCCAGCGCCAGCGTGGCGGCCGCCACCAGCGGCGCGACCAGCGCGCGCGCCATCGCCCCCAGCCCGGCCCCGAGCGCGACCGACGGCTCGCCGCCCGCCGGCGCCGCCGCCAGCGCCGATCTCCAGTACGCCAGGAGCCGCGCCGTCATCTGCGGGCCGGTGAAGATCAGCGCCGCGATCGCCGCGGTCATGGCCGCCGCGGAGGTTAGGTCGCGGCTGGTGGCGATCTCGCCGCGCCCACGCGCGTCCTCGAGGCGCTTCGGCGTCGGCTCTTCGGTCGGCTCTCCGGATCCGGCCACAGAACGATCCGGCCGAGCCGCTCCCGCCTACTTGGCTGGCGGCACGCCCGGCCCCCCCATCACCTGCTTCATGAACGCCGCCTGATCGTAAGGCTTGGCGGCCTTGGTGATGGACGGTTTGGCGTCCTTGCCAACGGCGGTCAGCTCCATCGTGATCGGGCCGGTCACCATCGGATTGCTCTTCTGGGTCATCTCCATCTTGACGAGACCGATCGGCGCGGCGCTCTCCGCGACCCAGGAGTCCACCGAGTCCCCCTGCGCGGTCTTGTTCCGGTAGTGCTTGGTCTTGAACGAGCCGGCGGCGACCTTGAGCGTCTCTTCCTTGACCAGCGTCTTCGGATCGGGCTTGGCGAACTGCCCCTGCGCCCCGCCGGTCTGCATCTCCATCGGATCGTTCGGCCCCATCTGGATGACGAGCTTCTGCGGCTTGCTGACCCCGTCCGCGCCGCCCTGCAGGGTCACCTGGGTCACCACCTTGCCGAGCTTGGCGGTGGCCCCCCCCTCGACCGACATCTCGATGATGTTGCCCGCCGGGCTCTTTCCCACCAGCGCCATCTTCATCGTCATGGGGGGCATCGTCCCCACCTTCATCGAGTACTGGGCCCAGCTCCCGGACGGCACCTTGGCGAGATCGGTGACCAGCGGCGTGGGCGGCCCCTGGCTCATCTGCGCGGATGCGACCGCGGGGGCCAACGCCAAGAACAGGAACGAGAATCGGAACAGCGACCGGGGCGAGAAACGGGGCGACAGCGACATGGGCGGCAGCATAAGCGAGGGGCCCCGCGTTGGCGAGCGCCTAGATCCCGATGCCGATCTTGAAGGACCAGGTGTTGGTATAGACGCTCTCGAAGGTGGTGGTCTTGAGGAAGCCATTGACCGGGTGCAGGTACCCGAGCGCGACGCTGACGAACCCGACGCGCGCCAGATAAAGCGACGCGCCCGCGTCGATCCCGAACTGCCAGATCACGGTCGGGATGGTGTGCTCGAACTGGAACCGGCGCATGTAGCCGATGCCGGCCAGCGCTTCGGCGAATGGAACCACGTGCCCGGCCTTGATCTGGACACCGAGCGAGGCCGTCTCGGAAGCGAAATAGTCGCCGTCGCTGGTCTTCCCCGCCTGCCAGCCGTAGGCGGTCGAGAGGCCGACGCGGACCAGTGAGGACACCGGGTAGACGTCGAGCGACAGGGTGTCGAAGGCCTCCGACTTGGCGAGGCTGCTCGCGGATTCCGAGGCGCCGAGCTGCACGAAGTCGAAGCGGCGAAACGCGAGCTGGACCCGGGGCAGCACGGGGTCGAATTCGGCCTCGGCCGCTGGGGCTGCGAGCGATGGGGGCGGCGGCGGCGTCGCCGGCGGCGGCAGCGTCGCCGGCGGCGGCGGCGCGATGACCGGCACCGCGGGTGGCAACGTCGCGACGGTGGGCGGCGGCGACGGCGGTGTTGCCGGCGGCGAGGTCCAGTCGATGCGGTTACCGAGCCGCCGGGCCAGCTTGGGATCGTCGATGTCCTCGTCGGGGGCTGCCGCGTGCACCCGCGCCGCGGCGCAGAGGCCCCACACCGCCACCAGACCGGCGAGCGCGCGGCGCCCCGCCAAGCTTCGTCCAGCGCGTCTCATCCTAGAGGGGCTCGAAGCTCAGGATCATCTGCGTGATCATGTCGTCGTTGGAAATGGCCTCCTTGGCGCCGAACTGGAGACGGAAGGTGGCGGTCGCCGGCCCGGCCAGGAACACGTCCCGTTCGAAGAGCCCGGCGGCCGGCTGCCAGGAGAGCTCGGCCCCGGAGGCGCCCGAAACCGTCTGGAGGGTGCCCTCGACGAGATGGATCATCGAGGTCGGCACCGTGGAGGTGTTGATCACCCCAGACGCCTCCGAGTCGCGGTTCCCCTGGGGCGTGCCCAGCACCGTATCGATGTGCAGGCTGTAGATCGCCGCCGACAGGTCGGTCACGTCGTTCAGATTGCTGGGCGGAACCACGAAGACCGTCACCGTGTCGAACGACGCGGGAATCCAGGGCGGCTCGAGCAGGTGGAACTGGTAAGCCCCGGCCGGGTCCACGTAGACGACGGTGCCCGGGAACGGGGTGCTCCCGGCGTCGATGCCGCCGCATCCCCCCAGGGTCAGGAGCGCGGGGACGAGGAGGCCGAGCCACGACACCTGCGCCGTCGCCCATCGGGTGCGTCGCATGGTGGGGATGTTAGCACCGTCAGAACGCGGCGGACGTCCGCTCGAAGAGGCGCAGCCACCAGCCGAAATCGCCGGCCAGCGCGGCCTCCAGCGCCCCGAGCCCGACCAGGACCACGCCGATCGCGAGCAGGCCCTTGAGCGGCAGCCCGATGAAGTAGACCGGCACCTGCGGCGCGGCGCGCGCGATGAGGCCGAGCGCCAGATCGGTCAGCCAGAGCGCCACGATCACCGGCGCGGCCAGCGCCAACCCGGAGGCGATCAGCTTCACCGACGCCATGGTCACGACCAGGGCCGCCCGGTGCGCGGCACCCCCGCCGAGGCCGCCGCCGATGGGCAGCGCCTGGTAGCTGCGCAGGAGCGCGTCGACCAGGCGCGGGACGCCGCCGATCTGCAGAAAGACCACCGTCGCCAGCAGCAGGTAGAGCGCACCGAGCGGGCTCGAGCGCTCGTCGGCGGTGGGGACCAGCACCTCGGCGATGTTCGCCCCGCGCAGCGTATCGGCGAGACGGCCGGCGACCTCGGCGGCCCGGAAGGCGGCCGCCGCGACCAGCCCCAGGCAGAGGCCCACCACCACCTCGCGCGCGAAGAGCAGCGCCAGGCGCAGCACCCCCGCCTCCCCGATGCCGGCGGCCGCCGCGGAGGCCATCAAGATCGGGGCGGCCAGCGCCGCCAGCAGCAGCGCGAAGCCGACCCGCACGGGGCCGGGCAGGCGCGGGCCCCCGAGCGGCGCCACCAGCCAGACCACCGGCGTGGCGCGCGCGGCGCCCAGCGCGACCGCCAGCACCAGCGTCATCAGATCGGCGGCGGGAACCAGCGTCATCTTCCGCGCCTCACCCGGGTCTCCGCACCAGCCTCAGCGCAGCGCCGGGACCGCCAGGAACAGCGCCTGCGTGAACCGCACCAGCGACGCGCCCAGGACCGGCCCCATGGCCGCCAGCACCGCCATCACCACCACCAGCTTGGGCACGAAGGCCAGCGTCTGGTCCTGGATCTGCGTCGCCGCCTGCAGCAGGCCGACGACGAACCCGACCACCATGCTGGCGAGCAGCGGCGGCCCGGAGAGCAGCAACACCAGCAAGAGCCCCTCGCGAATCGCGCGCAGCACCAGATCGGTGGCGGCGCCGCTCACAGGTAACTCTCCAGCAGACCGCGGATGACCAGCTGCCAGCCGTCGGCCAGCACGAAGAGCAGCAGCTTGAACGGCAGCGACACGGTGGTCGGCGACAGCATGTGCATCCCCAGCGCCAGCAAGAGGTTGGCGATCACCATGTCGACCACCAGGAACGGAATGAAAAGCAGGAAGCCGATCTGGAACGCGCGCCGCAGCTCGGAGGTGACGAAGGCGGGGACCATGACCGCGAAGTCGCGATCGCTCACCGCGGCGCGCTCCGCCGGCGCGCGCATCTTGAGCGCGAGCGCGTAGAACGACGCGCGGTCGCTGCGCGCGGTCTGCTTCAAGATGAAGTCGCGCAACGGCTCCTTGCCGCGATCGACCGCGGTCTGCAGCGCCGCGACCGTCTCGCCGCTGGCCAGATCCGCGCCGGCGGCCATCCCAAGGGTGGGCGCGACGGCGGCGTAGATCCGCTCGCCGGTCGGCGCCATCACGGCGAGGGTCAGGATCAGCGCCAGGCCGGTGAGCACCTGGGTGGGGGGGACCGACGGCGTCCCGATCGCACTGCGCAAGATCGAAAGCACCACCGAGATGCGCACGAACGAGGTCACCATCAAGAGGGCGAAGGGGATCAGCGACAGCGCCGCCATCGCGAGGATCAGGACCAACGGGTGCGAGGCGATCCCCGTGTCGTGGGCGTGGGCGGAGGCCGCGTGGGCGGCGGTGGAGGCCAGGGTGGCGGTGACGGCGAGCGCAA
>JADGRB010000138.1 GCA_017881315.1 Pseudomonadota bacterium
CGGAGCCGCCGCTCCCAGAGTTCGCACCCGAGCCGCCGGTGCCGGTTCCCGTGCCGCCCGCCCCGGTCGTTCCCGTGCCGCCGGCGGAGCCGCTGACGATCGCGCCGCCGGTGCCGGTCGTTCCCGTGCCGCCGGCGCCGCCGGTGCCGCTCGATCCGCCGGTCCCGCCGCCGCTGCCGCCGGTCCCGGTCGTACCGGTTGCCGCTTGGAACAGAAGCCAGTTGAGGCGTGCGGCCCCGCCGAAGACCACGTAGAGCGTGTGAACGCCGCTGATCGGGGTCAACGTGCAGGCCTGTGTGGCCCACGCGCTTCCCGTCGCCGTCAACGCGCACTTCCCCAGCAGCGTACCGGTCTGTGAATCGGCGTGAAATTCGAGATTTGTCGCGGCCGAGGCGTTGACGCGCATCTGCACGGAACCGACGCCGGCGTCGCTGAAGTCGACCACGTCGTAAAAGATGGAGCCGCCGCTGGTCACGGAGATCGACTGCCCGAGGTCGGTGTCGTTGCTGTCTTCTTTGGTCGCGCCCGACTGGCCGTCGTAGTCCTCGCCTTCCATCGTTCCGAGGCCGTCGCGGCCGGTCACCGGGCGATTCACGCTGAGGGTGAGGAGGGTCCCCGCTTGGCGGTTGATGGTGAACGTGGTCGTGTACGAGGTGGTGAGGGTCGTCGTGGTGACCGGCTGGAGCAGCGCCAGATGCTGCGCCGCCTTCATCGCCTGCCACTGCGCCTCGCTGGGGGCGGTCGGCTTGCCCTGGGTGGTCCAGACGCTGTAGGGGTTGCTATGGGTCGCGTCGGCGATGAATTGCGTGACGAAGACCTGTTTGCCTGCCAGGCCGGATGGAAGGTTGCTCACCGTGACGGTAACGTCGTCCGTGCCCGTGGTGTTGAGGGTGGCGTATTGGTCGTAGGCGAGGATCTGGAGCGAGTCGCCGTTCGCGGACAGGGTGGCCATGGCGTCGACGCCGTCGCTGCCCGTGCCGCCGGCTGACTGCAGGCGCGTAGGGCCGAGGTAGTTGAGCATCTTGAAGGCGTTGAAGGCGGCCTTGCGGATGCCCTGAAAGGTCATGAGACCGAACACCTGGCCGAAGGGGAGCGTTCCGTTTGCTGTCTTGCCGAGAATGTACGAGCCGGAGGGGCCGCTCGATTCATCGAAGACGTCCGACAACACCCAGTACGAAAAGACGTCAAGCGCCGGCGTGCTGCCCGAGCCCTTGTCGGAAAGCAACTTCACGCTCTTGAGAATGAACCCCACGTTCCAGTTGTTGTCCATGCTGGTGAGGTCGTCACCCATCCCGCCGCCCTGGCCCGAGTACGACGAGTTCCATTCGGTGTTGAACGACTTCACCGTCATCGTCGTGTAGCCGCCGCTGGTGATCCCGCTGACTCGGGTGTTGTTGTCGCTCACCAGATTGGCGGCGTTCGCGGAGGCGCCCGCAGCGCCCCCGGGATAGCTGTGAGACGAGGCGAAGGTCACCCGGGTGCCCGCGGTCTTGCAGTGTTGCAAGAAGGCGCTGACCGGACCCGGGCCGGTCGTCGCCGGCCCGCCGACCAAGGCGCTCGGCAGCACGGCTGTGATGGCGCCGACCGCCGCGTCGTAGAGCGCGTAGTAGTCGGTCATCTTGGCGCTGGTGGCCTCGCTCGCGTTCGTACCGTTCCAGAACCCCGTATAGTCGGGCTCGTTCCAGATCTCCCAGTACCACTGCCCCACCTCGGCCGCGGTGTACTTGTCCACGCAGTGCTGGACGATGGCCTGGATGAACGCCTTGTAGTTGGCCACGCTGTTGTACGTGTCGCGGCTGCTGCCGTTCAGCGCCAGGGCGGTCGGCATGAAGTCCAGCTCCATGATCGGGCGCATCCCCGCGGAGACGATGGCGGTCAGGTACTTGTCGAAGTTCGTCCAGCTGTACGAGCCGGCGCCTTTGTAGATGCCCATGTCGTCGTTGAGGACGCCGTGGCCGCGCACGCGCTTGAAGCCGGCCTCGCGGGCGCCGATCTTGTAGTGCGTCTCCAGGTCCGACCGAAGCGTCAGGCTGGCCGTGCCCGTCCCGACGGCGGCCGCCCAAAATGGCGGATTGCCGCCGGCGGTCTGCTTGGATGCGTCCACGGTGATCGTGTAGCTGGTGGCGTTCGCCGCTCGCTGGCCGGTCAGCATCGCCAGCCCGATGGCCGCGGTCGCTGCGGCCAGATTCAATTTAGTTCTCATGTAGGTGTCTGTCCGACGGCCTCCGTTTGTGTCACTATATATGCATCGCTACCGCCCCACGAACTGCATGAGCCAGCTCATGGCGGAGCGCTCGGTGCCGCCGGTGCTCAAGAGCCAGGTGTTCGTCTCCCAGGTCTGGCCCTGGATGTACCCCCAGTAGGTGACGCCTTTCACGTTGGTGTCGTTCCAGAACATCGTGAACAGGCTCTGCATCTGGTTCTTCTGCTGGGTGTCGTCGGCGATGTTGAGGTCGAACTCGCTGATGACGACCGGCAGGCCCGTCGACGAGGTCAGCTTGTCGATGTACATCTGGGTGGTGCTGGCGGAGGCGTTGCCCAGACCGTGCGCCTGAGCGCCGATGGCGTCGATCGGCGCTCCCCCCTTCATCGCGCTGGTCACCAGCTTGATCATGTTGTTGTTGTCGCTCGACTGCTCGATGATGTTGTAGTCGTTCACGATCAGGATCGACGTCGGGCAGTACTTGCGTGCCCACGTGAAGATCGTGACGACCCAGTCGTAGCCGCTGGAACCGGCACCACCCAGCGCCGCCATGTACGACGGCGTCGTGTGAGGCGGCGGCTCATTGAGCACGTCGATCATCTGCGTGTCCGGGTAACGGGTGCAGAACTGCTTGATCCAGTCTTCGACCGCCGCCTTCTGGTCGGCTTGCGATAGACCGCTGATCCAGCCCGGCTGCTGGCTGCCCCAGACGAAGTTGTGCTCCTTGAACGGGATATTGTGCTGGTTGGCGAAGGTGTGAATGTTGTCGAGCGAGGTCCAGTTGTACTTGCCCTGCGTCCCTTCGACCGATCCCCACTTCCCCTCGTTCTCCGGAACGATCTGATCCCAGTAGGTCGTGAAGGTCGATGGGATCTGGCCGCGCTGGGTGATGTTTCCCAAGAACTTCTTCGGCCACTGGATGTGGCCGCTGCCGCCCACACCGGTGGTTCCGGCGGTGCCCGACGTCCCGGCGGTGCCGGAACCAGCCGCGCCGCCGCGACCGGAGGAGCCGGCCCCACCGCCGCGTCCACCAAGACCCGCGCCGCCGCTGCCGGCGCGTCCGGCCATGCCTCCGCCCGCCCCGCCAGTCGTGCCGCCGCGTCCAGCGCTGCCGGAGAGGCCCCCCGTCCCCGTTCCACCCGCTCCGGTGCTGCCGCCAGATCCGTTGCCGCCGCTCCCCAACGTTCCGGCCGAACCGGTCGAGCCGGCCGAACCGGTCGAGCCGCCCGAACCGGTCGAGCCGCCCGAGCCGGGCGCCCCCCCGCTGGCCGAGCTGGCGCCCCCGCTTCCGGGGCCGCCGCCAGTGCCGGAGGGAGACCCGACTTCGCTGCCGGCGCACGAAATGAGAGACAGAGCCATCAGTGCGACACCGATCACAACGCAGCGCGTAGGCAATCCCGTAGACAATCCATCAGATCGACGCATGGGGACCCGTCCTATCGATGTTGGGGTTGGGGGCTCAGACGTATGGCTGCGCACACGCAGCAGCCAAGCGGGCAGGTGGCATTGAAGGGTTTGTCACGACCGGTGCGCTCTTGTCACGAAACGTAACCGGCTCGGAACGGGGGCGATCGGCGATCTCCTTGACAAGACGTCCGGGGTCACGACAGTAACCCCTGTGAAACGTATATCTATCCTGGGATTGGGGCTCGCGCTGTTCACCGTCGCCTGTGCGGCCAAGAACAACGGTGGATCTCCCGGCAGCGGCGGCGTGACAGGTACTGCGGGAACCTCGGGGGGCGGTTGCACGACCGGACAGACGCTCTGCGGGACCGCCTGCATCGACGAGCTGACGGACTCGAACAACTGCGGGGGCTGCGGCATCCCCTGCTCGACGGGGCAGAGCTGTCAGAACGCGACTTGCTTCTGCCAGTCCGGGCTGTTCTGCAACGGCGCATGCGTCTCGTCGGACGCAAATCACTGCGGCAGTTGCACGATGACCTGTTCGGCGAATCAGGTCTGCAGCAACAATAGCTGCAGCTCGAGTTGCTCCGCCGAACAGACACTCTGCGGCTCCGCGTGCGTGGTCACGACGGGCAGCGACAGCTTGAACTGTGGAGCCTGCGGTCAGACCTGCGGTTCGACGCAGCACTGTGAGAGCGGCGCTTGCGTCGCCAACTCCACCACAGGAACGGCTGGGACGACCGGCACCGCCGGCGCGACAGGAACCGGGGGCACGACGGGAGCTGCAGGCACGACGGGAGCCGCAGGCACGACGGGAGCCGCAGGCACGACGGGAGCCGCGGGCACGACGGGGGCCGGCGGCACGACCTCGACCCAGCCGACCAGCTTGGTGACCTCCGCGCCGACCGGCTACTGGCAGATGACCGGGCAGTTGACGACCGTGACCAGCGGGACCGCCACGGTGACGGTCAACGATACCTCCGTCGCGCAGAGCTGGGAAGGGTTCGGTGGGGCCTTCAACGAAAAGGGGTGGAGCTACCTCTCCATGCTCAGCCAGACCGACAGAGACGCGGCGATGCACCTCCTCTTCGGCAGCGATGGGGCGCGCTTCAATCTGGGCCGGATCCCGATGGGCGCCAGCGACTACGCCACCAGCCGCTACACCGACGACGAGGTCGCGAGCGGCAGCAAAGATTACACGATGGCCAGCTTCTCGACCACGCGGGACACGCAGTACATCATCCCGTTCGTCAAAGCGGCGCAGGCGGTTAACGGCGGCATCCGGTACTGGGCCAGCCCCTGGACGCCCCCAACTTGGATGAAGACAGGAACCCCCATGGACACCTCGCCCTTCGACGGCGAGAACATGACGGACGACGCCCAGATCCTGACCGCCCACGCCCAGTACTTCGTCAAGTTCGTACAGGCGTATGCCCAGCAAGGGATCACGATCGAAACCGTCGCCCCGCAGAATGAGCCGTACTACAGCGAGAACTACCCTTCTTGCCTCTGGACGGCCCCGCTGTTCACGAAGTTCGTCGGCCAGTACCTCGGTCCCGCCATCACCACGGCGGGGCTCACCACGAAGATCATGCTCGGGACGATGTCGAACAACGCCAGCACCGCCGACGTGGGAATCGTCAACGCCGTGATGGCTGACGCCACCGCCAAGAGCTACATCAAAGTGCTCGGCTATCAGTGGACGATGAAGGGCAGCGTGACGAGCGCGAACTCGTCGTATCACCTCCCCGTCTGGCAGACCGAGCACCAGTGCGGCAACTACCCCTGGGCGAGCGGCTACAAGACCACCGCACCCAACGACCAGGCCTACGCGGTGGAGAGCTGGGGGTTGATCCGGGACTGGATCAAGGCCGGCGTCACGGCCTATAGCGCCTGGAACATGGTCCTCGACACCGTGGGCCTCAGCATCGATTCCAAGATGCCCTGGGCCCAAGATGCGCTCTTGACGGTCGATACGACCGCCAAGAAGCTGATCATCACGCCGACGTACTACGTGTTCCGCCACTTCTCACAGTTCGTCACGCCGGGCGCCCAGGTCGTCGCCACCAGCGGTGGCGACGCGGTGGCGTTCAAGAACCGCGACGGCAGCATCGTCACGGTCATGTACAACTCTGGAGCGGCGGCGACGTACACGCTGGCGGTGGGCGGCAAGAAGCTGCAGTTCGCGATGCCGGCCAACGGGTGGGCGACCGTCGATTACGTCCCGTGACCGGATTGCCGGGGGTCGACCCATAGCCGCCTCGTCCATTGCACCTGTTACCGGCTTGTCCGTTTCAGTGCGCGTTGCACTGTTCGCGTGCTTGCTGGCGTTGAGCGTTGACGCGTGCGCAAACCGCGGTATGCAGGCACCGATAACCGATGAAACGGGGGTCGGAGGAGTGCTTGGCACCGGAACGGGCGGAAGCGGTAATGCTTCAGGGGGCGGAGGCGCCTCGACGACGGGAACCGGTGGTATCGCCGGCGCTGCCGGTCACGTTGGAAGTGGCGGGACCGCGGGCACGGTCGCGACCGGCGGAAGGACCGGCGCGGGCGGCACCGGCACCGGCGGGGTGATCGGCACCGGCGGGGTGACGGGCGCTGGCGGGGTGACGGGCGCTGGCGGCACCACCGGCGCTGGCGGCACCGGCACCGGCGGAGCGATCGGCACCGGCGGGGTGACGGCCGCTGGCGGCGTCACCGGCGCTGGCGGTTCGACTGGCTCGGGCGGGAAAGTCGGCACCGGCGGCACCACCGGCACAGGGGGGCGGGGCGGGGCGACGGGAGCAGCAGGCTCCGCGGGAACGAGCGGCGTTGCGGGAATGGGCGGCGCCGCGGGAACGGGTGGCAAGGGTGGCGCGGGCGGTAACGTTTGTCCGCTGGGCGGCGCGCTCGACTGCTCGACCTCGGGCGCGCTCAAGCTCCCCGACGGTCATGTGGCCGACTTCTCGTCGCCCGAGTGGAACAGCTCGACGGCGGCGTGGTGCGACGCCGACGGGCTCCGTGGGACCGTGTTCTCTTACTCCGGAGCGTCGCCGTCGGCGGCGACCGCCACCGTCGATACGAGCGCCCAGAACCTCAAGCTGAACCTCACCGTCGGCGCGACCGGCTACGCCGGTGGTGGCCTCAACTTCGAGTCCTGCGTCAACGCCTCGAGCTTCACCTCTGTTCAGTTCACCGCCGCGATCACTGCCGGCAGCCTGACGGGTTGCACGTGGCAGGTGCAGCTTCAGACGCAAGATCAGCGACAGAGCACCGATACCAACCCGAGCGGGGGCACTTGCACCTCGAATTGTTACCGCTATCCGGCGGTCGCCGGCTTGACCTTCCCGACGGCCACCGCCAGCACCTACCGCGAGGCCTTCACGCTCTTCAACAATCCGGCGAGCTCGACGATCTCGACACCGACACAGGTGACCGGACTTCAGTGGCAAGTGAACTCCGGGTCGAGCGGCGCAGGGACATGCACCGTAGAGCTTCGGATCGACAACATCGTATTTCGCTAACCCAGATTGACGATTTGGGCTCCAGGGCGCTTCGTGGCGCGAGCCATGGGGGAATGGACATTTCCTGACAAGCTGGCTAGCTCGCGGACAACGGGTGACATGAGCGTCTCCACTTGAGGAGCGAACGATGCGAATCGTGATGGCCGCCCGCGGGCTCGTCCTGTGCGCGGCACTTCCTGCGTGCCTCACACCGCCGGTGGCGCAGACCCCGGTCAGCGCGAGCGCTGCGCCCAATCTGCCGGCAACCGTTGCGCCGCTCGCGGCTGCACCGGCGAGGCCGGTGTCCGTGCCGGGCCTGCCCTCGGCCTTCGCCTGGGCTACGAACGCGCCGGTCATCGTCCCGAGGTCCGACGCGACCCACGATCTCGTCGCCGTGAAGGACCCGACCGTCGTTCGCTACAACGGCCGCTGGCACGTCTACGCGAGCTCGGTCGGCAAGGGCGGGATCTACGGGATGGTCTACACCTCCTTCGCAGATTGGGGCGAGGCGCCCAAAGCCCCGCTCTATTACATGAGCAACACCCGCGGATTCGACACCTACGTCGCGGCGCCGCAGGTCTTCTATTTCACGCCGCAGAAGAAGTGGTACCTCGTCTTTCAGTCGGGGCCGCCCATGTACTCGACCTCGGACGATCCTGGCGATCCGACGAAGTGGACCGCGCCGCAGCCGATGTTCGCCAAGACGCCGGCGATCGTCGACCAGAACGGCGGCTGGCTGGACTTCTGGGTCATCTGCGACGCCGAGAGTTGCCACCTGTTCTTCTCGAACGACCACGGCCGCTGGTACAAGAGCCGGACTCCGCTCGCGAGGTTCCCCTACGGATGGAGCGATCCGGTCGTGGTCCTCGAGGACGCCGAGGCGGGCCGGGTGTTCGAGGCGAGCAACGTCTACAAGATCGACGGCACCCACAAGTACCTCGCGCTCATCGAGGCCTTCGACAAGACCTCGGACTACCGGCGTTACTTCCGCTCTTGGACCGCCGACAGCCTCGAAGGCCCCTGGACCGTCCTGCACCGGGACGCGGCGGCGCCGTTCGCAGGCGAGCGCAACGCCACCTTCGACGGCGTCCCCTGGACCCGCGACATCAGCCACGGCGAGATGATCCGAGCCGGCTACGACGAGACGATGGTCATCGACGGTTCGAGCCTTCAGTACCTCTATCAGGGGTTCGACCCGTCGGCGCCGACGAGCGACTACAACGCGATCCCGTGGCGGCTCGGGCTGCTTACCATCAAGTGAACCTCCTTCGCTGGCAGGGTGATGTCACTCGGGGGCCACCGCTGCCGCATTCTGGCCAGCGTCGGTGGCCCCGGGTCGGCGCTGTCCGTCGTCGAGAAACCTCGCGAGCCACTCGGCGGAGTACGCATCAGCCGGCGACAGCGGCTGGGCGGCCAGCGAATGGAGACAGCCGCGCGCCTCGTTCTCTTTCCCCAGCAGCCCCAACGCGAGCGTCCTCACCAACCGGGCCCGCACAGCTCGGGGCCCCGTCGTCACGAAGGCCAGGTGCCGTGCCGCCTCTGCGTAGTTGCGCTCCGAGATGGCTCGCGCGCCCATCTCGAACTCGAGATCGACGTCCCGGGTACCTGACTCGTAGATCGGCACCGCGATCTTCTGAACGGCCGGCTCTGTGCCCATCAACAGGAGCGGCAGCGTTCGCAACGAGGAGAGCGTCAGAACACCATGCAGAGACTCGATCGGATTGAAGCGACCCCAGACGCAGAGATCGTCGAAGACGACCTGGGGAGCGAAGTAGCTCAGGGTCCGGCGGCGCAGCTCCGGCGGCCAGATGTTACGGACAAAGGTGCTCGCCTCGAAGCGCCCGCGCAGGTCCCGCGGCGACATCCAGGTTCGATAGGTCGGATCGCCGTGTTCGTCCGCCGGGACGCGCGCCAGGATGCGGCCAGGGTGATCGTCGTCGAGCGGAGCGGCGCCCCGCGTCCATTCATCGAGTGTCGCCGCGTCCGCAAGGAACGTCGCGCCGAGCGACTCCGGCGCCTCGAGGCCGAGTGCGCCCAGCTCCGCCGCGACGGCAGGATCGCGCCACTGCGCGCTGAACTGCTCTTCGGGCACCGGTCCTCGGGCGTCGCGGGTTCCCGCCAGCATCCACTGCAGCCCAGCCCCGCTCCACAGCGTACAGTCCGGAAAGGCATCGCAGAACCCCCGCATGATCGCCCGGGTCTCCGATAGCCAGAGCTGATTCACGGGTAGCCAGTACGTCGCGACTCCGCCGTCTCGCAGGCGGTCGTGAACGAGCTGGAAGTATTCGCGCGAATAGAGGTTGGTGATTCCAGCGCCCCTCGGCGGTGGCGGCTCAGCCGTGATCAGGTCGAACCTGTCGTTGGTGGTCTGCAGAAAAAAGCGACCATCGTCGATATGCACGCGCACCCGCGGATCGTCGAGCGGTGGGCGCGTCCCTGGAAAGGCGAGCGGCCCGAGCTCGAGGATCTCTCGAGACACGTCGACCACATCGATCGATTCGAGCTGCCGCGCGTCGGTCAGGGCCTTGGCCGTGGTGCCGACACCGTAGCTGATGAGCAAGGCGTTGCGCGCGCCCGGGTCGACCGCCAGCGCCCAGTACACATAGAGCTTCATGTAGCGCCGGCCCCGAAAGGTGGTCGCCGACATCGAGTGTCCGTTGGTCATGAGCCGGTGGTAAAGCGGCTGGCCGCGATACGACGACCGTAGGTACATGACCGTCTCGGTCAGGCCCTCGCGCATCTCCAGGAGCTCGGCACCGCCAACCTTGTAGCGGTCGAGAACCAACGGTACGAAGTGGCGTCTCATCAAGCCGAACGGATAGAGCGCACCACCGAGCGCGAAGAGCGCCACCACGGCGATCTGCAGCACGTGACGGGTGCGGCGGGGCGCCCGCTCGACCGCAGGACCGGTCATGGCCAACAAGGCAACTGCCCCGTAGCTCAGCATCGATGCGAACAGCGCCCTCTCCATGCCTAGTCTTGGCAGCACGACGAAGCCCGCCAACAGGGCACCGATCATCGCCCCCAGCGTGTTGGCGAACGTGACCTTGCCGGCTGCTTCGGCCGCTTCGCCGCATGCCTGGCGCAAAGCGGCCCCGAGCATCGTGAAGAGCATCCCGGACAGGATGGACGCAGGTAGCATCAGCCGGAGAAACAGCGAGAACGCGCCGGCGCTATTGCCCGTGGTGTACGCCGCACCGTCCACCCGCGGCTCGAACACGGCGTAGGTCACCTCGACGGCGATCGCCGCCGCCAGCGCCACCAACGGCGCAAACCGCTGCGCCTGCGGATCCCGGCCCAGCCATCTCGCCGCGATCACTCCGCCTGCACCGATGCCGAAGAGAACGGACGCCAACATCGCCGCGAAGATGAAACTCGTCCCGTAGACGAACAACTGCAGAAAGCGGAACCACACGATCTCCAGCGTCAACAGCGTCGCGCCCGACAGGAACGCGGCCGCGAGGAGCCGCCGAGACCGCGCGCCGCGTGGCCGCCCACCCGCCACCTCGGGTGCCGGCTCGGGTGCCGGCTCGCTCCCGGCCCCGTCGAACGGTTTGGCCAAGGACACGGCCAGCGCGGCGGCCGACAGGTTGAGCGCGCCTGCAGCCACCGCCGTGCCGCTCTGGCCCAACCACCCAATCAACCAGAGCTCGCCACACAGCGCGCCGGCGACGCCACCGAGCGTGTTCCATCCGTACAACCGCCCCAGCACCCTTCCGAACTCGACGCGGTCGCCTGCGACGGCTTTGGTCAGTATCGGCAACGTCAACCCCATTGCCGTCGCGGGCACGACCATCACCGCGAAGGCCACTGCGAGGCGCAGAAGGTTCACGAGCCGGGCCTGCGCGAGCAGCCCCGTGAAGAGCCGCCCAAGAGTCGGGCTCACCTGCGGCAAGAGGACCACGATCGCGAGCCCCGTCAAACCGACGACGACTTCGGTGAGGGCGAAGAATCGGAGCGGCCGCCTCACACGCTTGCCGTAGCGAGCGGCTATCGCGCTGCCCGCAGCCAGGCCAGCCATGAATGTGGCCAAGACAATGTTTGCGGCCCAAAAGCCGTTGCCGAGCGTGAGTCCCATCACGCGGAACCACAGCGTCTCGAACAAGACGCCAGCCGCGCCCGAAAAGAAGAACGCTACGCTCAGGAGGGGCAGCACGTTGGAGCTGTTCGCTGTTCCGCGCAGTCGGCGCGTAGTCGCCTGAGGCTACCCTAGCGCGAATTCAGCGCGGCGTGGCGACGGTGTCCGCCCCGCAACGTGCGCACCGCCCGACCCATCTCCTGTGTCCCAGGATGGTCGGGCGGGTCTGTCGCTCAGAACTGGCTGAAGAAGGTCCAGACGTTCTGATATTCCCAGCTCGTCCCACCGCCAGAATCCGTCGGGTCCGGTGTGTGCGGGCCAACGAAGGAGCAGAATTCCACCGGATACCCGGCTGCACAGCCCATGTAATTGGTGCACACGTGATTACCAGTCGCTTGCGTGGGAGTCGCTGCGGTGCAGCCGTCCGCCGCAGCCCAGGTCTGGGCGATCGACACCCCCCCGCTGTATTGGAGCACGGTGTCGTTGGTTCCGTGCGACGCGTAGTAGGCGACCGGCTTGCTGGAGGTGGCCTTGCAGTTGTCGGTGTTGCTGAGATAGGCGACGGAGTAGACCGCGATGGCGCGAACCCCCCACCCCCCGGCGGCCGCCCCGCTGAGCGGCCTCTCGCACGCGGTCTGTTCAGACATGCTGGCCCCGTAGCTCCAGCCGGTCGCGTAGATCCGATTCGTGTCGACGCAGAAATTCTCTTCGATCTGGGCCACCACGGCGTCGGCGAGCTTCATGTCCGTGTCGCTGGTGTTGGGCCAGCCGCAGTTCGCTGCTGACGTACAGTTAACGTTATTGAGCTGCCCGTTGGGGGCAACGAAGATGGTGCTGTTCTGGGACAGTGGGAGCAGGTGGTAGTAGTTGTTCCGGTACATCTCGTCGTCGTTTCCGTTGAGCTCGTGGTAGGCGATGACGAACTTGTACGGGTGGGTGTTGTCGTAGTTGGTCGGCACGTTGAGGATGTACTCGCGCGCCATGCTGCCGACCGTAATGGCGATGTGGTGGCCGTTGTTGTAGTTGCTGCTCGCGATGGTTGGCGCCTTGCCGCAGCCGCTGGACATCGTGCCAGCGCCGCCGGT
>JADGRB010000139.1 GCA_017881315.1 Pseudomonadota bacterium
GCTCGAGCACGATCACACTTCTATCGAGCACGTCCGGGACCGTTGACGCGGGCGGCGCGAGCTACCTCGCGTATCACGTCTCGACGCTCGATCCCGGCCAGGGGTGCACAGACTCTCAGGGCTGGCAGGGCTGGAGTCTCGTGCGTGGCGATCTGTAGTCGATCAGTTCGTCACGCCACGGTGGAGGTCGCCGTGATGGTCGCGTCGCCTCCGCTGACGGAGGTGACGATCCCCGCTAGAAGCGCGCCGGAGATGAGCCCAACATTCACTCGAGTCTTTCTAGCTCCGCCTCGGCCTGCCTGAGCTCCGCCTGTTCGCGTTCGAGGTCGAGTCGAGCGGCGGCCAGTCGCCCCTCGGCCGCCGCCACCACGCTTCGGGCCGCGTCCAGCGCGCGTTCTTCCTGGTCCCGAGCGCGCTCCGCGGCAACCACGACCGCGCCCAGCCGCTTGATCTCCCGTTCCGCCGCCGTCCGTGCCTGGTCCTGGGCGCGCCGATCGTCGCGGGCCCGAGCCGCGCGCGCTTCCGCCTGCTCTCGGGTCTCCCCCCCGGGGGCGCTCTTGGTCGTCGCCGCGCGAGCCTTCGGCGCCGGCGAAGTGGAGATCGCCTGCTCGAACGGGTTCAAGTCTGCCGAATCTTCGACGTCGTGCGCGAGCCGCCCGCTCTCTATCAGCGATCTCGTGGCCGGGTTGACGATCCCGGCCCGCAGGTTTTGTACGACGCCGGCGAGGACCTGCGGAGCGGGCCGCAACCCGGCTTCGGTCAGGATCCCCTCCGCCCTCGCGCGCAGCGAGCGGAGAAGATCCCGGTGCTGGGCCACGGCGCCGGCATAGTCGGGAGCGCTCCCGGCCGTTTGAAGGCGGGCCGTCACCTCGCCGAGCTCCTTGACCAATCCAGGCTCCCGGCGCGCGAGCTGGTTGGTGGCCCAGGTCGACAAGGGCGGCCGCGGCAACTTTTCAATCGAGGCGGCTTCCTGCCGACGACCGGCCGCCTTGAGGGTCTTGACCAAGATCTTCCGCTCCCCGACGAAGTCGGAGGGTCGGGCGATGAACAGGCGATCGGTCTCGTCGGAGGCCATCTCGGGATCAGTATAAGAGCGAGTCCGCGACGCTCTGACATCCGAGTCATGGTTCTATCGGATCTTGCCCTGTGGATAAGACGGCCACCCTGCGGATTTCGGGGAGATAGCGGCGCGCTCCGGCGGTACCGTTTGTGCATACCTCAGACCGGTCGCGACACCCACGATGACCATCAACCTACGCGCAGTGGCCGAGCGCGCCCGCCAGCGCTTCGTCTTCGTCTACCTCAGCGCCGACCTGCGCAGCCTGGCCGCCGGTCGCATCGCGATGGCGCTGGTGCTGCTCTTCGATCTCGTCAATCGGTGGGTGCAGATCGGCACCTGGTACACCAACGACGGCCTCATCCCCAACCACACCCTGCTCTGGCGCCCCTCGTTCGAGAAGGTGTTCTCGTTCTTCTACATGGCCTCGTATACGCACGAGGCGGTGGCCGGATTCGTCGTCTGCGCCATCGCGTACACGACGCTCCTGATCGGATTCCGGACCAAGCTCGCCCAGGTCGCCAGCTTGATCTGCGTCCTCAGCCTGCATGGGCGACTGTTGCTCTTCGACAATGGCGGCGACGTGGTGCTGGGTCTGCTGTGCATCTGGACCACGTTCCTTCCGACCGGACGATTTTGGTCGGTGGATGCCGTGCTCGCGCGCCGCGGCTCGCCGGTCACGCCCGAAGCCGCTCCAGCCTCCCAGCCGCCGGTCACCGGTCTCGGCGACAGGCGTTTCATGTCCCTGGGGGTGCTGGCGCTGACCTTCCAGCTCGCCTTCATCTATCTGTTCAACGCCGTCCACAAGGGCGGCGCCACCTGGCGCGACGGCAGCGCCGTGAACTACGTCCTGCACCTCGATCGCCTGGTGACCTGGTTCGGGGTCTGGCTCCGCCACCGGATGACGCCCGGTCTGTCGCACGCGCTGACCTGGAGCTCGCTCGTCATCGAGTGGTCGTTGCCGCCGCTGCTGCTGTCACCGTTCCTGGTGCGGCACTGTCGCCGCCTGGCGATCGTGCTCATCGTGATGCTGCATTCGGGATTCGGCTTCTGCTTGAACCTGGGCAACTTCGTGCCGGCGATGATCGCGTACACCCCCAACTTCATCCCCGGCGAGGACTGGGACGCGCTCGAACGCTGGTGGGCGCGCAGCCCCCGGCGCGTGCGCTGGGCCAACCGGCTCCGGGCCCGAGCGGTGTCGATCATCGAGAGGGCCGCCGCGCTGCTGACACCCGGGCGTTCGGTCCGCGTGACCGATCCCGGCCCGATCGCGCGCGCGCTGGTGCGACGAATCCCGGCAGCCCGCGAGATCACGGTCGGGCTCTTCATCGTGGTCGCCGCCAACCAGCTGCTGGACGAAAACTACGCCGCCCATTTCGTGATCGATCACCACAACTCCCCCGAGATGTCGGCCGCCGTCACCTACCTGAACCTGTTCCAGGGCTGGTCGATGTTCGCGCCCGACGCGCCCACCAGCGACCTCAACATCGCGGTCGACGCCGTGACCGTCGACGGCCGCCACGTCGATCCCTTCAACGAGGTCGCGAATCCGCGCACCCCGGCGCCCGGGATGCAGATCCCGACGGCGATGGGCACGAGCTGGCTGTTCTACGGTTACGAGAACCACATCCCCGACAAGCCCGAGTACTGGCAGGCGCTTCACGAGTGGATCCTGCGCTACCCGAACCGCACCGGGCGGGCGCAAGACAAGATCATCTCGTTCCAGGTGTTCAAGGTCGAGGACGACAGCCCCCCGATCGGCGAGCAGACGCCGCGCAACCGGCGCTGGAATCGGATGTTCCAGTTCCCCTGACCGATCGAGACTCTCGCTGAGCTATTTCTCGGCGCGCGGCTGCCGCCCGGCGAGCTCTTCCATCGAGTGGGCGAGCTTCAGGTCGAGCGCCGTGACGCCGCCGGCGTCGTGGGTGGCGAGATCGACGCGCACCGTGTTCCAGACGTTGAACCATTCGGGGTGATGGTCCAGGGCCTGGGCGACGAGCGCCGCCCCGGTCATGAATCCGAAGGCGGCCACGAAATCGGCGAACTTGTATTCGCGGTGGAGCTTGCCGCCCTGGAGCCTCCAATCCGGCAGCTTCGACAGCGCGGTCGCGATCTCGGTTTCGTTCAACTTGACGGGCCGTGGCGTAGACATCGGTTCACCTCTCTACTGATCCTAACCATCAGAACATCGTGCCGTCGCGGCGCCGAGGTGGATCAGAATATTTCCCCTGCGGCGAAGTAGGCGCCGACCGGGGACGCGTCGGGGGACCAGGCGATGTCGGCGCGCACGACGAAGGTCTGTCCCTCCTGTAACCGCAGCCCACCGCCCACGCCGTATTTGAGGCCGAGTCCGGCGCCGTCGAGCTCCGGGTGGGAGTGCGCGATCTCGGTCCAGACCCGCCCGGCGTCGAAGAAGGCGGCCACGCCCAGCACCAAGAGCTTCTTCTTGACGTGGAAGGGCCAGAGCTCGCTGCGCGCTTCGAAATTCTCGAAGAGCTTCACCTTGCCGTAGTAGCGCTGCGCCGGCACACCGCGCACCGCCTTGCCGCCACCGATGGCGGGCGTCTCGTCGAACCGGGCCAGCTCGTAGAACGGCGGCGCGCCGAAGAGCACGTCGCCCACCAGCCTGAAGGACAGGCTTAGCCAGCGCGGCACCGGCGTGAGGTAGAACCGGGCCGTAGCGTCGAGCTGCTGGTAGCTGTAGGGGAGCCAGCCCGGAACCTGCGGGCTCACGCGCGCCTTGAGCTCGTGAAACATCCCGCGGTGGGTGACGATCTCGTTGTCGCGCGAGTCGTACTCGACGCCGACCTCCAGCAGATCGACCCCGTGCGGGTTGAACTCGCCGATCAGCGCGCGCACTTCGGGCGAGCCGCCCGCCTGGTCCGCGGCCAGCAAGGTGCCCGGCTGCACCGTGAGGCGGTTGTACGTGAAGACGTTACCGAGCTGCAGGAACCAGGCGGGGGCCAGGTTGAAGCGCGCCTCGACCGACAGCGTCGGATGGATGCGGGCGTACTCGGTATCGCGGATATTCACCGACGCCGCCGGGAGCGGGGTGGCGTTGCCGATCCCGTAGTACTTGAGGGTCGCCTCGTCGGTATAGGAACCGCGAATGTCGAGGCGTATGCGTTTGCGCGCCGTGAGGTTGGGAACCGTTAGGAGCAAGGAGTAGTCCTGGAACGGAATGATGATGGTGTCGTTCTCCGTCTTGAAGGTGATGAACGCCTCGCTCTCCAATCGCCAACGGTACGGCACGGCACCGGGCACGGCGCTTGGCGGCCCGGGCGAGAGGCCGGCCCAGTCGCTCACTTCGCCGAATCCGATGCCGATGTCGCTGTCCCCGCCCGCGATCGGGACCACGTTCAGCTCGCGACGGGCCGGCGCGGCCGGTGCAGGTGGCGCAGGCGGCACGTCGGCCGCGGCGGCTGTGCCTACCATGAGCAGCAGAGACGCCAGCGTGGCGGCCAGACAAAGGGTCGCCGCACGGATCATCGGCGGAAAGGTGGTGACACCCACTGGGATCGTCAAGCGAGATTGAACGACGCGGATCCGGTGTGCAGACCCATATTGGGCTTGCTAGAACACCTGTCCATCCAAGCCGCTGAACCCGCGAAGGAGCTCTTGCCGATGTTCACGCCACCCTTTTCCAGCGATGCCATGTTTCACCGCAAGAGCCTTCTGCCGGTCATCAATCCCGACAAGGCCGGCAACCCGCTCAAGCATCCTGCCCCCAAGGCGCCGCGTATCTTCGCCGACTCGGCCACGCGCAGCGAGATCGAGCCGCTCTTCCGCGCCGGGATCGTCAACGGGATCACGACCAACCCGACCTTGCTCAAGAAGGCCGGCGCCAAGTCCTGGGGGGAGGCCAAGGAGATCATGAAGGACCTCTGCGCGCTGCTCAAACCCCACCCGGTCTCGCTGGAGCTCACCGAGCTCGCCGAGGACGCCATGGTCCGTCAGGCGTCGGAGCTGTCCGAGCTGGGCGAGAACTCGATCATCAAGGTTCCGATCGGCGGCTACCGGGCCGTCAACCCGGCCGCCGATCCCTACACCGGTCTCAAGGTGATCCGACGGCTGTGGGAGCGCGGCATCAAGGTCAACACCACCTTGATCTTCAACACCACCCAGGCGCTCTGGGCCGCCAACGCCGGCGCTACCTATGTGAGCCCGTTTCTGGGGCGCCTGGCCGACTACGGATACAAGCACGACCAGCCCGGACGCACGCCCGGCAATTCCCTCTATTGGGTGGAAGATCCGAAGAACGCCAAAGGCGATCAGGTCATGCACAACAGCGAATACGTGGCCTCGGGAGGCGCCCTCAAGGACGCGGGCGCGCGCCTCATCTTCGAGATCTCCACGGTCTTCGCGAACTACCAGATCAAGACCGAGATCCTGGCGGCCAGCTTCCGCAATCCGGTCCAGCTCACGGAATGCCTGCTGGCGGGCGCCGACATCCTCACCGTGCCGGCCGCGGTGCTGGCGACCGTCGCCGATCATCCACTCAGCGACGAGGGAATGAAGGCCTTCGCCGAGGACTCCAAGGCCTTCGGCAAGTAGTCGCGCCCGATGAAGCTGTACTTCGCCCCGGGTGCCTGCTCGCTCGCTCCGCACATCGCGCTGCGCGAGGCCGAGCTCCCGTTCGAGCTGGTGCGGGTCGACCTGCGCGCCAAGCGAACGACCACCGGCGAGGATTTCTGGATGGTGAATCCCAAGGGCTACGTGCCGGCGTTGAAGCTCGACGACGGTCAGATCCTGACCGAGGCCTCGGTCGTCGTTCAATGGATCGGCGATCAGAAGCCGGAGACCGGGCTCATGCCGCCGGCCGGGACCTTGGAGCGGTATCGGGTGCAGGAGTGGCTCGCCTTCATCGCCACCGAGCTGCACAAGGGCTTCGCTCCCCTCTACAGCGCGCTCGGCTCTCCCGAGGCCAAGACGGCGACCCGGGAAAAGTTGGCGGCCCGTTTCTCGTTTCTCAGCAAGGCCGTCGAGGATCGCCCGTTTCTGATGGGAAGCACCTTCACCGTCGCCGACGGCTACGCCTTCTATACCCTCCGCAGCTGGCAGCGCTCGGTGAAACCGGCGCTCCCCTCGGCATCGCTCCAGGCCTACTTCGATCGGATCGCGGCCCGCCCCGCCGTGAGCGCCGCGCTCGAGGCCGAGGCCGCGGCGGCCCGCCCCGAACGCTGAGAGCCCTCGACCCGACGCCCGGCTCGCGTAGCTCAGCCGGACTGCCCAGTTGCGGAAAGTCGATCGCCGCCCCACACTCGGCAGTCCATGGCGATAAAGCAGATGCAGGTGATCAATGGGCAGATCCATACGGTCATCTACGCGCTCGACGACCATGGAAAACTCTGGTTCACCTTCGTCAAGGCGGGCGACGTGAAACCGAAGTGGCAGAGCATCGAAGGGCCTCCCGGGCCCGGCAGCCCCGCCCCGCCTCGGTAAACGCCCCTCCCGGATGCGGGCGGCTCGGCGGATGCCGGCAGCTCGGATCGATCGGCCACCCGATGCCCGAGCACATTTCCTCCCGATGAGCTATGACTCGGCTCGGTTGGCGCGCAAATGCGCCTTTGCGAAGGGAATGGGGACATGAAAAAGATCGAAGCAATCATCAAACCGTACAAGCTCGACGAGGTGAAGGATCGACTCCGGACGGTCGGGGTCACCGGCATGACGATCACCGAGGTCAAAGGCTTCGGGCGGACAGGTGGGAAGACAGAGGTCTACCGCGGTTCGTCCTATGTGGCCGACTTCGTGCCGAAGGTGATGGTCCAGGTGGTCGTCCCGGACCCCCTGGCGGCCTCGGTCGTGGAAGCCATCGCGGCCGCCGCGAAGACCGAGAAGATCGGCGACGGCAAGATCTTCGTGTCGACGATCGACGAAGTGGTTCGCATTCGCACCGGCGAACGCGGCGAAGACGCCATCTGACCGACCAGCGCCCTCGTGGCGCGTGAGTCTGCCGGGCGCTCACCCCTGCCCGCGCGGATCTCACCCGATTCCGACCCCTTTCGCGCTGTCTCGACCGACCATCGAGACCAACCAGCTCGACCTTATCGACCTCGAAGCTCTTGCGCAGAACCCGGCGCGGCCTTAGAGACAATGGGACCGGTGGCCCGTCGCGGAGTGGGCTGCCGGACGATTGGCCAGCCTAGCGACCTGGTGGACCCCGCCAAGGGAGGACACCGTGGAACGCACGAGCGTGGAGCCCGACCTGCGGATCGCGTTCGTCGGAACGTATCCGCCGCGTCGCTGTGGGATCGCGACCTTCACCCGAGATCTGGCCGCGGGCATGAAGGCCGCCGACGACCAGCTCCGGATCATGGCCCTGGCCGTCACGGACGCCGCCGGACCCTACGAGTATCCGGACGAGGTCGAATACCAGATTCGCCAGGGGACCAAGGGCGACTACGCGCGCGCCGCCGAGCTCATCAACTACAAGAACGTCCGCTGGGTCTCGGTGCAGCACGAGTACGGGATCTTCGGCGGCGACGACGGCGCCTACATCCTGGACTTCCTGGGCGCGCTGCACGTTCCCGCGATCGTCACGCTGCACACGGTCCTCGACAATCCCTCGGATTCGCAGCGCAGCATCGTCCAGAAGATGGCGAAGGCCTGCGTGCTGGTCGTCATGAGCGGGGTCGCCGCCAACCTGCTGGCGCGCCGCTACGACGTGCGCGGGCCGAGGGTCCAGGTCATCCCGCACGGGATCCCGGAGATGGCGCCGCGCGATCAGAACAAGCTCAAGGCGCGGTTCGGGGTGGCGGGCCACCGCATGCTCCTCACGTTCGGCCTGCTGGGGCCGAACAAGGGGATCGAGACCGTCATCCGCGCGCTCCCGGCGGCCATCGCGGCCTGTCCCGATCTGGTCTATTTCGTGGTGGGGGCCACGCATCCGGCGGTCATTCGCCAGAACGGCGAGGCCTACCGCACCACCCTCGAACGCGAGGCCGAGCGGTTGGGCGTGCGCGACCACGTCGTGTTTCGGGATCAGTACGTCACCACCGAAGAGCTGTGCAGCTATCTGCAGGCCACCGACATCTTCGTGAGCCCGTACCTCAACGAGGCGCAGGTTACCAGCGGCGCGCTGTCGTACGCGATGGGCGCGGGGGCCGCCGTGGTGTCGACGCCCTACTGGCACGCGCAGGAATTGCTGGCCGACGGGCGCGGCTGCCTGTTCCCGTTCAACGACAGCGCCGCCTTGAGCAGGACGATCATCTCGCTCATGAACACGCCGACGGAGCTGAATCGGGTCCGAACCGCCGCTTATGCCTTCACCCGCGAGTTCTCCTGGATGCAGATCGGCGCGCGGTACCTGAGCCTCGGCGCGACAATCATGAGCGGCGCGCCCAAGCGGGCCCGCCGCATGGAGCCTCCGCGCGCGAGCGGCCTGCCGGAGCTGCGGCTCGATCACCTGCTGCGCATGACGGACGACACCGGCATCATCCAGCACGCGACCTACAGCGTGCCGGCACGGGAGAGCGGCTATTGCGTCGACGACAACGCCCGCGCGCTGATCGTCGCCCTGCACGCCGATCGCGTGAGCAGCTCGCCGGAGACCAAACGTCTCATCTCGACCTATCTGGGGTTCCTGCACTACGCGCAGACGGCCGACGGGCGCTTCCGCAACTTCATGAGCTACGGTCGGGACTTCGCCCCCGAGAAGGCCTCCGACGATTGCACCGGCCGCGCGCTGTGGGCGCTGGGCCGGACGGTGCGGCTCTCCAACGACGAGGGACACCGGCTACTGGCGGGGCAGATGTTCGAGCGTGGGCTGCCGTACGCCAAGGAGCTCGGCGAGCGCGGCAACGCCCTGACGATGCTGGGCCTCGCGAGCGTGCTGACGGCGCAGCACAGGCTGACGGGGGGCGACGAGCTGCTCGGGGCGCTGGCGGAGCGCCTCTGCCGCCGCTATCGCGACGAGTCCACCCCGCAGTGGCGCTGGTTCGAACCGACGCTGACCTACGACAATGCCCTGCTTCCGCTGGCGCTGTTCCGCGCCCACGCGATCACCAAGGATCCGCAGAGCCTGCGGGTCGCGAAGGAGACGCTGGCGTTCCTGGAGGAGACCTGCTTCCGGGAGGACCGGTTGATGCTGGTCGGCAACGCCGGGTGGCACGCGCGCGACGGGTTGCGCGCCGAGGTGGACGAGCAGCCGATCGACGCCGCCGCGTTCGTGCTGGCGTTCCGCGGCGCCTACTTGATCACCGGCGACCATCGCTATCTGAGGCGCATGCGCGAAGCGTTCGCCTGGTTCCTGGGAACCAACCGCCTCGGCATCCCCGTCTACGACTCGGCGACCGCCGGTTGCCGGGACGGGCTCGGCGCGGCGGTCCCCAATCTGAATCAAGGGGCCGAGAGCACGATCTGTTTTTTGTTGTCGCTGATCGAGATGCTGGAGCTCGCCGGCGAGGGGCTCGAGTACGATGAGCCTTCGCGATCCGACGCCTGAGGAGTCGACTTCACAAATGATCAAACGAACCCCGCACCGGCTGCTGCACGACCCCAGCCGGGTCATCGCGAAACCGTACCTGCCCGGCGAGGAGATCGCGCCCGGCGTGGGCGCACGCGCCGGACTCCTCATGGCACGAATCCTGGCCATCCCCGAGGCCGAGGTGGCGACCATGCTGGCGCGAACCCTCGACGGCTTCCGGACGCGACACAAGGGATTCGAGGCGCTGCTGGAGCGCCATTTCGCGCTGGTCGCCCACCACGCCGGCGACGCGCCGCTCTCCCGCGAGCGACGCCTCCTGATCGGCGCCTACTTCACCAACGAGTACTCGGTCGAGGGGGCGGCGCTCTTCAATCCCTCGATCGTCCCCGCGCCCAATCAGACCGGCCTTCTGCCCGGGCAGCGTCGGTTCGTCATGAGCCTGCGCGCGGTCGGCGAGGGACACATCTCGTCGATCGAATTTCGCACCGGCGTCGTCGACGCCGCCAGCACCGTGGTCTTCGATGGCCTGGGCAAGCAGCTGGTGACGGGCCAGCGTTCCTCGCCCGCCCACTACGACAAGACGAAGTTCCGCGAGAAGCTCGGCGAGCTGGGCGCGGGCAACGAGCTGGCCTGGGGGGTGCTCGACGGTCTCCCCGACAGATTCACGATCGAGGAGCTGGACCCGGCGCTCATCCGGTTGGCCCAGGAGGGCCCGCCGCAAGCCATCAGCTACGAGACGGCCAAGATCATGCACGTGCTCGCGTCGTCGAGCTACGTCACCACCTTCCCCGAGGATTCGGCGCTGTCGGAGCGGGTCATCTTCCCGGCGGGCCCCCACGAGACGCACGGCATGGAGGACGCGCGCTTCGTTCGGTTCGTCGACGACGACGGCAGCGTGACCTACTACGCGACCTACACCGCGTTCGACGGCTACGAGATCATGCCGCAGCTGATCCAGACCGACGACTTTCGATCCTTCTGCATCTCCACCCTCAGCGGTGGCGCGGCCCAGAACAAGGGCATGGCCCTTTTCCCCCGGCGCATCCGGGGCAAGTACGTGATGCTCTCGCGGCGCGATCGCGAGAACCTCCACCTGGCCACCTCGTCGGAGGTGGGACACTGGGACGATCTGAGCGAGCTGCGCGAGCCGGGGCCCCCCTGGGAGCTCCTGCAGATCGGCAACTGCGGCTCGCCCATCGAGACGCCCGCGGGCTGGCTGGTGATCACCCACGGGGTGGGACCGATGCGGCGATACGCGCTGGGGGCGTTGCTCCTCGATCTCGATGATCCCCGCAAGGTGATCGGCGATCTACCGCGGCCGTTGCTCGAGCCCGACGAAAGCGAGCGCGAAGGGTACGTCCCCAACGTGGTCTACTCGTGCGGCGCGATGGCCAACGGAGACGACCTGATCCTCCCCTACGGAATGTCCGACGCGGCGGTGGGCGTCGCGATCATCTCGATCCCCGAGCTTTTGGCCAAGCTGCAACGTCCGGACTGACACGGGCGCGGCGGGAGGAGACGCCCGACGAGGTTTTCGATACACTCCGTGCCATGCAAAATTCCAAGACGGCTCGGGGTGCCGGGATTCCGGCCGGCATTTGGTATCTGGCGCTGGCGATCGTCGCCGGCTGCGGAAGCAGCGGAGGCTCTGCGACGATCTCCAGCCAGCCGCTGTCCGGGAAGATTGGCGGCCAGCCCTGGACGCTGGCCACCGCGGCGTCCAATTCCACGCTGTCCACCGCCGACCAGTTCTGGGTCGATGCTTACTCGGAAACCTTCACCCCTTGTTCGGGCTCGGCGTCGCTCAGCGCGGACGAGATCATTCTGACGCTCCCGAAGACGGTCGGCAGCTACAATCTCAGCATCAATCTAAACGAAACGTTCTACATCGCCAGCACCAGCGACAACTTCGTCGCGACCAGCGGTGAACTCGTCATCAGTGAGGTCACCGCGACGACCATCAGCGGCGGGGCCAACTTCGCCTACAACGCCGACAACAGCGTCGACGGCCAGTTCCAGGCGACCATCTGCCCGTAGCGACCGGAGCCGCTACTTCTTGCCGCTCCCCTTGCGCGGGGGCGCCGCGTGCTTGTCGCCGTCCGCGGGCGGCTTCGCCTGGTCCTTCTCCCCTTCGCTGTCGTCCTTCTGGCCTGCGGACTTCTCGTCGCCGGAATTTTCGCCCTCGCCGGACTCCGCGGCCTGCCGCTTCTTCTCCTGGTCTTGAACGCGCTTGGCCTCCGCCTCCTCCCGCTTCTTTTCGTCCGCCTGCGCCTGCTTGACGGCCTCATCGGCCTCCTTCTCCATCTCCGCGTTGCGCTTCTCCTCGCAGCCGACCGGCTCGCACTCGCCGGGGCAGGCGCACTTCCCCTTCTTGCTGGTGCAGACGCAGCCGTTCCCTTTTTTGTAGCAACCGCAGGCGTTGGGCGTCTCGCCGGACGCCGGGGCAGCGGCTTTCTCATCGGCCGGTTTCGCCTTCTTGGCGGTCTTCGCGCTTGCCACGCCCCCCGCCAGCGCGAGCGGCAACCCGAACCCCAACAAGAAACCCAACAAGAACCCAACGACCCGACGCGATCGCATCATCTCTTCATCCCCCATCGATGGAGCCGAAGGGAGAATCGCATGCGCCGTAGATGAAAGGACCTCCGATCGCGTATTCTCGTAAAATGAGCTCAATCGGGGTGCGAAGGGTCACGCTGTCGCTTGCGCTCTTCGCGGCTGCCGCCTCCGGGGCATGTGGCGGCGACAAGGGAACGGTCAGCG
>JADGRB010000140.1 GCA_017881315.1 Pseudomonadota bacterium
ACCACCCTGGCCAACGTCACCAGCGCCAAGATCGACTTCGGCCTTGCCTCGACCGGCCCGACCATGACGGCCCCTGTCGATCTCACACAAGCGAGCTACCGGACCCTGCTGCTCGGCATGAAGGGCAGCAGCAGCTACGTCTTCCGCGTGGTGGCCAGCTCGAGCGGCGGATCCTGCACCAGCCAGGACTACACGATCGCGACGGGCGCGGTGTCGAGCACCGTCCCCAAGCAAACCGTGACGATCTCGAACGCCGCCGCGCACGACAAAGGGTTCATCGTCACCAGCAGCGGCCTCTCCGGCAACATCGCCTACATTCTCGACGCCGACGGCGCGCCGGTCTGGTGGGCCACCACGCCCGCGATGCCGAGCCGGGTGCACATGAGCTGGGATGGCAGCAAGATGTACATGATGTCGCTGAACGTCCAGAACACCAACGCGGGGAGCATCCAGGCGGTCGCGATGGACGGCACCGGCACCCAGACGCTGGGCACGCTCACCACCTCGCACCACGATCTCACCGCCATCCCCGGCGGCTTCGCCACCATGCTCTGGAACAAGTCGGGGACGGACGCGCCCTGCTCGCTGATCGAGCGCGCCGACAGCACCGGAACGATCACGACGGTGGTCGCCGACCTGACGACCGTCTACAGCTCGACGACCTTCCACAGCAACTCGGTCCACTACTACCCGTCCGATAACAGCTATACGGTCGGCGATCGCAACCCCAACCTCTACGTCAAGCTGACCCGCGCCGGGGCGCTGGTCTGGCAGTTCGGCGGCAGCAACCCGAAGGACCAGAGCAAGTTCTTCACGAACGTGCCGACCTGGATGGTCAACCACGGCCACCATCTGCTGGCCGACGGATCCTTTCTGTTCTTCAACAACAACGCGAACGAAGTCTGGGAGTACAAGCTCGACACCTCGGCGATGACCGCCAGCAAGACCTTGAGCTACACCGCGAGCGGCGCCACCAGCAACGTCCTGGGGGACGTCCAGCGCCTCCCCAACGGCAACATCCTGGTGACTTTCTCGACCAGTGGCCAGATTCACGAGATCGATCCGACGGGCAAGCTGGTCATGAAGATAACGGCCAGCTCCTACGGCTACTCGGAGTTCCGCGAGTCGCTCTACGGCCCCCCGCCGTACTGATCCGGCCGTTCGGGCGGCCCCGCTCAGGTCCTCTCGGCGACGGACTGCGGAAGGCTGAGCGGGGGCAGGAACGTCTCGTAGAAGAAGGCGCAGTCGCGGCGGATCTGCGCCTCGGTGAGGCCGAACTTCTCGAGATCGTAACGGTGCTCCGACTCGTAGCTGCGCTGCTTTTCGCCGCGCTTGTGGATGGTGGCGCGCAGCGCCGGGGTCATCTCGTGGCCCAGAAACAGACACATCTCGTCCATCAGACCCTCGAAGTCCATCATCATCCGGTCGTAGCGCACGATGAAGACCCGGCGCTTGTCGATGGCGCCGCTCATCCAGTCTTCGTGAAACTTCTGCAGGAGCAAGACCCAGGCCTTGTACATGCGGTCGAGCCAGCGCTTGCGCACCTCCTCCGGCAGCGACCAGAAGCCAAACCCGCGGTCGAGCACGCCGATGACCAGGCTCATCGCGCTGGGAATGATCGAGAGCGGGTCGCGGGCCATGTAGAGGATCTGGGCCTCCGGGAAGCGTTCCATGAACTGCGGCAGCCGGACCGCCAGCGAGAACAGCTTGGCGATGTTGCGATCGGCGTTGTGCACCACCAGGCTGCGCCGCCAGAGCGCGTCGAGCCAGGCCAGATCGCGCTTGGAGGTGTCGCGCACCCGCGGATCGAACCAGGGCAGCCGGTCCTCCTCGTCGAAGGAGAGGAAGAACCCGTACAGAAAGAAGCCGTCCAGGTAACGGAACAGCACCGCGACGTCGTCGGTCTCCACGGAGGTCAGGCTGGTCTGGTGCGCCTCCGTCGAGTGGTACTTGGCGGGGCTCAGTTTTTCCAGGAGTGGCAGGAAGGGTTTGAGCATCTTCTGGAGCGTCAGCGACGGATAGAGCATCAGGAAGAGCTCCATTCCGGAGCCGAACCCCTCGTCGGCCAGGAAGCGCTGGAGAAAGGTGGTGCCGGTCCGGGGATTGCCGACCAGCACGATGGGGCGGTTGGCCCGGACTTTTCGGAGCCGCGGGAAGAAGACGTGATCGAGCGCCATCGCGAGCGCCACCATCGTCCGCAAGAGGCAGAAGACGATCGCCACGAACAGCGGCGCGACCCGGACGCCGAAGGTCCGCCGCAGGACTCGATAGACGCGGGCCATTCTGGAGAAGATGTTGTCCATGGAAACTCCGTGGGGTGGCGCGAGGTGCCGGAAGTCAGCTGGCGCGAAACTGCTCTTCGAAAGCCTGCGCGAAAGCCTCGAGCTCTTCCGTCGGAAGATGATTGATGCCGGCGGCGGTGCGCCGACCACCGCCGGTCGGAAACCGGCGGCAGAAGACCTCCGCCGAGACGGACGACTCCCGCGGCACCCGGATGGAGACCAGGCAACCACCGCCGCTCTTGGGCGAGACGATCGCGACGGCGCTGCCGGCGTGCGCCTTGGCGAGATCGTTGGCCAGGGTGCCGCTGGCCCGGCGCGCCCAGGCCGCGTCCGGGAGCTCGAACAGAATCGCGCCGCCCACCTTTCGAGATGGCGCGAGGCGGCTGGCCATCGCCATGTCCTCGCGAAACCCGTCGCGCAGGCGGCGAAAGGTGGGGGAGGTCGCCGCGAAGTCCAGCGGATCGGTGTATCTCGACATCTCCTCCGCCAAGTCGGCGGGGGGAACGTGGAGATCGGCGATGGTCTCGCCGTAGGCGTTGTAGTTGATGGCGACGCCCAGGTCCCGCAGGCGCTCGGCCGCGTCCGGGGCAAGGCCCGCGCTCTCGGCGAGGGCGCGCCCTTCCTCGACCAGGCTGTCGCCGAAGGTTCCCACCACCGCCCAGCTCCGGAACCGACCGGCCAGGGATCGGTCGACCAGCAGGCTGGTGCAGACGTGGGGGCTCATGTCGAGGTGGGCCTCGAGCTTGGCGTGCTTGGGTACCTCGCCGGCGAAGTGGTGGTCGAAGTAGCGCACAGACACCCCACCATCCAGTAGCGCGCGGAGGGCCGATCGGTTCACGTCCAGCGAAACGTCGAGCACCGTGCAGGCGTCGCCCGCGGACGCCTCCACCCGTTCGAGCAACGCGATGTCGCGCTTGACGCCGGTGACCAGCTTCACCTCCGAGGGGGTCTCCGCATCTGCCAGGCGCAGCTGCCGCAGGGCGCACAGGCCGTCGGCATCACCATTGAAGACGTAGGTGTGAATCATTCGAGGCCAGCCGCAGCGGGAGAGGTCGGCGCGAAGGACGCCGGCAGCTCAGTCGGGGTCGAAGCTACCGCGCTCTTGCAGATAGGTCACGATGATCTCGGCCGCCTCCTCCGGTGACGTGCGCGTCGTGTCGATCCGGAGTTCCGGGTTTTCTGGCGCCTCGTAGGGCGAATCGATGCCGGTGAAGTTCTTGAGATCGCCCCGGCGCGCCTTCTTGTAAAGGCCCTTGGGATCGCGCCCCTCGGCGATGCCCAGGGGCGTGTCCACGAAGATCTCGATGAACTCGCCCTTGGCCAGCAGGCCGCGCGCCATCTGCCGCTCGGCGCGGAAAGGGGAGATGAAGGCGGTGCTGACGATCAGCCCGGCGTCCAGCATCAGCTTCGCCACCTCGGCGATCCGGCGGATGTTCTCGACCCGATCGGCGTCGGTGAACCCGAGATCTTTGTTCAGCCCGTGGCGGACGTTGTCGCCGTCGAGCAGGTAGGTGTGCCGCTTGAGGCTGTGGAGCTTCTTGTCGACCAGGTTGGCGATCGTCGATTTGCCGGCGCCGGAGAGGCCCGTGTACCAGAGGACGCAGGCCCGCTGTCCCTTGATGGCCGAGCGGGCGGCCCGGTTCACGTCCAGCGCCTGCCAGTGGACGTTCTGGGCCCGCCGCAGCGCGAAGTGCAGCATGCCGGCCGCGACGGTGTCGTTCGAGGTGCGGTCGATCAGGATGAAGCCGCCGGTGTCGCGGTTCACCCGATAGGGATCGAACGGGATGTCGCGATCGAGCTGCAGCGTGCCGACCCCGATCTCGTTGAGCTCGAGGGTCGCGGCGGCCAGGTGCTGCAGGTTGTTGACGTTGATCTTGTACTTGAGCGGAGAAACCGTGGCGGTGACCGTCTTGGTGCCGATCTTGAGGAGGTAGCTGCGGCCCGGCAGCAGCGGCGACTCGTTCATCCAGACCACCGTCGCGTCGAACTGATCGGCGACCTCGGCCGGCTGATTCGCCGCCACGATCAGATCGCCACGCGAGATGTCGATCTCGTCGTCGAGCGTGATGCTGATCGACTGACCCGCGACCGCCTCCTCGAGATCGCCGTCGTAGGTGACGATGCGGGCCACGCGACCCAGACGGCCGGCGGGCTGAACGCGAATCGCGTCGCCCTTCCGCAGGCGGCCCGCCACGATCGTTCCGGCGAACCCGCGAAAATCGGCGCTGGGTCGGTTCACCCACTGGACAGGCAGGCGGAGCGGCTGCTCGACGAGCCGGGTCTGGTCGACCTCGACGTTGTCGAGGAGAGCCATGAGCGTGGGCCCTCGATACCAAGGCGTCGCGGGCGAGGGCTGGAGGATGTTGTCTCCATTCACCGCGGAGACCGGGATGCAGGTGATGGTCGGCAGCCCCAGCTCGGCGGCGAATTTTCGATACTCCTCCTCGATCTGGGTGAACACCGCCTGCGAATGGTCGACCAGATCCATCTTGTTGACGGCGAGCACGACGTGGCGGATGCCGAGCAGGGAGACCAGAAAGGTGTGGCGCCGGGTCTGGGTCAAGACGCCCTTGCGGGCATCGACCAGGATCACGCTCAGGTCGGCGGTCGAGGCGCCCGTGACCATGTTGCGGGTGTACTGCTCGTGTCCCGGCGTGTCGGCGACGATGAAGTTCCGCCGCGCGGTGGAGAAGAACCGGTAGGCGACGTCGATGGTGATCCCCTGCTCGCGCTCGGCCGAGAGCCCGTCGAGGAGCAGCGCGAAGTCGAGCTCGCCCGGCCGGGTTCCCACCCGCTTCGAATCGGCCTCCAGGGCGGCCAGCTGGTCGTCGTAGAGCGCCTTCGATTCGTACAGCAGGCGCCCGATGAGCGTGCTCTTGCCGTCGTCGACGCTGCCACAGGTGTTGAAACGAAGCAGGCTCTTGCCGAGACGGAGGCGGATCTCCGCGTCGGCGGACATCAGAAGTATCCGTCCTGTTTCTTCATCTCCATGGAGGCGCCCGCGTCGTGGTCGATGACGCGACCCTCGCGCTCCGACGTGCGTGTCGCGATCATCTCGACGATGATCTCGGCCAGGGTTTCGGCCGACGACTCGACGGCGCCGGTCAACGGGTAGCAACCGAGGGTCCGAAACCTCACCTTTCGCATCATGGGCTTTTCGCCGGGTCGCAGCGGCATCCGATCGTCGTCCACCATGATGAGGGCGCCGTCCCGCTCCACCACCGGCCGCACGCGGCTCAGGTAGAGGGGCACGATCGGAATCTTCTCGAGGTAGATGTATTGCCAGACGTCGAGCTCGGTCCAGTTCGACAGGGGGAAGACGCGGATCGACTGGCCCTTGTGCTTGCGGGTGTTGTAGAGGCGCCAGAGCTCCGGCCGCTGGTTCTTGGGATCCCAGCGATGCTGCGCCGTACGAAAGGAGAGGACCCGCTCTTTGGCGCGCGACTTCTCTTCGTCGCGTCGTCCCCCGCCGAACGCCGCATCGAACCCGTACCGGTCGAGCGCCTGTTTCAGCCCCTGGGTCTTCCAAAGGTCGGTGTGGACGGCCGAGCCGTGGGTGAACGGGTTCACGCCCTGGGCGAGCGCCTCGGGGTTGACGTGCACGATCAGGTCCATGCCCGCTTCGGCCGCCACGCGGTCGCGCATGGCATACATGTCCCGGAACTTCCAGGTGGTGTCGACGTGCAGGAGCGGGAAGGGGGGCGGCGCCGGAAAGAACGCCTTCCGGGCCAGGTGCAACATCACCGAGCTGTCCTTGCCGATCGAATAGAGCATCACCGGCTTGTCGGTCTCGGCCAGGACCTCCCGCATGATCTGAATGCTCTCGGCTTCGAGCCGCTGTAGATGGGAGAGGGGCATCGCGACCGGAATGAAGACCCGCTTTGCGACCAAGGGCACCCGGCGCGACCGCGCGACGGAAGAGGCTAGCGCGTCCTTGGCACATCCTAGACCGGGGGTGCGCGCGGGAGCAACGGCCAAGCGTCGTCCTTACCTGGGCAGATCTGGGCAGATCTTGGCAGATCTTGCCTCGGCGCCGATTCCGCCATCGTCGTTATTGCGTCGGGCTGTCTCGTATGGTAGACATAGATCCAAGGAGATTCAGCCGTGAGAGCCATCGCAGCCGTTTCCATCCAGCCCCATCCTCGCGCCGCCGCCATCGCCCCCCGCGCGGAGGCGCGCGAATACCGGCGCGTCCGCCCCGAGCCCGCACTCGAATTTGTGGTCGGAGACATCACGCGCGAGGCCTCGGACGCGATCGTCAATCCAGCGGGTCCGGGATTGGTCGACCTGATGATACGGCAGGCGGCAGGCCCGGCGCTGCTCGAGGCGTTCCACCGGGCCGCGGCCGACCTTCCGGACCACAAGCTATCGCCGGGGCAGGCGATCGTGACGCCGGGCTTCGAGCTTCGCGCCGCCCACGTGATCCATTGCCTCCCGCCCATCTACGCGGACGATCCGACCGCCGCTCGGGAGCAGCTGGTGGCTGGCCACGTCCAGGCGCTGCGGCTCGCGCGGGAGCGGAGATTCGCGTCGATCGCGTTTCCAGCCATCGGGACAGGCGTCTATCGATATCCGGTCGACCGGGCAGCCGAGGTCGCCGTCGGAGCCGTCCTCGGTGAGCTTCGAGCGGACGCCGCGGCACCATCGGTGCGTTTCGTGTTCGCCGATCGCGCGGTGCTCGATCTCTACCTCCAAGCGGCGCGCATCCGACTGAACCAGGATCCGACGCGCAGCGATCGCGGGGCCAGCTTCAGGGATCTAGGTCCTCGCTAGGCTCGCGTTCAAGAACCACCTGATCGGGATGCCCGTTCGGCGCGGGCGGCCCTTGACCTCGGCCGTGGGCGTACCAATGCTCTCCGTTGCTTGCTGGCGGCCGGGGGGGGCGACCAGGGCAACAAGTTGACCCCGCGCCCCCGCCGCCAGATCGGCTTGGTTTCCGGCGGGTGGCCGACACGCCGCCGATGATCCCAGACGAACAACCGACACCCAGCAAGGCCACCGGGACCAAGTACCAGATCCTCAAGGAGCTGGGGCGCGGCGGGATGGGCGTGGTGCACCTGGCGATGTCGCGCGGGCCCCAGGGGTTCACCAAGCTCGTCGTCCTCAAGATGATGCGGCGCCAGCTGCTCGGCGATTTCGAGTCGCACCGGATGTTTCTCGAAGAAGCGCGCATCTCGGCGCGGCTCACTCACCCCAACCTGGTCGACGTCTACGAGGTCATCGACTACGGCGACATGCCGACGATCGTCATGGAGTACCTGGAAGGCCAGACGCTCGCCTCGCTCATGTACGGATCCCCGACCCAGGCCAAGCCGTCGCGCCGGCTCTTGCTCTACATCTTGACCAAGGTGCTGGCCGGGCTGGGGGCGGCCCACGATCTGCACGACTTCGACGGGACGCCGCTCAACCTCATCCACCGCGACGCCTCGCCGCACAACATCTTCGTCCTGTACGACGGACAGGTGAAGGTGCTCGACTTCGGGATCGCCAAGGCGGAACGGTCGGGGGTGGAGACGCAGGCGGGGACGCTCAAAGGGAAGCTCCGCTACATGCCGCCGGAGCAGCTGCTGCACCTGTCACAGGACCGCCGCGCCGACATCTTCACGGTGGGCGTGATCTTGTGGGAGGCGCTGGCCGGCCGCCGGTTCTGGGGCCAGCGAACGGACGAAGAGATCGTCCGCGAGCTGTCGTCGCGGAGGCTGCCGCCTCTGCCCGCGGACGTCGAGATTCCGCCCGATCTGGCCGCCATCTGTTCGCGCGCGCTCGCGCTCGAGCCGTCCGATCGGTACCCGACGGCGTACGAATTTGAGCGCGATCTCGAGCAGTATCTGGCCACCTGGTCGGAGCGAATCGGGTCGGCGCAGCTGAGCGCCTTCATGCGCGAGATCTTCAGCAAGGAGCGCGAGTCGGCCAAGTGGCTCATCGAGTCGCACATCCGGGAGACGAAGAAGCAGGAGGACACCGGCGGCGAGCACACCCGGATGTCGCCGCGCCCGCCATCGACGCAGCCGCCGCGGCCTTCACCGACGCAGCCGCTGTCATCGACGCAGCCTGCGCCGCCGTCATCGACGCAGCCGGCGCCGCCGTCATCGTCGCAGTCACCGCCGCCGCCATCATTGACGCAGCCGCAGCCGGCGTCATCGACGACGACGCCGCCGCCGGCGCCGCGGCGGCCGTCGAGATGGGTTTGGTTCATCGCGCTGCCCGCGCTGGTGGTGGCGGGCTTGCTGGTCTTGACCGGCGTCATCGCCGGCGGCCGCCGGAACCCGTGGGACGCAGAGCACGCGATGTTGGCGTCCGACACCGGCGCCGGGAGCGCCCGCACCGCCGAGATCTGCAAGGGCGGTTCGAAAGCTTGTGGTGGCGCCTGCGTGTCGGTCGACAGCCCCGAGCGCGGCTGCGGCGGCGAGGGGTGCGGCGCCTGCAACGTTTCGAACGCGACCGCGCGCTGCAACCAGTTCGATCGCTGCGACGTCGCGGTTTGTTACAAGGGCTTCGAGGATTGCGACGAGGATGGAAAGACCGGCTGCGAAATCAACGTGCGCACCGATCCCGACCACTGCGGCGGCTGTGCCAAGAAGTGCCCTCCGCTCGCCCACGCGACGCGGGGGTGCGGCGACGTCTGCACGATCTGGCGCTGCCTGGGCGGGTTCAAAGACTGCAACGCGCGAGTCGGAGACGGTTGCGAGGTCGACGCCCTGAACGACGAACGGAACTGCGGCCATTGCGGTCACGCCTGCGCCCGCGGTCAAACCTGTCGCCGGGGCGAGTGCGTATGAGGCCCCCCGGCGGTTGCGGCGCGCTGGCGCTGGCCGCGCTGATGGGCGTCGCGTGCGGATGCGGGGAGGGCGGCGCTTCCCGCTCGGGCCGTGCCGCCGCGACCCCGCAACGTCCGATCGAGATGTTCAGCTGGCTCGAGCGGATCGGTGACTCCGATCCGCTGGGGGCGCTGGCCACCGAGCACCGCCGGCACCATCCCGACGACGTGATCATCAACGCGCGGGCGGCGCTGTCGGGGCTGGCCCGCAAGGCGCTGCGCAACCGGATGCTGCACAACGAGCCGCCCGACACCTTTCAGGCGAACGTCGGCGACGATCTCATGCAGTGGGTCCTCACCAACGGCTCGGACGCGCGCGAATCGAAGCTGCTGCCGCTCGACGATCTGGTGGCGGGCGTCGCCTCCTGGCGGGAGTCGATGCCGGCGACGCTCATCGAACGGATCAGCTACGACGGAAAGATCTACGGCGCCCCCGCCGACCTGCACCGGAACAACACGGTCTTCTACAACAAGAAGATCTTCGCCAAGTACGGCCTCACGGAACCGAAGACGCTGGGAGACCTGGCCGCGATGGGCGAAAAGCTGCGCGGGTCCGGCGTGCCCCTCATCGCGGTCGGCAGCCGGGAGCCCTGGACCGTGGCCCTCCTGATGTTCGAGTGCCTGCTGGTCGCGCGCGAGGGGCCGACCGTCTACCAAGACTATTTTACCGGCCGGCTCACCGCCTCCGATCCGCGTGTGCTCCGGACCCTTGAGGCGGGGCTCGAGCTCTTCGCGTTCGCCAATCCCAATCACCGCGATCTCTCCTGGCTGCAGGCGGTGGAGCTGGTGACCCATGGCGAGGCGGCGATGACCGTGATGGGGGACTGGGCCCGCGCGCCCTTCGTGGTCGGGGGATTGAAGCTCGGCGTGGACTACGGCGAGATCCCGTTCCCCCAGACAGCCGGCACCTTCGTCTTTTCGGCGGACGCCTTTGCGCTGCCGGTCGACGCCAAGAACCGGGCCGGCGTCCAGCGCCTGCTCGCCGTGATCGGTTCGCCGGACGGACAGCGGGCCATAAGCCAGGCCCGGGGAACGCTCTCGGCGCGGGTCGACGTGCCGCCGCCCGCCTCCGATCCCGTCCTGGCGGCCAACTATGCCCTGCTCCAGAAGGGGTCGCTCGTGCTGGCGCTCTCCGGCCTGTTGCCGGCCGATTTCACGGACGATCTGGGCGCCGCGCTCCTCGAGATGCTCGACGAGCACGACATCGATCCCGTCGTCCACACGCTGCGCAGCCGCTACATGCTGCTCCAGTAGGAATGATGTAATACTTTATGCTTTTATTGTAAATAGCTAGAATCACGCTAGATTATAGTTACCTTATTGTCGGCGGTCCTTCGGTGCGTATGTTGTCCGCATCGTGGGAAAAGTTCTGATCGGTCTCGGTGTTCTGGTGGCGATCTGCGGGGCCTCGTGCGTCGGGAGCTACAACAAGCTCGTGCGCCTCAGTCAGGCCGTGGACAGCCAGTGGTCGCAGGTCGAGAACGTCTACCAGCGCCGGGCCGATCTGGTGCCGAACTTGGTCGAGACGGTCAAGGGCGCCGCCAAGTTCGAGCGGGAGACGTTCACGGCGGTCACCGAGGCCCGGGCGCGCGTCGGCCAGCTCTCGGCGCAGGCGACCCAGCAGATCACCAACGACCCGGCGGCACTGCAGCGGTTCCAGCAGGCGCAGGACGGGCTGTCGTCCGCGCTGTCGCGGTTGCTGGTGGTCTCCGAGAAGTATCCGGACCTGAAGGCGACCGCGAACTTTCGCGATCTGCAGGTGCAGCTCGAAGGGACGGAAAATCGGATCGCCGTCGAGCGCATGCGGTTCACCCAGGCGGCGCAGGAATTCAACACCGCCCGCAACAGCTTTCCGACCGTCGTGATGGCGGGCCTCTTCGGCAAGCGCTTCGCCGAGAAGGCCTACTTCACGGCGCAAGCCGGCGCGGCGACCAGCCCGCACGTTCAGTTCTGAGGCTGCCGCCATGCGGTCCGCCACCCGCGTCCGCCTGCTGACCGCCGGATTCGCCCTCTGCACCCTGGTGGCCGGCGCGACCGCGCAGGCCGCGACCGCCATCCCGGACGCCCCGGCGCGCTGGGTGACCGATCACGCCGGGTTCCTGTCACCGGCCGCGGCGAGCGAGCTCGACGGACGTCTCGGCACCTACGCCGATCGGACCGGTCACCAGCTGCTGGTCTACATCGACCACACCACCGGTGGCGATCCGATCGAGGACTGGGGGGTGCGGGCCTTCCAGCACTGGAAGGTCGGCCGCAAGGGGATCGACGACGGGCTGGTGCTGTTCATCTTCAGCGACGACCACCGTCTGCGCATCGAGGTCGGCTACGGGCTCGAGGCCAGCGTCCCGGACGCGCTGGCGTCGCGGATCATCAACGAGCGGATGGTGCCGCAGATCCGCGCCGGCGATCGCGACGGCGCCGTGCGGAGCGGTGTGGACGCGCTGGTCGCCGCGATCGGCGCGCCGCCGGGCGCGGATGCGGGATCCGCGGCGCCGCACATCCCGACCTGGAAGCTGGTGATGGGCGCGATCCTGCTGCTGCTCTTGATCGGATTCGCGCTGACCCATCCTCGCCTGGCGTGGTTAATGCTCATGAGCATCGGCTCGGGCCGCGGCGGCGGTGGCGGCGGGGGTGGGGGCGGCTTCTCCGGCGGCGGCGGAAGCTCGGGCGGCGGGGGCGCGTCGGGATCGTGGTGAGCGGGGCGCGGCGGGTCCACGGCATCGACGTCGCGCGGGTCGAGGCCGCCATCCGGGAGGCGGAGGCGCGCAGCTCTGGCCAGATCCGGGTCGCCGTCTCGCGTTTCTATTTCTGGGGCGACGTGCGCATCGCCGCGCGGGGCGCGTTCGTGCGCCTGCACATGGAGCGGACACGGCAGCGCAACGGCGTGCTTATCTTTGTGGCGCCGCGCCGCCGGCGATTTGCCGTCTTGGCCGACACGGGCATCCACCTCCGCGCGGACGACGGTTCGTGGCAGGCGATCGCGGACCTCCTGGGGCGGCGGTTTCGCGCCGGGGATCTGACCGGAGGGCTCGAAGAAGGCATCGCGGCGCTGGGCGACTGTCTGGCGAAACACTTTCCGCCCGATTCGAAGCGCGCCGCCAACGAGCTGCCCGACAGCGTGGTA
>JADGRB010000141.1 GCA_017881315.1 Pseudomonadota bacterium
TGTCGAAGGAGGCGCTCGGGAAGTAGCCCGGCGCGGGGAGACGCGGCGGTCCTATGCGCGGTTCCTGGACCAGACCTCTGGCCGGTCTTTCGCCGCGGGCGAACGCCCGGTTCTGGGCGGCGTCGTTTCTGGGACCGCTCGCCCTGTGGTGCGCGGTCAGCTACCTGCCCTTCCTGTGGCACCCGATGATGCTGGTGAGCGATCCGGGGGACAGCACCTGGATGACCAGCGGCGAGCTGGTCGAGCGGGCCGCGTTCGCGACGGAGAACGCCGAGATCGCCGGTCGGAACGGGCGAATCGCCGCGGGGCGCCCCGCCAACCCGGTGTTTCTCCCGGCGCCGCACCAGGTGGCTCGCGCGCTGGTGACCGGCTTCACCACGCCGCCCGCACGGCCCGAGGAGCCCTGGCTGCATCAGGCGCTCTGGCACAGCATCCAGGTCATCTTCTGGGGATTCCTGCTGTCGTCTTTGATCGCCGTCCCGCTCGGGATCCTGTGCGGCGCGCTGCCGGCGATGGGGCGTCTCACCGAGCCGTTCATCGAATTCTTCCGCTACCTGCCGGCCCCGGCGTTCGGCGCGCTGGCGGTGGCGGTGCTCGGGATCGAGGACGCTCCCAAGGTGTCGATCATCTTCATCGGGACGTTCTTTCAACAGGTGTTGATCATCGCCAACACGACCCGGCGGATCGATCCGGCGCTGCTGGAGGCGGCGGAGACGCTGGGCGCGTCGCGACGCGCGCTCGTCACCAAAGTGGTGCTGCCCGGGATCATCACCGACGTCTATACCGACATGCGGGTCTTGCTCGGCTGGGCCTGGACCTACCTCATCGTGGCCGAGCTCATCGGCGTGAGCTCCGGCATCACCTACTTCATCAACCAGCAGGGAAAGTATCGGGCCTACGACCGGGTCTTCGCGTCGATCATCTTGATCGGCCTCATCGGGCTCCTGACCGATCTGGTCCTCGCGTCGCTGGGGCGGCAGCTGTTCCCCTGGATGAAGACCGCGAAGGAAGGGTGGTTCTCGAGGACGCTCGGCAAGATGCGCGGCCGTGGCACGCGGGCGGCGGCGCCGGGACGCGACGGCGCGATGGCCGCGCCGGGAGCCGGCAGCGAGACCGCCGAAGAGGCCGCGCGCGCATGAGCGCAGAGATGAAATCGACCGAGGCGCCTCTGGCGGTGCCGAGCTATCTCGATCAGGCGCCCGAGGTGGCGGCGCGCTTCTCGCGGCTCAAGCAGCGGCCCGTGATCCTCGAGGTGCGCGATCTCTCCAAGACCTTCACCGCCCCGGGCCGCTCACCGACCGTCGCGCTCGACCGCATCTCCTTTCAGGCCCACAGGCGCGAGCTCCTGTGCGTGATCGGTCCTTCTGGCTGCGGGAAATCGACGCTGGCGCGTCTGGTGGCGGGGCTCGAGGAGCCGAGCGGGGGCGAGATGCTGCTCGACGGCACGCCGATCCGGGGACCGGGCTCCGACCGTGGGATGGTGTTCCAGAGCTACACGCTCTTCCCCTGGCTGACCGTGCTCAAGAACGTGATGTTCGGGCTGGAGGTCGGCGGTCAGATGTCCGACTCCGAGGCGGAGAGCGAGGCGCGCACCTGGCTGCAGATGGTCGGCCTGACCAAGTTCGCGACGGCCTACCCGCATCAGCTCTCGGGCGGCATGAAGCAGCGGGCGGCGATCGCGCGGGCGCTGGCGAACCGCCCGCGCATGCTGCTCATGGACGAGCCGTTCGGCGCGCTGGACGCGCAGACGCGCTGCCAGATGCAATCGTACCTGCTCCAGATCTGGCGCCAGGTGGACATCACGATCCTGTTCATCACCCACGATCTCGACGAGGCGGTGTACCTGGCGGACCGGATCCTGATCCTGGACGCGCACCCCGGCCGCCTGCGCGAGCTGATGGAGGTGGCGGTCCCCCGCCCCCGCAGCGCGGATCAGTTTCTCTCGCCCGCCTTCATCGCGGCCCGCCATCACCTGGAGGAGCTGATTCACCCGCGCGCGGTGGAGGCCGCTGATAAATTGCCCGTCTTTCGCATGACGGTGGTCGGAGACGAGGTGGAATGACGTCCGGGAAGGTGACCCTGCGGGGCGGCCAGGCCTGGTCCGGTCGCCTGCGCCGGAATCAGCACCTGGTGCTCACCGATGTCGAGGGGCGCGCCTGCGTGTCGGCGCTCTTCTACAACGCCCGCGATCCGCTCGAGCGCTACAACATGGCCGACACACTCAAGGCCCAGTTCACGGCGTTCCTGACCACCGGGCGGGTGCTTTACTCGGACATGGGGCGGGTGCTGTGCTCCGTGGTCGCCGACGGGTGCGGCTGGCACGACACCATCACGGGCGTCGGTGACGCGGCGGGGAGTGAGGCGCGCTTCGGCGCGGGGGGGTACCAGAAGCTGCGCAATGAGCGCCACCGCAACGCGCGCGACAACCTGCTGGTGGAGCTCGGCAAGCACGGCCTCGGCAAGCGCGACCTCGTCGCCAACCTCAACTTCTTCGTGCGTGTCGGCGTCGGCGAGGACGGATCGCTCGCCTGGGTCAGCGGCAATTCGCACCCCGGTGCCGCCGTCGATCTCCGGTTCGAGATGGACACGCTGGTGGTGCTCTCGAACACGCCGCACCCGCTGGATCCGGCGTTGGCCTACCGGCCGCCGACGATCGACCTGATCGTCGCCGATGGCCCGGCCGCGCCGCAAGACGATCGCTGCCGGCTCTCACGCCCCGAAAACGGGCGCGGCTTCGCGTTGACCGAGGCGTACATTGCCGAGACCTGCGGGGAGGAGACCGACAGGTGACGAGCGATCTCGATCCGGCAGCCGCCGACCTCGACGTCACGCTCCCCGCCGGGGAAGGCTGGACGCACGAGCTTGGCCCCGGCGATCTCTTCCGCATCGTCGATCTGGAGGGGAACCAGGCGGTCGACACCCTGTTCTTCAACAGCCGCGATCTCGACGAGCGCTACAGCGCCAACGAGACCATCCGGGGTCAGCGGAACATCTACCTCACGACCGGCACCCGCCTCCTGTCGACCGAGGGACGACCGCTGCTGACCATCGTCGCGGACACCTGCGGGCGGCACGACACCCTGGGCGGCGCCTGCTCCGCGGAGAGCAACCAGGTGCGGTACGACCTCGCCAAGAAATACATGCACAACTGCCGCGACACCTTCCTGCTCGCGCTCGGCCGCTATGGCCACGGCATGTCGAAGCGCGATCTCCCCAGCAACATCAACTTCTTCATGAACGTGCCGGTCACCCCGCAGGGTGCGCTGACCTTCGAGGACGGCGTGTCCGGGCCCGCGCGCTACGTGGAAATGCGCGCCGAGACGCACGTGCTGGTGCTGATCTCGAACTGTCCCCAGCTCAACAACCCTTGTAACGGCTACGACCCGACGCCGGTGCGACTCCTCATCTGGAGGAAGAGCTAACCGGGTGTTCAAGAAGGTCCTGGTCGCGAACCGTGGCGCGATCGCGCTCCGAATCTTCCGCACCCTGCGCCGCATGCAGATCGGCTCGGTGGCGGTGTACTCGGAGGCGGACGCGGGTGGGCTCTTCGTGGGCGCCGCCGACGAGGCCGTCGAGATCGGCGGCGCCGCGCCAGCCGACAGTTATCTGGACGCCGATCGGATCCTGGAGGCGGTTCACCGCGTCGGCGCGCAGGCGGTTCACCCGGGGTACGGGTTCCTGGCGGAGAACGCGGATTTCGCGGCCCGCTGTGAAGGGATGGGGATCGCGTTCATCGGCCCAACGCCAGAGCAGATGCGGGCCTTCGGCCTCAAGCACACCGCCCGAACGCTGGCGGGCGAGGCCCGCTTGCCGTTACTCCCGGGCACGGGCCTTCTGAGTGGCCTTGCGGCCGCGCGCAAGGCCGCCCGGAAGATCGGCTACCCCGTGATGCTGAAGAGCACGGCGGGTGGCGGAGGCATCGGCATGCGCCGCTGCGCAAACGCCGCCGAGCTCGGCGCGGCGTTCGAGTCCGTGGCGCGCCTCGGCGCCGCGCACTTCAAGGACAAGGGCGTCTACCTGGAGAAGCTGGTCGATCCGGCACGCCACGTCGAGGTCCAGATCTTCGGCGATGGCGCTGGTCGGGTCGTCTCGCTCGGACAGCGCGACTGCTCGCTCCAGCGCCGAAATCAGAAGGTCGTCGAGGAGACGCCGCCGCCCGGGCTTTCGGAGGAGACGCGCGTGGCGATGGACGATGCCGCCGTTCGCCTGGGCGCGGCCGCGCGATATCGCTCGGCGGGGACGGTGGAGTTCGTGCTCGATGCGCGCGACGACAGCTTCTACTTCTTGGAGGTCAACACCCGGATCCAGGTCGAACACGGCGTCACCGAGGAGGTGACCGGGATCGATCTGGTCGAGTGGATGCTGCGCGTGGCGGCGGGCGAGCCGCTTCCGCTGGCCGCGGCGCCGATCTCGCGCGGCGCCGCCATTCAGGCTCGGGTCTACGCCGAGGATCCCGCGCGCGACTTCCGACCCAGCGTCGGGGTCCTCACCGAGGTCGTCTTCCCGTCGCCTTTGCCCGACGGTGTTCGGGTCGAATCCGGCGTCGATCTGGGCAGCGAGGTGTCCCCTTACTACGATCCGTTGCTGGCGAAGGTGATCGCGCGGGGAGCGACCCGGGCGCAAGCCAGGTCGCGGCTGGTCGACATGCTGGGAAAGTGCCGGTTTTCAGGCGTCGAGACCAACCGCGCCTACTTGGTCGAGGCGCTCGGCCTCCCAGATTTCGTAGCGGGCCAGGTGCACACCGGGTTGCTCGCGAAGGTCGACTACCGGCCCGCCAGCATCGAGGTGGTCGAAGGCGGCACCCAGACGACCGTGCAGGACTGGCCGGGGCGTCTCGGCGCGTGGCACGTCGGCGTTCCGCCGTCGGGGCCGATGGACGCGCTGTCGTTCCGGCTCGCCAACCGGCTGGTGGGAAACCCCGCCGATGCCGCCGGACTCGAGTGCACGGTGGTCGGCCCGACGCTGCGTTTTTCTGCGCCGGCGATCGTCGCGCTCACGGGTGCCGACATGGGCGCGAAGCTGAATGGCGCGTCGCTGCCGCGATTTCAGGCGGTCGAGATTCCGGCCGGCGGCTTGCTGGAGCTCGGTCCCGTGCAAGGCTCCGGCAGCCGCGCCACGCTGGCGGTGCGCGGTGGTCTGGATGTTCCGCTTTATCTCGGCAGCCGCGCGACGTTCACGCTGGGGTTGTTCGGTGGACACGGCGGGCGAGCCATCCTGCCGGGGGACATCTTGCATCTTTGTACTTCGGGACCCTGGAAGGGTCCCGCGCCCCCCGCGATGGGGCCGGTCGAGCAAAGCTCGCCCGTCCCCGACGCGATCGGCCCGCTCCTCACCGAGTTGCCAGCAGAGCTGGTTCCACCGCTCGTCGACAACTGGGAGATCGCGGTCCTGCCGGGCCCGCATGCCGCGCCCGACTTCTTCACCGAAGCGGACATCACCGACCTCTACGCCACGGGCTGGCGCGTCCACCACAACTCCAGCCGCACCGGCGTGCGCCTCATCGGACCTGCGCCCCGCTGGGCCCGCCCCGACGGCGGTGAAGCCGGCCTTCACCCGTCGAACATTCACGACAACGCCTACGCGGTTGGCACCATCGACTTCACCGGCGACATGCCCATCATCCTCGGTCCCGACGGACCGAGCCTGGGTGGTTTCGTCTGCCCGGGCACGATCATCGAGGCGGAGCTCTGGAAGATCGGCCAGCTCAAGGCGGGCGATGTCGTGCGCTTCGTGCCCGTCTCGCTGGAAGAGGCCCGTCGACGTCGGGAAGCGCAAGAGCGCGCGATCGAAAAACTCGAGGCGAAGCCCGCAACGCCGCGACCTCGGAAGGCCGTCGCGAGATCGGCGACCTCGTCGACGTCAGAGGCATCGTCGTCGTCCCCGATCTTGGCGACGGTCCCGGCGCGCGCCGATCGACCCGCCGTCGTGATCCGGCAAGATGGCGACGCCAACCTGCTCATCGAGTACGGACCTCCGGTGCTCGATCTGGGGCTGCGCTTCCGGGTCCACGCGCTCATGGAGGCGCTGATCGGACGCGGCATTCCAGGGGTCATCGACCTGACCCCGGGGATCCGGTCGCTGCAGATCCACTACGAAGATCGCCGACTGCCCCGCGAACGGCTGCTCGGCCTCTGCGAAGAGATCGACGCTGCGCTGCCGGCCACCGACGAGATCGAGGTCGCGTCGCGCATCATCCACCTGCCCCTGTCGTGGGACGATCCAGCCACCCAGCTCGCCATCCGCAAGTACACGCAGTCGGTGCGCCCCGACGCGCCCTGGTGTCCCAGCAACATCGAGTTCATCCGCCGCATCAACGGTCTCGACAGCGAGGAGGAGGTTCGTCGCATCGTCCACGAGGCGAGCTACCTGGTGCTCGGTCTCGGGGATGTCTACCTGGGCGCGCCGGTGGCGACGCCGCTCGATCCCCGACACCGGTTGGTCACGACGAAGTACAACCCCGCCCGAACCTGGACACCTGAGAACGCCGTCGGGATCGGGGGCGCCTATCTGTGCGTTTACGGCATGGAGGGCCCGGGCGGCTACCAGTTCGTGGGAAGGACCTGCCAGATGTGGAACCGCTACCACCAGACGGCGGAGTTCGCCGGGTCGAACCGCTGGTTGCTTCGCTTCTTCGATCAGATCCGCTTCACCCCGGTGGGCGAGCGCGAGCTGCTGGCGTTCCGCGCGGCCTTCCTGCGCGGACGCGTCGGTCTCGACATCCAGCGGACGTCGTTTCGGTTCGCGGACTACCGGGTGTTCCTCGAGCAGAATCGGGCGTCGATCGAAGCCTTTCGCACCCAGCAGCGCGCCGCGTTCGTCGCCGAGCGCGAGCGCTGGGCCGCCCTCCCCCCACCGCCCGAGGAACCGGATGTCCCCGCCGGCGCCGAGGTGCAGGCGCTGCCGAACGACGCGCTGCCGGTCCGCGCCGCGGTGACCGGCAGCGTCTGGGAGATCCTGGTCGCCCCCGGGACCCGCGTCGCCGCCGGCGATCGGCTGCTCGTCCTCGAGACCATGAAGATGGAGACGCCGGTCTTGGCGCCGGCTGCGGGCACGGTCGTGATGGTCTGCTGCGCCCGCGGCTCACTGGTGCGCGCCGGGCAAACGCTGCTGGGGCTTCGCCCGGACGGGTGACCCGAGCGACCGCGACGACGACCGATCGGAGCGTCCGCTATCACTCGGGGGACTGCCTACCAGTAGGCATCCGAGGAGATCGTCAAAAAGGCGCGCCCGAAAGTGGCGCGCACGGTCGTCGTATCGTGACTACGTTCGTTTCGCGGATCTATTGGTGGTTGATGACCGATGTAGATAAGGGATCGCGGACCGACGGTCCGACCCTGGAGGGGCTGCTCGAGCAGGTCGGCCAAGGGGGCCGCGCGATGATCGGGCAAGCCACCCGAGCGCTGGTCAGGCGGTTTGGGGATCGCGGATCCTGCATCCTCATCGCGGGCCGCGTTCGCGTCGTGCTGTCCACCGAGGTTCCCACCATGATCGACTTCAGCGTCGACTTGGCCCGCTACCCTGAGATCGCAGCTGCGCTCGCCAGCCACGAGGTTGTCGCTATCGAAGATGTCCGCCACTCGGCCATGCTGGAGCCGATCGCCCACCTTCTGCCCAATCGTCTGGGAGCCGTCGTGGTGATTCCGCTCGTGGTCGGGGCTCGATGCCTGGGCGTCATCATGGCCCAGTCGGAACGCCCGACTGAGATATCCCCTGAGGACGTCGCGGCGGCTCGACTCGAGGGCCGCCTGGTGGCGACCTTGCTGGACCTTCAATTCGGGTACGAGCTCGACAACGAGCTCAAGCTCATGGCTCCGGCGGTGGGCGCGCTCACCCTTGCCTCTCGAGCCCCGTATGCCGCGGATTCAGCCCCCGCCCCCACGCTCGGCAACGGGCGGCGGATTCTCGTCGCAGAAGACGATCCGGACCAGGGGGCGCTCCTCGAGGCGCTCCTGACGAGAGAGAACTTCGCGGTCGTGTTGACCAGCGACGGCGAGGAGTTGCTGAGCCGCGCGTTCGGCGCCCCGCCTGACCTCATCCTGCTCGATGGCCAGATGCCCCTGCTGAGCGGGTTCGACGCCGCCGAAAGGCTGCACGCCGATGCGCGGACCTCCAACGTCCCGGTTCTTTTTCTCTCGGGTGCCAAGGATCTGTTGGCCCGTGTCCGCGACCTCAAACCCGACAGCATCGACTTTTTGCGAAAGCCGTACTCGGCACCAGAGCTGTTGGCGCGCATCGAGAGGTCGCTCAACCGGAATGAAGCGCGCGAAGAGCTGCTGGCTCAGGCCGAGGTCGACGTATTGACGGGACTCGGCAACGCGCGCGCCCTCAACAGAAGCCTCACCGTCGAGCAGTTCCGCATTTCACGGTACGGGGCCACCTCGGCGATCGTCATGATGGACGTCGATAAGCTCAAGACGATAAACGACCAGCACGGGCACGTCGTTGGAAGCCGCGTCCTCCAGGCCATCGGGCAATTGATACGACTCACAATCCGCGAGACGGACCTGGCCGCCCGCTATGGGGGGGACGAATTCGTCGTCATCCTGGCGCATACGACGGCCGCCGAGGGTGGCGCGTTCGCCGAGCGCCTCCTGGACCGGCTCCGTGAGCTTCGGCCTGAAGGTCTCGACGTGTCGATGAGCGTGGGGGTCGCCGGGTTGGGGAGCTCCGAAGAGCGAACCGGAGACGCGCTCCTCGCCTCCGCCGACGCTGCCGCCTATCGGGCAAAACGGTTGGGCGGAAACCGCGCCTGCATCTTCGACAGCACGCTCGATCTCGTTGGCCCCGACGGTCGACCACCCGACGGTCGACCACCCGACGGTCGACCATAGGGGGCGAGCCTGCCTCCCCTTGATTTTCAGGCCTTGGGTCGAGGATGTCTGGGGAGACGAGCGGTGAACGTCGTGCCCTCGCCGTCGGTCGAAGTGACATCCAACTTCCCTTCGTGCGCCATGACCACTCGAAAGGCGATAAAGAGTCCCAATCCCAACCCTGTGTTCGTCCGCTCGTCCTCGACGTGACGGACCATCGGTTCGAAAATGTGGGGCAAAGCCTCCCGAGGAATGGCGCGGCCACCGTTGTGAACCTTCAAGACGACCTCGTCCCCCCCACCCAGAGCGACCAGGGTAATTGGGTCTTCGGGTCCCCCGTGCTGAATCGCGTTGCAGAGCAGGTTGGACAGCACCTGCGCGATGCGATCGCCATCCCAATCTCCGCGGAGGTCACCTTCGCTCGAGAATCGGAGGCGACCAGGACATTGCCCTTCCAGCTCCGCGAGCACCTGCCGGCACAGCGGTTCGAGATCGAGCGGAGCCCGAGTCATCGGGATCTCCTTTCCGAACCGAGTACGGGTCAAGTCGAGCAAGTCACCGATCATCCGGTCCATACGCCGCGCGCTGCTCAGCATGCGTTTGCAAATGACGCCGACGTTCCCGTCGTCGCGTTTCTCGGATCTGTCGCGTCCCTCGGGTCGCATGAGCATCGTCGCGCCCAAGATGATTCCAGACAGTGGATTTCGCAGATCGTGACTCAGAATGCCGAGCGACTCGTCCCGAAAACGTTCGGTGGTCTCGGTGAAGCTTTCCACCGCCACCGTGAGCGCCTCATCGATCGACTCGTTGAACCGGGTGACCCCCCCGGGGTCGCCTCCTATCTTCTCCCACAATCGCAAGACACTGGCGCGCAACGCTCGGTACTCCGCCACCATCTGTCCCACCCTGAAGCCGATCTCGATCCGCAAGGTGGCGTGGATCTCCCCCATTTCACCCAACTGATGCGCTTGTCCCCGCCCTTTTGACTTCTCCGTCTGCTCGGTCTTCGTTTGACGGGACCTCATGTCTCGGATGATCGCCGTCAGGATTTCGTCCGCGTGATCGCGGAGAGCCAGCGCGTTCAGACCATCCGCCGCGGGAAGCAAAGTTCGTGCGAAGGACTCCCATTCGGCGACGATGGTCCGCCGCTCTTTGTCGATGAACTCGGCCAGTTCGAGGGCAGCCATCGCTCGAGTGTACAATCGCGCGGATCGGCTGGCGACACTCGGGTCGCCAAGACTGCTCGTCCGAGGGCCTATCCCGGATCCAGGAAGCCTACCGAACAATGGCACGCGCGAAATACTTCCTGGCCGCTGCGTTTCTGGTAGCGCTCGCGATTTTCGGCCGGCGCTATCATTGGATCGAGGCCGCGAATACGGCGGAGCGGGACGGCTTCGTCGACAAGGCCGAGCTGATTCTGCACGGGCAATTTCCGCGCGACGCGCTTCGCCCCCCCCTCTACCCGCTACTCGCCGCCGGGCTCGCGCCGCTCCTCGGCGGCCCGTTCGTCGCCGCGCGGCTGATCTCGAACCTCGCCGCCTGCGGGCTCGCGCTTCTCGCGTTCGGCTTCGGAGCGCGCCTCAGGAACGAGCGGGTCGGGCTCTGGTCGCTGGCTCTCGTGCTCGCCAACGCGAACGTCTGGATCTACGGCGAGCAGGTGACGACCGACATGCTGTTCGCTTGTTTCGCAGCGGGCGCCCTGCTCGCGGGCCTCGCATATCTCGGACGACCGTCGGCACGCACGGCGCTCGCGGCAGGCGTCGCCTATGCGCTCGGCGCCTGGGTTCGCGGCAACGCGGCGCTCCTGCTGCCGGCGCTCTTTCTCGCGTACTTCCTGGCGCCCAGAGCGCGGGCGTCCGGACGGCTCCTCGGCGGGGCGCAGGCAGTGGAGACCGCGGAGGCCGGAGGGACGAGCGGGGAGGCCGCCGGCGGCCGATCCCCCGCCCACCTCGGGTTTGGCGTCGTCGCCGCCGTCCTGCTGCTCGTACCGCTCTGGTGGCTGCGCTGGCGAAACTTCGGCTCTCCGTTCTACGACGAGAACTGGCGCAATCTTTGGTGGAAGCTCCACGCGCACTCCGACTGGTCGCTCCTCGATCGAGCTCCGCGCACGAGCTTTGGGCGGATCGTGCTGGACGAACCGACGGCGGTCGGCGCCTCCATGCTCCGCGAGCTCGCGAAGTTCCCGGTGGGCGCGCTACCCGACTTGGTAGGGGGATGGTGGTGCGTTCCGCCGCTCGTGCTTGCCGCCGTCGCGGCGATCCGCATGCGAAGCCGGGACCGGCTCTATCTCTGGTTCGCGCTGGGGACGTTCACGCTCGGCGTCGCCGCGGTCTTCTTCACCTGGGGTCGCTTCATGCTGCTATGGAGCCCGATCGCCTCCGCGCTCTCGATCGCCGAGTGCCATCGCCTCGCCGAAAAGGTGGCTGCACGGCGCGGGGGCAGGTGGGGGATCTCGGTGGGCGCCGCGGCGAGCGGAGCCCTCGTCGCCCTGACGTTCGCGTCGACCGCTTTCTGGCAGCTTCCGCGCTTCGTGCGGCAGCATCCCTACGCCGAAGTCAGGGCGCTCACCCCCGTCGATCGGGAGCTCGGGGCCGGCGACGCGCTCGCCGGAACTGCCTGGTTCCTGCAGCGGTACTTCAAGCACCACTACGTGCGGCTGCCCGACGATACGAGCCTGGTGGGCGTGGGCGAGGACCGCATCTGGTGCGAGTTCGAACGGCTCTTCCGCTCGGAGCACGTGAAGTACCTCGCCGTGAGTGAGGTCGAGCTGCGGCAGGGTCCGCGCGGTCTGCTGGGCGGGGGGGAAACACCAGTCCCGCCGTGGCTCGAGCTCGTGCGAAAAGATCCTCAGGTCACTCTGTGGCACGTCCTCGAGGCCGGTTCCGCTCCACGCGCCCAAGGTCCTCCGCCCTGCCCGTGACGCCGCACCAGGTACCGGCAGGCCGCGATCGCACGGGCGCGGTCGTTTTTTTGTCTCGCCTCGGGCCCTGAGTCACGGTGGGAGAGCGGTTTTCGTAAAAAGAGACGCGGGGTTCCGGTTTAACGAGATCACTTTCTTCCGCTGTGGGAATCTTGCCGGTATGAAAATAGCGCGGGGTGCGATCATCGGGCTTGGGTTGGCGTTCTTCGTCGTGGCTTGCGCCAAGGGAAGCTCGGGCGGAACGACCGGCGCCGGCGGCACCGGCGGCAGTTCGGGCGCGGCGGGAACCACCGGCAGCAGCTGCGTCGGCGTGCAGACAGCCTGCGGCTCGGACTGCGTTGACACCACGAGCGACCCGAATAACTGCGGCGGCTGCGGCATCCCTTGTAACGGCGGACGAATCTGCCAGAGCAGCCAATGCCAGTGCCAGACCGGCCTGCTGGACTGCAACGGCTCCTGCGTGGCGTCCGACGCGACCCACTG
>JADGRB010000379.1 GCA_017881315.1 Pseudomonadota bacterium
GCGCAGTCGACGTCGGCGGGGAGCAGGCCCAGCGCTTCGGCTTCGGGATCGTTCGAATGCACAGCCGCGCCGGGGCTCGGGGCCGCGAGGCAGGCGGTCCAGAGGGCCTCGCGTTCGCGCGCCGTCCAGTTGCGAATGACCCAGACCGCCGCCCGCGCGCCGAAGGTGGCGTGGCGGGTCTCGTCGTGCAGCAGCTCGGTGTAGGCCCAGGCGAGCAGCGGTTCGCGGATCAGCGCCCGCGCCGCCGCGAAGGCCGCCGCGGTGACCGGCTTGCCGAGCGCGTACTCGGCCACCAGCGTGCGGGCCAGCCGGGTCTCGCTGGTGATCGATGCGCGCGGGAGCCCCCGCTCCAATCCGGCGGCCGACTGAAGGTCGTCCGCTTCGGTCGCCTGCTGCATCGAGGCCGACCTCGGGTCCAGCCCCTCGATGACCCTCGCGCAGACCTCCAGGTGATGAATCTCCTCCTGGATCACGTGCCCGGCCGTCATCAGCAGGGCCGGCGGCGCGTCCAGGGCGGCCAGGTCGGCCGCGATGCGGGCGGCGCTGATGACGCCTCGCCGCTGGTCGTCGGCGATCCGGCGCCAGCCGGCGGCGACGCGCCCGAGCAGATCCGTCCCGTAACGCGAGCGAGCGAAGGTGTGAAATGCCATGGCTCGGGGATCAGCAAGCCTCGTGCCCGACGGCGCGGCCACTGGAATCGCGTCGAGGACCTGGCATCCAGGTCGCTACACCTGTGAAAACCGATGGGCACCCTGACAGGCCTGTCATGCCACCCTCGGAGAACCACGCATTCTGAGCCTGCGAGCTGCAACGAAGCGTCAGGTTGGTGACCGAGCGGCCGTCGAGGATCCCGACGCGCTACTGCGATTTGAGGCGGTGCAGCTCCTCCGCGAGCTCGTGGGCGCCCGGATCGGCGGCCAGCAGTCGTTCCAGCTCCGCGATCGCCAGGTCCGGTTGCCCCGTCTGGGCGTAGATCTCCGCCAGGTGCTGGGCGGCGGCGCGGTGGCGCTCGTCGATCTGGGTGGCGCGGCGCAGCTCGGCGATGGCGGCGCGGCCGGCGCGGGCGTCGGCGGGCGCCTGGCGGAAGAGCGCCCAGCCGAGCGCGGCTCGGTAATCGGCCTGGTTGGGGACCAGCCGCGCGGCCTGGCGGAGCACCTCGACCGCTTCATGGTGACGGCGTGCACGCAGGTGCTCGAGGCCGACCTCGTAGAGCGAGTTCGCCGCGCTATTGGACGCCGAGGGGGGACTCGAACCCAGCGCCGCCGCCACCGGGGCTGGGCGGTCGGCCGCGCCGCCGGCGCTCTCGGGCGCCGGGTCGGTGCGGCCGAGCTTGGCGAGGTAGGCGCGGCGTCGCGCCGGATCCTGCAGGACGCGGTGGGCCTCGGCGAGGATGTCGAACATCTCCTGGGCCGCCTTGCGGTCGTCGTCGGGGGCCAGCCGGTAACGATCGGCGTGAAAGCTGCGAGCGAGGGCCTCGTAGGCGCGGTCCACTTCGGCCGGCGGCGCGTCGCGCTCGATGCCCAGCACCCAGAAGGAGTCCTGGGTTCGCGCCATCTGCAGCATCATGGAGAGCTCCCCGCTCCCGAGTGGCGGGGGTGCGGCCGGGTCCGGGGCGGCCGGCGGCGGCGCCGCGGCCGGCGCCTTGCGCCGCGAGGTGGCCTCGTGGGGTTGAATCACCCCCGTCTCCGACAGCGCGACCAGCAGCAGGCGCGCTTGCTCGCGTGGGATCTCGGCGCGCGCCAGGATCTCCTCGAGCCGGCGGGTGCCGTCGATGCTGCGAATGAAGGCCAGCTCGGTCGGGTTGGAGGTGATCTCTTGCAAGCGCAGCAGGGGGTCGGCGCTGAGCGCGAAATATTGATCGGCGTGGCGGGCGAGCGTCGCCTTCTGTCGCGCCTCATCGTAGTGGCGCCGGATCCCTTCCAGGATGAGCGCGGCCGGCGGACGTTGGAGGCGAATCGCGCTCCCCGGCGCGCTGTCGCCGGACTTGAACAGGAACTTTCCGTCCGGCCAGTCGAAGATCTCGAACAGCTTGGCTTCCAGCTGCTCGACCAGCGCGCGCTCCAGGTTGTAGGGGGACAGCGCCCCCATCTCGATCAGGATCTGTCCCTGCTGGCGCTTCTCCTTCTGCATGCGCTGAACCGACTGGGCCAGCGCGTCGGCCGTGATGAGTCGCTTCTCGAGCAGGATCTGCCCCAGGCATTCTCCGAGGACATTGGAGCGCACCGAGACCGGATAGCCCTCGACGAACATCACGATCTTCTTGGTGGCGTCGCGAAGCAGCAGGAGCGAGCCGGTCAAGCGCTGGGTGTAGATCCGCTGCAGGAGCCGAGCCAGCGGTGTCCGCTTGAGCGTGCCCGAGAAGGCGGCCTGCGCGGGATCGGCCACCAGGCTCTTGGCGCTGCGCTCGACGTCACGCCGCTCGCGCTGTTGCGCGGGGTCGCGCAGACTTCCCTTCGCGACGGGTGGCGGCGTCGGCGGCGCCTCCTCTTCGGCTGAGGGCGGCGGCGTCGCGCCGGAGGTCAGCGCCGCGACGTGGGGCACCAGGGTCTTGGCGTCGAGCGGCGTGGGGAGATATTCGGCGGGCGCGAATCGCCGGCGCGCCTCCGCGCGATGGCCGGCCCCGCGGTGCGTGCTGGCGATGAAGACGATCGGCGTCGCGCGGGTGTCGGGATCGCGGCGCAGATCCTCGGCGAGCTGAAAGCCGTCGCCGTCGCCCAGCCGGGTATCGAGGATGACGACGTCCGGCGCCCGCACCGAGATGCTCCGTTTGGCCCAGGACGCTTCGGTTTCGGCGGCCAGCTCGTAGCCGGCCTGCTGCAGCGCCGCCCCGATCTGGCGCTGGAGCTCGGCGTCCTTTTCGACTATCAGCACGTAGCCGGGCATCGCGCGGACGGCAGTCTAGCAGCATATGCTGGACGCCAAACCCTGGGACAATCGATGCCCGCAGAGGCGCGAAGCCCGTGGACAATCGCGGGGCGGTGCCGGACAGTAAGGCCACGATGGCGGCGCGCGCAGCGAAAAGAGAAAAACCCGGTGGCGTGGCTCGGGGTCGCACCAACGACCTCGCGGCGATCGTGCTGGCGGCGGGCCAGGGGACGCGGATGCGATCGTCGCGCGCCAAGGTGCTCCATGAGCTGCTGGGGAGGCCGCTCGGCGTCTACCCGATCGAGCTCGCGCGCGCGATCGGCGCCGATCCGGTGGTGGTGGTGCTCGGTCATCAACGGCCGGCGGTCGAGGCGATCCTGCTGGCGCGCTTCGGCCCCGGCGCCGTGTCGGTCGTCGAGCAGAGGGAGCAGCGCGGAACCGGCCACGCCGTGCGGCTCGCGATGCCGGCGCTGGCAGGCTTTCGCGGCAAGCTCGTGCTGGTGCTCTACGGCGACGTGCCCCTGCTACGCCGCGAGACGCTGGCGCAGCTGGTGGGCACCGCGCGCCGCTATGACTGTCTGGCCGTCGTGACCACCACACCGCCCGATCCGACCGGCTACGGACGGATCCTCCGCGATCAGCGCGGCCACGTGATCGGCGTCGTCGAACAGAAGGACGCCTCGCCCGAGGAGCGCGCGATCACCGAGGTCAACGCCGGGATCTATTGTGGCCCGGCCGACTTCTTCCGCCAGGCGACCGCTGGTCTCGGCGCCCGCAACGCGCAGGGGGAATATTACCTCACCGACATCGTGGCGCGGGCCGCCGAGGGGATCGGGGTCACCGCCATCGACGCCGACTTTCGCGATGTCGCCGGCATCAACGATCGGCACCAGCTCGCCGAGGCGGAGGCGATCATGCGCGCACGGATCAACCGGGTGCTCATGGCGCACGTCACCTTCCACGACCCGGGGTCCGCGGTCGTCGAGGCGGACGTTGAAATTGGCGTCGATGTGGAGCTCGGCCGCAATGTCGCCCTGCGGGGGCGCACGCGGATCGGCCACGGCGCGCGGATCGGCGATGGCGTCATCCTCACCGACGTGGAGGTGGGCGCCGGCGCCGAGATCCGGCCCTACACCGTCGCCACCGAAGCCACGATTGGCGCTGGCGCGCGGGTGGGGCCGTTCGCTCACCTCCGGCCGGGGACCCGCCTCGGCCCCGACACCCACCTGGGGAACTTCGTCGAGACCAAGCAGACCACGCTCGGGCGCGGGAGCAAGGCCAACCACCTCTCCTACCTCGGGGACGCCACCATCGGGGAGCGGGTCAACGTCGGCGCGGGCACCATCACCTGCAACTACAACGGTTACGAAAAGTTTCGCACCGTCATCGACGACGGTGCATTCATCGGATCGGACAGCCAGCTGGTGGCGCCGGTTCGCGTCGGCAAGGGCGCCGTGATCGGGGCGGGCACCACGGTGACCGGCGACGTGGCCGCCGGGGCGCTGGCTCTCGCGCGGGCCCCGCAGATCGAAAAGCGGGGCTACGCGCGGAAAGTCGCGACCAAGTACGCGACGAAGAACGCGACCAAGTACGCGA
>JADGRB010000380.1 GCA_017881315.1 Pseudomonadota bacterium
AACCCCGATCGAGCTCGGCCCGGTCCGCTTGGACTCGAATACTCCGTAGACTGCGCTCATTTCCTCAGGAGAAGACTCATGGATATGAAACTGGAAGTGATCGTTCTGGCAGTCTCCGATGTCGACCGTTCAAAGCGCTTCTACGAGCAACTCGGCTGGCGTCTCGATGCAGACTTCGTGCCCGGACCGGACTCCCGGATCGTGCAATTCACGCCTCCGGGATCGGCGGCCTCGATCCATTTCGGCAAGGGCCTCACCACCCTGACGCCCGGAGCGCTCCAGGGCACCTACCTCGTGGTGTTCGACCTCGAGGCGGCGCGTGCCGATCTGGTCCGCCGCGGCGTCACGGTGTCCGAGATCTTCCACAAGGGCGCGAACCTCGAGCGGCTTCCCGGCCCGGATCCGGAAAGGACGAGTTACGCGTCGTTCGCGACCTTCAGCGATCCGGACGGAAACGGGTGGCAACTACAAGAGGTCCGCCAGCGCTTGCCTGGGCGCTGAGAGGAGAACCGGCTCGCAGAACGATTGAGCTCGCTGCGCCGGGCCGACCTTCAGCGGCTCAGACCTTCTTGCCGACCCGCTTGTTCCACCCGTGGAAGGGCGACTGGTCGCCCGCCTTCCAGGCTTCGCGAAGCCCAGGGGCGCTCAGATCCCAGTCGGGACGGATCTCGCTCGTCACGGCACGCAGGTCGTGCCAGAGGTCGACGACCGACGGGCGGCCCCAGAACCAGTAGCCATTGTAGATACGATGGATCACGAGGCCCGGTTTGAGCACGAGCGTGTGCGGAATCATCGGGTCGTGCTCCGGGTCGGTGTACTCCTGAATGTCGAGGTCCTTCTGGACCTTGCGGCCGGGATCGGAGAGGAAGGTCCACTGGGCGCCGACCGACGCACGGAACTCCTGGAGCGTGTGGTGCTCGTCGGTGGCGATGGTGGCGACCTGCACGTAGCCGACGGCGATCTTCGGGTAGAACGAGGCGAGCTCCAGGTGCTGCTGGTGCTCCTTCGGGCAGTAGTGGCCTCGCGCGAGCGTGAGGATCAACGGGTCGTCGCCCTGCAGCTCGCTGAGCTTGCATGGCTTGTTCGTGTGATCGGGCAGCTCGTAGTCGGGAAAGGTGCCTCCCGGCGCGATGTCGGGGCGCACGGCTTCACCTTTTCCCGAACGCCGTGAAGATGTAGTCCTTGGCGGCCACCTTCGAATGGCAGGCGAACCCGCAATCCACCTTGCCGGTCGGATTGGGAGCGAATGTGTCGGACGCGGGCGTGTAGTCGAACGCGGCGTATGCCCATCCCTTTGTCTTCGGAAACTTCTTGCTGTCCTTCTCGATGAAGAACACGTCCTGCAAGGTGTCCGGCACCCTGACCGAGAAGGGGGCTTCTGGGTTCTTCTTCGGTTTCCACTCGATCTTCGCGATCTTGGAGCCGTCGGGGAATGGTTTGCCGTTGCCGGGAATGCCGGCGCGGTAGGCGTCCATCATCGTGGGATTGGCGACCATTGCCTTGAGCAGGTCGTCGGTTTGACTGACGGCGACGACCTGCCAGCCCTCGTATCCCTTGAAATCGGAGAACGCGAGCCCGTTCGGAACTTGTAGGGTGTACTTGTCTGAGCCGGAACTGGCCAGGCTGCCCGAGACGGCGATGAGCAATGTCGCGCCCGCGAACGTCAGACTGATCTTCTTCATTTTGGATCTCCTTTCCCGCGCACTGTGCCGCATCGGCCAGCGCGGGTCCATTGGACGAAGGTACTGGCGACCTCCACGATCGCGCCCCGCTCCGTCCCGAATTCAACCCGGGCTCTTGCCCGGACAGATCACCTTTTTGGCCTTGGGGCTTCCGTCGAAGCGCTTTCCGATTTCGACGACGTCGACTTCGTCGCCCACCTCGGGTCTGAAGTTACAAGCCTCGAAGTCGAACAAGAGGTCCCCCAGCTCGGGATGCTCGATGTATCCGAACCCCTGTTCCTTGCTGAATGACTTGATCCTGGCCATGTCGTGAATTGCCCCCCGGTAGAGCCTCGAACAACGGTACCGGGCGCAAATCTTCTGTCAACGCCGTCGACGAATAAATATCCTATCGTCCAAAGGAACCCGGGCGCTGAACGCTCTCGGGCCACTATGATCCCCCGCGCGATCACCAAAGAAGAGCTCGCCGCGCTGCCGATTCGCCGCTTCGATGGCGAGGTGAGCCTGGTGACGACGTCCGTGGAGCTCGAACGGGCGATGGAGGAGATCCGCGCCGAGCGCGTGGCCGGCTTCGACACCGAGACGCGGCCTGCCTTTAGAAAGGGCGAGAGCTACCTTCCGTGCCTGCTCCAGGTCGCCACGGCCCGCAGGGTGCACGTGTTCCAGCTGTCGCGGCTCGATTGTTCAGCCGCCGCCGCGGAGTTGCTGGGCAACCCGGCGATCGTCAAGACGGGCATCGGCCTCAGGTACGACCTCGGCCGGTTGAAGCTCCTGTTTCCGTTCGATCCGGCCGCGGTGCTCGATCTCGGAGAGATCGCGAAGGGCCACGGCCTCCAGCAATCGGGCGTGCGCAACCTGGCCGGGCTTTTTCTCGGCTTCAGGATTCCCAAAGGCGCGCAAACATCGAACTGGGCCGCGCCGCACCTGTCGGAACAGCAGATCCGTTACGCCGCCACCGACGCGTGGGCTTGCCGCGAGCTGTACCTGCGCTTCGAAGACCTCGGAATGCTCGTGGCGGGTTCTGCGCCCGGCTCGGTCCAATAGACATACTGGTCGTCGACGGCCATCGCCTGAGGGTTCACCCGCCCTTCAGGACATCAGTACGAGCAGTAGCCGTCCTGCCAGACCCACTGAAAGCCGTCCCAGACCCAGCCTGGCTGAACCCAGGCGCAGCCCGGGTAAAAGCCGACGCCCCAGCCGGGGCCGAGCCAGATGCGAGCGCCGCCGCGCCAACCCCAGTAGCCGGGGTGCCAGAAGCGGTTGCCGACCCAGCGGCCGTGGATGCCGGCGATGGCCGGGGCACCACGAAAGCCGCCGGATCCGCCGTGCCACCCGCCGCCAGGGGCGCCGCGGAACCCGCCGTGGAAGCCGGCCGCGGGTGCCCCGTGAAAGCCGCCGCCGTGGAACCCGCCGCCGTGGAAGCCGCCACCGTGGAACCCGCCGCCGTGGAACCCGCCGCCGTGGAACCCACCGCCGTGGAACCCGCCACGTGCAAAAGCCGCGGCCGGAAGAGCCATCAAGGCCAACCCGAGCACAACCGTGACGATGCGTCGCATGATCCAGTGCCTCCCGTCTCTTGATGATGACTTTGCAAACCGGTTGCCGTCAGTTGACCGCGAAACGGCGGGATCACAGGCTCGCCCCCCGTGGCGGTTACGCCACAGCGGCACGGCCAAACCGATCCACACCATGGCCTGCTGCGCCGGGGCGACCCGGTGGGTTCATTCAGGCAGGCATGAGGAAACGCAAAAACCGCGGACTCCCATCGGAAGTCCGCGGTTTCTCAGTAGCGGGGGCGTGATTTGAACACGCGACCTTCGGGTTATGAGCCCGACGAGCTACCAGGCTGCTCCACCCCGCATCAAGATTCGAAGCGGGCGAACGTTGCCCCATCGGACGCGGGCCGTCAAGGGTCATCGAGGACGGAAGCGCCTGCCAGGCTGTAATCTTGGGGGGTCTCGGCACCTCTCATAGTAGATGCCGCCTCGTGTGATGCCCGCTTCCAACCCGCCCTGCGCCTGCAGCGAAGCCGATCGGAGCACCTTTCTGGCCTGGGTTGGCCGGCTGGTTCACCAGCACCGGGGGCACCTCGTCCAGGTGGCGCGCCGCGAGGGCCTGGGTTCCGAAGATGCCTTCGATGCCGTCCAGGAGGCGTTCCAGACCTTCCTGACCCGCCCGGCCGCCCGCGCGCTGGTCGACGCGACCGATGATTCGCGCCGGTCGCTGATCGTCATCACCCGGAATGCGGCCCGGAACCGCCGGCGCCTGGCCGCGGTCGCCCGCCCGCACGAATCGGAGGCCTCGGTCTTGGACGAGCTGCCGGCGGAAGCGCCCAGCATCGAGGATCTGCTGGCGGCGGCCGAGGACGAGGTGCGGCTGCGGGGATGCGTTTCGGGGTTGGGGGAGATGCAGCGAACCGTGGTGACCCTGCGGATGCTCGACGAGGCCGACGGAGACAATGTCGCGCGCACGCTCGGCATCACGCCGGCGCACGTGGCGGTGGTGCTCCACCGCGCGAAGGCGAACCTGCTCGCCTGCATGACCACCGAGCCCGGCGGCCGAGAGCCGGATGGTCCTGAATAACCCGACTGAGAAGGTTCCGAAATACCCGACCAAGAGGAGACGAATAGACGCATGCCCAACGCGAAGCAGATCGAGATTACAGACGTCAATTTTGATTCCGAGGCGCTGCAGTCGCCGCTGCCGATGCTGATCGATTTCACCGCCGCCTGGTGCCCGCCCTGCCGCGCAATCGCGCCGCACATCGACGCCATC
>JADGRB010000381.1 GCA_017881315.1 Pseudomonadota bacterium
GTCGGCGATCACGTTGGGATCCACGCGGGTGGCGGGCATCGACTTGGAGATCTTCTGCCCTTTGACGTTCAGGAAGCCGTGGCAGAAGATCTGCTTGGGGGGCTGCAGGCCGGCGCTCCAGAGCATGGCCGGCCAGTAGACGGCGTGGAAGCGCAGCAGGTCCTTCCCGATTAGGTGGTGCGAGGCCGGCCAGAAAGCGCCATTCCCTTCGCCACGCTTCACCGCTTCGGGGCCGCCCAGGCCGGTCACGTAGTTGGTGAGCGCGTCGATCCAGACGTAGACGGTTTGCCGGCCGTCCCCCGGGACCGGGATGCCCCACTTGACCGCCGCGCGCGAGAACGAAAGCGGGCGCAGCCCCCCCTTGACGAACTCGCGCACCTCGTTCAAACGCGAGTTCGGTTGTACGGGGGACCGTCCGTCGTTCTCCTCGGCGTACCAGCGGAGCAGCTGCGGCGCGTAGCGCGGCAGGTTGAAGAAGTAGTTCTTCTCCTTGATGTGCTCGACCGGCGTTCGGTGAATCGGGCAAAGCTTCTGGCCGCCCTCGACGATCACGTCGTCGTCGGTCTTGGCCTCCTCGCAGCCGACGCAGTACATGCCGTCGTACTCGGCCTCGTAGATGTCGGGCTTGCCGTCGGCGTCGCGGTTGGCCTGCATCCGCTGCCACAGATCGATCACGGCCGCCGTGTGATCGGTGTCGGTGGTGCGGATGAAGCGATCGCGCGAGATGCCGACCCGGTCCCAGGTCTCCACGAACTTGGCCGCGATCCCGTCGCAGTAGGCCTGGGGATCCATCCCCTTTTCGCGGGCGATGCGTTCGACCTTCTGGCCATGCTCGTCGAGGCCGGTCAGGAAGAAGACGCTCTTTTTGGGGTCTTCGCCACGGGACGTGGCGCGCGCCCGGTGGTAGCGCGCCAGCGCGTCGGCGACCACCGTCGCGTAAAACGTCCCCAGGTGCGGCAGGGCGTTGACGTAGTAGATCGGTGTCGTGATGTAGAAGCGCGACATGGTCCTTATCGTTGGGCGGGCGGTGTGGGCGTCGGCGGCGCGGGCGCCGGTTGAAGGTCTTCGGCGGCGAAGGTCTTGGGCGGCTGGCCGTCGAAGTAGACCCGCACCCGACCGCGCAGGATGTCGAGGTCACCCACCCGGCCGATGCCGTCGGGCGTGCCGATGCGCTTGCCGACCTTGGGCAACGCGGCCGCCGCCTCGACGTAGCTCGCGTCCTCGTAGACCAGGCAGCACTTGAGACGGCCGCATTGTCCGGAGACCCTGGTCGGGCTCATCGCCAGGTTCTGATGCTTGGCCATCTTGATCGACACCGGCGCGAACTTGGGCAGGAAGGTCGAGCAGCAGAGCTCGCGGCCGCAGGATCCGATGCCACCGACGATCTTGGCTTCGTCCCGCACTCCGACCTGGCGCATCTCGATCCGCGCGTGGGTGCGCGCCGCCAGCTCGCGCACCAGCTCGCGGAAGTCGACGCGCGCCTCGGAGGCGAAATAGCAGACGGCGCGCCCGCCGCGCTGGAAATCCACCCGGAAGACCTTGATGGGAAGACCCTGGGCGGAGGCCCGCTCGCGCGCGAAGGCCCGCGCCTCGGAGGCGCGCCGCTCGGCCGCCGCGACGCGATCCAGATCGCGCGCGTCGGCGCGGCGCAAGATGCGCGGCAGCGGTCCGTCGGCCGGACGGGCCGCGCTCGGCACCGCCACCACGCCGACCTCGGCGTCGCGCCCGTCGTCGACGACCACCCGATCGCCGTGGCGCAGCTCCAGGGTCCCCGCGTCGCAGGCCAGCACCCGCCCGCGCGGATCCAGCTTCACGCCCGCGACGTTTCGCGTGGACGGCGCCGAGCTCTGTCCGTCGCGAGAGCTCATGCCGCCCGGACCTCTTGCCGCTTGAGCGTGAACACCAGCCGTTCGACCGCCAGCGTCGGGTTGACGTTCGCCAGAAGGCCGATCTGGGTGTCGACGATCGCCGCCAGCGCGCGGCCAAGGCGGTCGGTTCCGAGCGCCGCCAGCGCGCGCGCATCGGCACCCGCGTTGAGGACCGCCAGCTCGGGCGCTCCCGCGGCGATCGCGAGCGCGTCGCGATAGAGGCCAGCCAGGAGGCCGAGGAGGCGCGGGACGCCTTCTCGGCTGGCCCTCTCCTTGTCGCCGTCCTTGTCCTTCTCCTTTTGGCTCGCCAGCCCCGCGGCCAGGTCGAAGACAGCGGCTACGCCGGGCGTCGTGATCGCCGCCCGCAGCTCGGCCAGCGCCTGCGCCGGTCCGTCGTCGTCGCCGGCCGCCGCGGTCTCCAGCATCCGCGCGGCCGATCCGTCGGCCAGCGCCACCGCGATCTCGGCCTGACCCGACGGCACGCCGCGCGCGCGGGCGAGGTCGAGCAACGCCGCCGCGTCGATCGACCGAAACCGGATGCGTTGCGTGCGTGAGCGGATGGTCGGCAACAGGCGATCGGGCGCGCTGCTGCAGAGCACCAGGTGATTGCCGGCCAGCGGCTCCTCCAGCGTCTTGAGCAGGCAGTTGGCGGCGTTCGGGTTCATCGCGTCGGCCCCGACGACGATCACCACGCGCGCCGGCGCCTCGTGCGGTCGGGTGCGCGCCAGCGCCAGGATCGTCTTGGCGTCCTCGATCACGATCTGCCCACCCGCCCCGGTCGGTCCAAAGCTCGGCACGTCGGGATGGATGCCCGCCTCGATGCGGCGGCAGACGTCACAGACGCCGCAGCCGGTGCCGGGCGCGGCCGGGCAGTCGAGCGCCATCGCCAGCCCCAGCGCCGCGTTTCGCTTGCCCACGCCGGGCGGGCCCTCGAAGAGATAGGCGTGCGCGAGGTGGCCGCGCGCGACGGCCCGCAGCAGGGCCGTTCGGGCGGCATCTTGGCCGATCAGATCCGACAGGCGCACCGCCGGAACCTAGCATGTCTTTCCGACCCACCGTCACGCCAGCGGTGCGTCGCCTGCCGGGCCGATCTGAACGCCAAGGCGCCGGCGCCGGTGCGAGTGGTCCCGCTCCTCGACACGCTGTAACCTAGACGGATGGGCATCCTCGGCCGGCTATCGACGCTCATCAAGTCCAACGTCAACGACGCCATCGACTCCATGCAGGATCCGGGGAAGGAGATCGATCAGATGGTGCGCGACATGGAGGACTACGCGCGGCAGGCGCGCGCGGAGGTGGGCCGCTGCATCGCCGACGAGCGCCTCCTGGAAAAACGCCTCCAGACGATCGAAGGGGAGATCGGCGACTGGCAGAAGCGGGCCGAGACGGCGGTCCAGGCCGCCGACGATGGCCTCGCCAAGGAGGCCCTCGCGCGCAAGACCGAGAAGGAGACCGAGCGCGGGGAGGTCAGGAAGGCGCTGCAGGAGCAGGGGGTCTACGGCGATCAGCTCACGACGGCGCTCAAGGCGCTCGAGGCCCGGCTCCAGGAGGTGAAGCTCCGGCAGGGGACGCTGCGGGCCAAGGCGCGGTCCACCCGAGACGGCGGCGCGCTTACGCCCAAGACCTCGGCGTTCGGCGAATTCGATCGGATGGCGAGCAAGATCGACGCGGTGGAGGCGGAAGCCGGCCTCGACGCCGAGCTGTCCGGGCGAAGCACCGAGTCCCTGGCGGCGGAGCGGCGCTTGAACGCCATGGCCAGCGAGAGCTCGGTCGACGACGCGCTGGCCGAGCTCAAGCGCAAGCTCGGCAAATGACCGCCGGCCAGCCCCCGGTGCGGCTGTGGTAGGCTCGCTAGAGCAATGGGGAAGCAGCAGACGGCCAGAGCATCCGGGGGGCAGTCGTCCGCGGGCGCGTCGGCCGAGGCGTCGGCAAATCCCCGCCACAACACCGCGCGTGTCGTGATGCGCAACAACGAGTTGCCGGGTTGGTTCTGGGGTCTGCTCGGCTGTCTGAGCGTCCTCGGGGTCGGATCCGGGGTTCTGTTCTTGATCTTCAAGCCCGCGGGCGGCGCGACCGTGGCCGGACCTGATCCGGCACCCGCGCCGGCGCAGATCGATCGCGCGCCGGCTCGGCGTGGTCCGCAGATCGACATCGAGCCGATGGCGCCGCCGCTGGCACCGCCGCCGGAGGCACTGGCGGCGCCCAGGCCCAAAGCGGCGCCGCATCCGCTCAAGATCGCGCGCTCGCCCGTGACCCCGCACGCCGCCGGCGCGCCGGGCGGCGAGACCGATTCGACGACGGCGGGCGATTCGGACGATGCGCCGAAGCCCGATGCGGCGAAGCCCAAAGTGAAGGCCAAGGCCGGCGATTCGGACGATGCACCGAAGCCCGATGCGCCGAAGACCAAAGTGAAGACCAAAGCCCCCGCCGCGGACCCGGACGATGATCAGGCACCGCACGCCCGCAAGCCGCCGTCCTCCGACGACAAGTCGGACGACAAAGAGCTCTAGAACGTCGCTCTAGAGCTGCCGGCGCGCCTCATCCGGGGGGCGCGGTTGCGCGCTCTCCGGTCGCGGTCGCGCGTTCG
>JADGRB010000382.1 GCA_017881315.1 Pseudomonadota bacterium
AAGTTCATCGCCCGGGGCAGCAGCCACGGCTCTGCCGAGGAGGACTGGGCGGCGGCCGAACGGGAGTTGATCGCCGAAGCGCGCGGCGAGTAGGCTCGACGGGTCGGCCTAAGGGGGAGGCCGGCCTGCCATACGCCGCCAGCGCCCGCTGTCCTCCCTCAGCGCCCTGGCTCGCGGATCGGCTTCGCGCTAGCTTCGCGGGCATGAAGACGCGCGCGGCCGTGGCCTATGAAGCGGGCAAGCCGCTGGTCATCGAAGAGGTCGAGCTCGCCGGCCCGAGGGCGGGCGAGGTCTTGATCGAGATCAAAGCGACCGGCGTTTGCCACACCGACGATTTCACCCGCTCGGGCGCCGATCCCGAGGGGCTCTTCCCGGCGATCCTGGGGCACGAAGGGGCGGGCGTGGTCCTGGAGGTCGGTTCCGGCGTGGCGGGCCTGCGCCCGGGCGATCACGTCATCCCGCTCTACACGCCCGAATGCCGCGCCTGCAAATCCTGCCTCAGTCGGAAGACGAACCTCTGCACCGCAATCCGAGCGACGCAGGGCAAGGGCCTGATGCCCGACGGGAGCAGTCGATTTTCTCGCGGCAAGTCCGCGATCCACCACTACATGGGTTGCTCGACCTTCGCACAGCACACCGTGCTCCCCGAGATCGCGCTGGCCAAGATCCGTCCCGACGCCCCCTTCGACAAGGTCTGCTACATCGGTTGCGGCGTGACCACCGGGATCGGCGCGGTGCTCTGGACCGCCAGGGTCACCCCGGGCGCGAACGTGGTCGTCTTCGGCCTGGGCGGGATCGGGTTGAACGTCGTGCAGGGCGCGCGGCTGGCTGGCGCCGATCGGATCATCGGCGTCGATCTCAACCCGGGGCGCGAGGTGCTGGCGCGCCGTTTCGGGCTCACCCACTTCGTGAACCCCAAGGATCTGGCAGGAGATCTGGTCCCGCACCTGGTGGAGCTGACCGGTGGCGGCGCCGACTACAGCTTCGAGTGCGTCGGCAACGTGGAGCTGATGCGGCAGGCGCTGGAGTGCTGCCACCGGGGCTGGGGCGAGTCGATCATCATCGGGGTGGCTGGCTCCGGGCAAGAGATCCGCACCCGCCCGTTCCAGCTGGTCACCGGGCGGGTCTGGCGGGGCAGCGCATTCGGCGGCGCGCGCGGCCGCACCGACGTGCCCAAGATCGTCGACTGGTACATGAACGGCAAGATCGAGATCGACAGTCTGATCACGCACAAGCTCCCGCTCGAGCGAATCAACGAGGCGTTTGATCTGATGCACGCCGGCGAGTCGATCCGCACGGTCGTCGAGTTCTCCTGACCACGGCGCCGGTAAGCCTGGTCAGCCGAAGGTCGCGGGCTGGCCGGTCGCCTCGATGACCGACATCCAGAGGTCCTCCTCGACGTCGACCTGCTTCCGGAATCGGGTCGCCAGCGGTAACGGAACGTGCACGAACCGGCCGTGCCAGCGACCGACCAGCATCTCCGTGTTGCCGGCCAGCGCCGCGTGCACGGCGTTGCGCGCCATGTTCCAGCAATAGACACTGTCCGAGGGCGAGGCGGGGACGCTGCGGATCTGATAGCTCGGATCGATGTACTTGAGGGTGATCTCGGTGCCTCTTCCCCCGAAGTGCCGCGCGATCCGATCGCGCAACACGAGCCCGATGTCCTTGAGGCGCGCGTTGCCACTAGCGTCGGAGGTCGGCCCACCGGCGCCCGTGATCTCGGCCGCGTCTTTGCACAGCTGCTGACCCGCCCCCTCGGCGACCACGATGACGGCGTGCGCCCGTTCTTCCAGTCGCCGTTCGAGATGGCGCAGGAATCCTGCTTCCCCGTCGAGGTGCAGCGTCACCTCGGGGATCAGCACGAAGTTCGCGTCGGTGCAGGCCAGCGCGGCATGGCAGGCGATGAATCCCGAGTGCCGCCCCATCAGCTTCACCAGGCCGATGCCGTTGCGTGCGCCGGTCGCCTCGACGTGGGCGCTGCGGATGGCGTCGGCCGCGGCCGCCGCGGCGCTCTCGAACCCAAAGCTGCGGTCGATGAAGTGGATGTCGTTGTCGATCGTCTTCGGGATCCCGACCACCGAGATGGTGAGATGCCGCCGTTCGATCTCTTGCACGATCTTGGTCGCGCCGCGCAAGGTTCCATCCCCGCCGATCACGAACAGGGCGGAGATGCCCAGCGCCTCGAGACGGTCGACCATCTGGCCGGGATCCTGCCCGCCACGGGAGGTCCCCAGGATGGTCCCGCCTTGCTGGTGGATCGACCCGACCATCTCCGCTCGGAGCACGAGCGGCTCCTGACCCACCCCGTCAACCAGCCCTTCGAAGCCGAAGCGGAATCCAAAGATTGTCTGTACGCCGTAGGCGTGGGTCAGCTCGAGGACCAGACCGCGTATGACGTTGTTGATCCCCGGACACAGCCCGCCGCAGGTCACGATGCCGACCCGCAGCTTGGCCGGATCGAAGAAGATCCGATCGCGCGGGCCCGCCAGCTCGAAGGTGGGGGGATCGGGCAGATCGGCAGGCGCGCCGGCCCGGGCCGCGACCACCCGGGAGTAACGATCGTCCAGCAGCACGCGGTCGGCTTCGCCGACCTGGTGGAGCGCCCGCTGGCCCAGCCGTCCGACGAGTGGCGACTGGTACCGGCAGGGACCGAGGACCTTGATCTCGAGATCGGTGCTTTCGACCCGCTCGGTCCGCTCGGGAATAGTCAGGTTTTCGGCGCGCCACTCGACCTCGGGGGGCGAGCCCGAATGCGATACGGTCACCACGGTTCACGCTAGCCTAGCGCTGAATTGGTTTCAGCGAGATGTCGCCGCGGCCGAGCTGGCGTAAACAGCGACGGCGGTTCCATCTTCGAGGTCGCAGCCGGGACCTCGGTTCCCGGACGGCGCTCACAGCTGCGAGCCGGCCAGACCCGCGAACCAATCAGCGATCCGATCGAGCAGCGGCCGGTGGCGCCACTCCGTCAGGGTTATCGCCCGCGATCGCTGGCGATCCTTCTCGAAGGCGCGCCGTTCCTGTAGCGCCAGCCCGCGATCGAGGACGTTCAGGTTGGCCTCGGCGTTCAGGCGGAAGGAGCGGCTATCGAAGTTAGTGGAACCGACCGAGACCCAGCGATCGTCGACGACCATGACCTTGCAGTGAAACATGGTGGGCTGGAATTCGTAGATGGCGATCCCGGCCTCGAGAAGGGGCGCCCACTTGCCGCGGGACGCGGCGCGGGTGACCTCGCTGTCGATCTTGGAGCCGGGCACGACGATCTGAACGTCGACGCCGCGCCGGCGCGCCTCGATCAGCGTGCGGACCGAGAGATCGTCGGGAACGAAATACGAATTGGACAGCAAGATGCTGTGGCGGGCCGCGGCGATCGAGAGCAGGTACATGAGCCGGATGCTCTCGGTCCCGTCGTCGGCGGCGCTGCGCACCATCTGCGCCGGCATCTCCCCGGTTCGCGCGAGCTCGGGGAAGTACGCCGCCCCCTGCAGCAGCACCCCGCGCGTGGCCAGCCAGTGCTCGACGAAGGTGGCCTGCATCTGGGCCACCACCGGGCCGGTGACGCGAAAATGGGTGTCGCGCCAGTGATCGGGGCTGTCCGCGTCGCCGTCCCACTTGTCGGCGATCCCGACACCGCCCGTGAATCCGACCCGACCGTCGACGACGAGCAGCTTGCGGTGGGTGCGGTTGTTGATGCTGTCGAGGGTGTACCAGCGCAGCGAATGGTACCTCTCGACCTCGACGCCGGCATCCCGCATCTCGGCGACCTGCTTGGCGTCGATCTTCCCAGATCCGACGGCGTCGATGATGAGCTGGATCGGGATGTGCGCGTGGGCCCGCTCGATCAACGCCTCGGTGAAGGCGGCACCGACCGCCCCGGACCAGTAGATGTAGGTCTCGAAGGTGATGCTCTTTCGTGCCCCACGGATGTCGTCCAGCATGGCGGAGAAGATCTGCCGCCCGTTGTAGAGGGGCTTGACCTCGTTTCCGGCGATCAGCGACGGTCCGAACAGCTCGCTCATCGCGCGATAGAACTCAGGATCGTCGACGCCGTAGAGGGACGAGACAGGCTTGTCGACCTTGTGCTCCCCCGACATCAGGTTGACGCCGAGGAAGCCCACCAGCGCCGTCAGCGCCGCCGAGATCGCCGCCACCGCAACGGTGCGCTTCCACGTTCCGCCCGAGCTCGCCTTCACGTCTTCGGTCCCCGAGGCGCAAGATAGATCCCGATCCGGCCGAAGCAATGGGGCGCCGAGGCGGCCCATGCCCCCCTCCTCAGGTGCAGCTGATGTCGTAGGTGTGCGTGTGGCCCGCAGTCGCCGTCCCGACGAGCGACGAGAGGATGCTCACCGACCCGCCGCCCCGGAGCGTCGCGAGGTTGGCGGCGGTCAGGGTGACGGTGTGCATGTGACCGGTCCCCTGGCCGGCGGTGCTGGTGTCGACCGCCTG
>JADGRB010000005.1 GCA_017881315.1 Pseudomonadota bacterium
GTGGTCGGCGCCGAGGGCCGCGGCATGCGCGAGGCAGTCGCCCGCCGCTGCGACGGCCTCTTCCACATCCCCCAGCGAGGCGTCGTCTCGTCGCTGAACGCCTCGGTCGCCGCCGGCGTCGCCCTCTACGAAGCTGCCCGCCAGCGCGGGTGGTAATATTCCACCTGTACGAAACCTGTTCGGACGCGCGGCCGATGAGCAGGGGAAATGGGGAAAGTCATGACGAAGCTGACGCTCTGGAACAACACGGACCTGGCCATGGTCGATCGGGGCCTGCTCGCCCGCGAAGCGGTCCGGATGGAGGAGATCGACGCTCTCGTGGACACGGGCGCCACGATGTTGGTCCTACCGATCGACGTTTGTGAGCGGCTCGGGCTCACCTTCCTCGACACCAGAAAGGTACGGCTCGCCGATGGGGGCCTGCGCGAGATTCCGCACGTGGGCGACCTGCGGCTGAGCATCCTGGGCCGGCAGATGATCTGCGACGTTCTGGCGATGCCCGTGGGGACGACCCCGCTCATCGGGCAGATCCCGCTCGAAGCGCTGGACCTGATCGTCGATCCGAGGGCGCGGGAGGTGCGGGTGAACCCGGAGTCTCCTGACATGCCGCTGCTGGACTTGCTCCACGCCGCCTGAGCGGTCGCTCGATCGTGGCCGTCGGGCCGTGGTGCTGGTAAAGTCCGCGGCCTTTAGGAGGTCCCAGCAGTCATGTCACGCATTCCTGTCGCCGTAGTCGGCGCGACCGGCCTGGCCGGGCAGCAGTTCCTGGCGTCGCTCGCCGGTCATCCCCTGTTCGAGATCCGCAAGCTGGCCGCGTCGAGCCGCTCGGCGGGGAAGAAGCTCGCCGACGCGGTCAAGGACGACAAGGGGGCCTCGCGCTGGCACTGCACCGAGCCGATGTCAGACGAGCACGCGGCGATCACCGTCGAGGATTCGGCCAAGATGACCACCGACGGCGTGCGGCTGGTGTTCTCCGCCGTCGAGGCCGACGTGGCGCGCGAGCTCGAGCCGCGCTGCGCCGCCGCCGTCCCGGTGATCTCGACGGCCAGCGCCTTCCGCTACGAGCCCGACGTGCCGGTCTTCCTGCCGGGCGTCAACTGGGACCACGCCGCGCTGATCGACATCCAGCGCCGCCGCCGCGGATGGAAGGGATTCATCTCGCCCGGTCCGAACTGCACCACCGTCGGCCTCGCCATGACCCTCAAGCCGCTGGACGTCGCGTTCGGCGTCTCGCGCGTGATCATGACCTCGATGCAGGCGCTCTCGGGCGCGGGGCGCTCGCCGGGCGTTTCGGCGATGGACATCCTCGACAACATCATCCCGTACATCCCCAAGGAAGAAGAGAAGGTAGAGCGCGAGACCAGCAAGATCCTCGGTCGCCTCACCGGCGAGGAGGTCGCGCCCGCCGCGATCGCCGTCTCCTGCACCTGCACGCGCGTCAACGTCCTCGAAGGCCACACCGAATCGGTGTTCGTCGAGCTCAAGAAGCAAGCGAGCCTCGACGAGGTCAAGGCCGCCTGGCGCGCGTTCGGAAGCGAGATGGCCGGGCTGGAGCTGCCTTCGGCGCCGCGCCACCTCATCACCGTCAACGACGATCCGTTTCGCCCGCAGGTCCGCCTCGATCGCGACGCCGAAGGGGGAATGTCGACGGTGGTGGGTCGCTTGCGCGCCGATCCGGTGCTCGCGAACGGGATCAAGTACCTGCTGGTCTCGCACAACACCCGCATGGGCGCGGCCCGCGGCGCGATCCTGGTCGCCGAATACCTGACCAAGAAGGGCTACATCAAGTAGACCGGCCTCTCAGGGTCCGGAGCTGGTAACCGTCTTTCTCTCCGCCAGGTCGCGGCGGCGGCGGGTGCCGGCGTTGGTCGGATCGAGCACCAGCGCGGCGTCGTACTCCCGCAGGGCATCGCGGTAGCGCTCGAGACGGTAGTAGGCGTCGCCGATCAGCAACCGCCCGCTCGCCTCGGCGCCGGCGCCGATCGCTTCGCGGCCACGGCGGACCGCCTCCGGGTAGTCGCCGCGGTCGAACGCCATCTGACCAAGGTTCAAGATCCCCGAAATGTCGGGGCCGGTTGCCCGAGCGATGTCACCACCCTTCGTCGCGATCTTCGCCGTGAGCTTGGCGCCGATCTTGGCCGGCTGGACCTCGCCCGGCGGGGATGGCGCCGCCCGCCGTGTCGCGGCGGGCTCCCGCAGGATCGGTGCGGGCTCTCGCAGGATCGCCGGCGCGGGCTCTCGCAGGTCGGCGCGCCGTTCGGCGGCGGCGGGCAGTTTTTGGGGCCCGGGATCTGGTGTCGGTCGGTTGGGTGGCGCGCCCGGCAAAGGCGACGTCGTCGGTTGAGCGGGGGTCGCCGCCGACGCGATGCGATCCGGGGCTGGCGCCTCGTCGCGAACCAAGCGCACCGCCAGGAGTGCCCCGACGATGATGGCGACACCGGCCGCGATGGCACGCGGCCGCATCCGGCCGGGCCGGACCAGGCCGGCCGCGGAGACGTGGGTATCGGCGACACCGATCGAGAGCCGTGGCGTGATCGAGCTGGCGGTTGGCGCGCGGGTGGGCGCCGGCCCGTTCTCCAGGGCGGCCAGGCAGGCGAGCACCTCGTCCTTGAGGGCGCTCATAGACGGTTGTCGGCCGCCGGGCGCGCGGGCCAGGGCCCGGGTCACCAGCACCTGCACGTCGCCGGGCAGTCCCGGGCGCACGGTGCCGATGGCGGGTGGATCCTCTCGTGCCTTGCGGTGGAGCACCTCGATCGCGTCCTCGCCCACGCAGGGGGGCGTTCCGGTCAGCATCTCGTAGAGGAGTCCCCCGACCCCGTAGATGTCGCTGAGCCCGTTGGCCTCCTTGCCGGCCGCTTGTTCGGGCGCCATGTAGACCGGCGTTCCGATGGCGACGTTGGGGCGGGTGAGCGATGAGCCGACCGCCGGGTCGAGATCCTTCGAGATCCCGAAATCCAGCAGCTTGACGAAATCCGCGTCGTCCTTGCGATTGACGAGCATGACGTTGGCCGGCTTGAGATCGCGGTGGATGATGTCCGCGGAGTGCGCCGCGTCCAGCGCGCGGGTGATCTGCGCGGCGACCAGCAACGCCCTGTCGACGGGGAGGGGGCCGTTCTGGATGATGAGCTCCTCCAGGTTGAGCCCGTCGAGGTACTCCATGACGAAGTAGAACGCCCCGTCGGAGGTGGTGCCGGAATCGGTGACGTCGACGATGTTGGGGTGGCCGATCTTGGAGGCGGCGCGCGCCTCGCGGCGGAATCGTTCGACCAGGTCGGCGCTGTGGTGAAAGCTGGCGTGCAAGACCTTGATGGCGACCCGCCGGCCGATGTCGATGTGGTGCGCTTCGTAGACGCGCCCCATCGCCCCTTCGCCGCACAGGCGGCGGACGTGGTAGCGGCCACCCAGGGTGCTGCCGATGCGGGGATCCTCGCCGGGGCGGGCGGGGAGATCGTCGTTCGGCCGCGGCGGCTCGGGCGGCGGGGTAGGCGTCCCGATGCCCCCGGAGAGCAGCGCGCGGGCGGCGACGGTCAGCCGCTCACGCTCGCGGCGCTCCTCGCGCGCGTCGTCGACGAAGAGCGGGCGCAGGAACCCCGCCAGGCGCGCGCTGTCGGTCTTGGGGGCGGTCTCGGCCAGGAAGGCGGCCAGGTCGGCCCGCAGGGCCTCGGCGTTCGGATAGCGGTCCTCGCGCTCGGGCGCGAGCGCCCGCAGGACGATCCGATCGAGCTCGGGCGGTACCCGGCTGGTGATGCTCGAGGGCGGGGCTATGTGCGGATCGCGGGCGCGCGCCAGCGCGTCGATCTTTCGGTCGTCGGGATCGCTGCCCTCTCCGTCGACCGGGAAGAGCTGACGGCCGGTGAGGAGCTCCCACAGCAAGATCCCGGCCGCGTAGATGTCGACGCGCGCGTCGAGCGGCGCGCGGCGCGCCTGTTCCGGCGACAGGTAGCTGAGCTTGCCGAATACGATGCCGGGGATGGTCTTTTCGATCTTGAGGATCGACATGGCCAGCCCGAAGTCGGTCAGCTTGACCTCTCCGCTGTAAGACAGCAGGACGTTGGCCGGCGAGACGTCGCGGTGAATCAGCGCCAGATCCTCGAAGGCGTGGGCGTAGGCGAGCGCCCGCGCGACCTCCTTGACCACGTAGACCGCAACGTCGACGGGGAAGGGGACGCGGCGCTCGGCGCAGCGGTTCCAGGTGGCCAGGAGATCCTTGCCCTCGATGTGCTCCATGGCGAGGAAGATCTGACCGCCGTGCATGCCGGCGTCGAACACCGAGACCAGGTTCCCGTGCGCGAGGCGCAGCGCGACCGTCACCTCGTCCCGGAAACGGCGCGAGTTTTCGGAGGCCAGCACGTCGGGCAGGACCTGCTTGATCACGCAGGGCTTCTCCAGGCCGGGCGCGCCCGTGAGCGCCAGATAGAGCTGGCCCATCCCCCCCCGCGCGAGCGGTTTGAGTAGCACGTAGGAATCAAATCGGCGCGGGAAGCCCGCCGGGCTCGTCACGGCCGCGGATTTTACCCTGGTCCGCGGCTCCGTGAGGCGTGCCATTCGGAAATTTGAGGTAATCTCAGGGCCCGACGGCAATGAGCGACCCCGCCACCAGCGAGACAAGCACGGCCTCGCTCGAGGGGCGGTTCCAGGGGCGTCTCGCGGCGCGGCGGATCGTCCTCGGGATCACCGGCGGCATCGCGGCCTACAAGGCGGCAGAGCTCTGCCGTCTGCTCACCAAGGCGGGTGCGACGGTCCGGGTGGTGATGACCGAGGCGGCCACCCGTTTCATCACGCCGCTCACCCTGCAGACCCTGTCGGGTGCGCCCGTCTCCCACGATCTCTTCGATGCGGGCAGCGAGGCCGAGATCGGCCACATTCGCCTGGCCGACGAGGCTGAGCTGCTCATCGTCGCGCCCGCGACGGCGGACGCGATCGCGCGGCTCGCGGCGGGGATGGCCAACGATCTGCTGACCGCCGTCGTGCTGGCCACGCGGGCGCCGGTGCTGCTGGCCCCCGCCATGAACGTGAACATGTGGGAAAACCCGCTCACGCAGGCGAACCTCGAACGGCTGCTGGGGCCCGGCGGGGGCGGGCGCATCACGACCGTCGGCCCCGATCGGGGCCCGCTGGCCTGCGGCTGGATCGGGGCGGGGCGTCTCATCGAGCCGGTCGAGATCGTCGCGGCCGCTGTCCGCCTGCTGGCGCCCCGCGATCTCGAGGGCCGGCGGGTGGTGGTGACGGCCGGTCCCACCCGCGAGCCGGTCGACGACGTCCGGTTTCTCGGCAACCGATCGTCGGGGAAGATGGGCGCGTCGCTGGCGGCCTCCGCGGCCGCGCGCGGCGCCCGGGTGACCCTGCTGGCCGGGCCCGGTACACCGGCGATCGCGGCCGGCGGCGGCACCATCGCCATCCATCGCATCGAGGTGGAGACCGCCGCCGATCTCGAGCGGGCGCTGGCCACCTCGACGCCGGGCGCCGACGCCGTCGTGATGACCGCCGCGGTCGCGGACTTCCGGCCCCGGACCCGCGCGCCCGGGAAGCTCTCGCGCCGCGCGACCGCCGGGGACGTCACCCTGGAGCTGACCCCCGTCCCCGATTTGCTGGCGGGCGTGGCCCGCGCGCGGGAGAACGGACGCCCGTTCGTGATCGGCTTCGCGGCCGAGATCGGGGGCGGCGCGCCGATGGAGGTCCGCGCCGCGGACAAGCTACGCGAGAAGGGCTGCGACGCGATCGTGGCCAACGACGTGAGCGTGCCCGGGATCGGCTTCGGTGCCGACGACAACGCGGTGACGGTACTCTTCGCCGACGGCGCGCGGGCGCAGATCGCCCGGGCCTCGAAGCGCGACGTCGCCGATCAGCTCTGGCATCTCTTCGCACCGCGGCTGCCCCCCAAAGTAGATCAGGCGGACAAGGTGGATAAACCGGACAAGGCGGGTCATGCCTGATCCGCGTCTCAAGACCTACGCCTCGCAGGCGATTCGACATCTGGCGGCGGCGGGTGGCGTGCTGGTCGCGCGTCAGGCGACCGCCGGATCCCATTCGGGGAACGTGCCCCCCTGGCCCGGCGCGCCGGATCCGGACTTCCACGGAACGCTGGCCGCGGTCTGGATCTGGGCCCGGCATCAGCGTCTGTCGGGCGTGGAGCGTTTCGCGGCCGCGCGCACGGCGGCCTGGTCGTTTCTGGGCGAGGCCGCCAGGCGCTTCGTTCCCGACGCGATCGACAGCGCGACCGACGACGAGGCGGCCTACGACTGCGCGATGGTCCTGCTGGCCAGCGTGGCCGAGCGCGGCCTGGAGCGGAACGATGCGCGTCGCCAGTCGATCGCCGAGCGCGCGTCGCGCGTGCTGGCCATGCACCTGGGCGCGCTCGAGGATTTGTCGGGACGCGACTTCCGGGACCCTGGATTCCTGGCGCTGGCGCTGGTCGAATATGCGCGTGCCGTCGACGATCGCGGGCTCCTGTCGAGCGGGCGCAAGTTCGTCGAGCGCGCGTTCGGCATGAAGGCCCCGCCGCCCTTCGCGAACGAGCTGGCCGCGGTCGGGGGACTGTTCGATTTTTCATCGACCACCGCGACGCGGATCCTGGCGGTGATGGCCGCGGAGGGGAACACCCCCTTCGTGGGCGCGTGGCTGCGCGAGCGGATCGCGGCGACGGTGCCTCGCGGCTTTGCCGCGCGGCGGCTCGACGAGAACAGCTGGAACGCCTGCGTCGCCTGGGCGCTCGGTCGGGCCTACGTCGTGTCGACCGACCCCGTCTTCATGCGCGCCTACACCGAGATCGTCGACGAGATCGAACGCCGCGATGCGGACCACGACGGCGCGATCGGCCGCGATCGGACGGTGCGGGCGGCCGAGGTCGCGTCCACCTTCTATTACGCGCTGGCGGTGGACGCGCTGGTGACCCCCGAGAGCGTGGGCGCTGCGCAGGCCGAGGCCGCCGGGCATGGCCGCTGAGGGCGACGAGCGCGAGGCGCTGCGGGCGCTGGTGGGTCAGCTCAAGACCAACCTGGGGGCGCGAGGTCGCTCGGGGTTGTTGGGTGTGGCGATGAGAAGCGGGTCGATCAAGTCCGGGACCCTGGGAGGGTCCCGCGCCCCCCGCGAAGAGCTCGCGCGGGCAAAGCCCGCGCTCCCTCACGCGGCTACGCTCGTGGTTTCGGCGCCGACCGAGGAGTCGGCCGAGACGGGCGCGCCGCGCGGGGCGGAGGGGTTGAAGCTCTTGCGCGACGACATCGGGGACTGCCAGCGCTGCAAGCTGGCGGGCGGGCGCACCAACCTCGTCTACGGCGTCGGCAACCCGGACGCCGACATCGTGTTCGTCGGCGAGGCGCCCGGGGCGGACGAAGACGCCCGCGGCGAGCCGTTCGTCGGCAAGGCGGGCCAGCTCCTCACCAAGATGATCGAGGCGATGGGCTACCGGCGCGAGGACGTCTACATCTGCAACGTCCTCAAATGCCGGCCCCCGGGCAATCGCAACCCGGAGCCCGACGAGGTCGCGAGCTGCGAGCCGTTCCTCAAGCGGCAGCTCGCCGCCATTCGCCCGCGCATGATCGTGGCGCTCGGAAAGTTCGCGGTGCAGTGCCTCCTGCGCGACGACGCCCCGATCAGCCGCCTGCGCGGCAACTTCCGCACCTACGAGGGGATCCCGCTCATGCCGACCTTTCACCCGGCCTATCTGCTCCGCGATCCCAGCAAGAAGAAACCGGCCTGGGAGGATCTCAAGTCGGTGAACGCCGCCCTGGCTCGGGTCGGGGTGACGCCGCCCAACCCGGCGGCGACCTGATCGTGTAGCATCCCGCGCATGCCTGCGCTCGGCACCCGCGGTGTCTCCGGGTTCTTGGTCTTCCGCTCCTTCGGCCTGGGCATGGTCGCGCTGTCGCTCGGCTGCGGCGCCTCGACGGGACAGCTCTATGAAGATGGGATGGCCGCCTACAAGAAGAAGGAGACCGAGGTCGCCGTCAAGGACCTGGGCGCCTTCACCGAAAAGGGCTGCGGCGGAGCCGGCGCCGACCCCCATTGCCGCAAGGCGTACCTGACGCTGGGCGCGGTCTACGAGGGCCGCGGCGCACCCGGCCGGGCCTGGGCCGCGTACGAGGCGGCCCTGACGTTTCCACCGCACGGCGAGGATGCCGCTGTGCAGGCCAACCTCGATCGTACCCGCCAGGCGCTGGGGGAAAACCAACAGAAGGCGACCAACCGCGCGCCCGTCATCATCCGGTATCGCGATGAGGTCACCGACGAGTACAACCCCCGTTCGGTGGTGATCTGGCTGGACCAAGAAGCGATTCTGACCAAGGACAAGGACGCGAGCGAGTTTCACACCCCCGAGTTTCATCGGGTCTACGGCGGCTCGGTCGCCACCGGCGAGCACGTGGTGCTGGTCGAGATGGTTCACGACTGCAAGGCGGGCGGCGGCGTGCGCTGCACCCGCTCGCACGTCCGCAAGGCCTGGCCGTTCGAGAGCGTCGCACACACGCCGGCGACCATCGAGATTCGCGCCTACGCCGAGAGCGGGGAGGGGGACGCCCCCTCGCGCCCGACCCTGGAATTCCTGGCGCGGTAGCGAGCGGGCTCTCTCTACCTGGGCGCGGCGGGTTTCTGCGGCGTCTCGACGATCTGAAGTTGGCTGCCGTCCTCCGCTTCGCTGCCCAGGTTCAGCGCCACCCGATCGCCTTCCTGCAGGCCGCTGACCAGGTGCACGGTCTGGCCGTCGTCGTTGGCGACGACGATCGGTTTGAAGTGCACGTGCCGATCGGCGTCCACGACCGCCGCCTGGGTCTTCTCGCCCCGCATCACCAGCGCCTCCGCCGGCATTTCGAGCAGCGGCGGGACCTTCACGTCCAAGGTGACCTCGACGTAGCTGCCGGGCAGGATCGCGCCGTCGGTGTTCTGGATGTCGACCTCGGTCTGCATGGTGCGGGTCTTGGGCGACAGCTCGCCGCTGGTCCGCGTGACCTTGGCGGCCCGCGACCAGCCGGGGCGCTCCGAGATCCGCACCACGACGGTGTCGCCGTCGCGCACGAACTGGGCGTTGGCCTGATCGACGTAGACGTAGACCCGGAGCTGGTCGCCCTTGGCGACGGCCACGATGGGGACGGCGCCCGCCTGGCCGTTGGCGGCGCTCTGGATGAGGGTGCCCGGATCGGCGAAGCGCGCGGTCACCACCCCGTCGAAGGGGGCGCGGATGACCCGGTACCCGCGCTGGGTCTCGAGGGCGCCCTGATTGGCGTCGGCGACGTCGGCCGAGGCCTGGCCCAGCTCCAGCTCCTGCGTCGACACCACGCCCGACGGGGCCAGCGCCGAGAGGCGCTTGGCGTTGATCCGCTTGTTGCGCGCATCGGCCAGCGCGGCGTCGTATTGCTGGTCGAGCTCGGGCGCGGTGACCGTCGCGATGAGCTGGTTCTTGCGAACGCGATCGCCCTTGTCGACCTTGAGCTCGCGCAGGAACCCGGCCACCTTCGCGTAGAGGGTCACCTCGAAGAACGGTCGCGCCTCTCCCTGCAGCACCAGGTGACGCACGCCGGGGGCGCGTTTGACCATCGCGACGCGGACGCGCGGGCCCCGCCGGACGTCGGTCTCCCGCGCCTGGGCCTCGTTGCGGGCCTCCGACCGGCGGTGCGTCCCCAGGCCGATCACGCCGAGCGCCGTGGCGCCCAGCGTCCCGACGCCCGCCAGGTAGACCAAGATCGAACGGTGGCGGGGCGACATCAGGCCGGGCTCCCGCTCGGTTGCGGGTGGGGCGATTCCCCCTGCCGCTCTTCGTCCAGAAACTTCTGTTCCATCACGTGCTTGTTCGGCAGCTTCAGGCGGAGGCTGGCATATACCACGGGCACCACGAAGAGCGTCGCGACGGTGGCCAGAGCCAGGCCGCCGATGACCGCGCGCCCGAGCGGGGCGTTCTGCTCGCCCGCTTCCCCGAGGCCGAGCGCCATCGGGATCATCCCGATGATCATCGCCAACGCCGTCATGATCACCGGCCGCAGACGGGTCCGGCCGGCCTCGAGGGCGGCGTCGAGCGGCGAGATCCCCTCCTTCTCGACGCGCAGATCGTTGGCGAAGCTGACCAGCAGGATCGAGTTCGACACCGCGATCCCGACCGCCATGATCGACCCCATCAGCGACTCCACGTTGATGGTCGTATGCGTGAACGCCAGCATCCAGAGGATGCCGACCAGCGCGCCCGGGACCGCGACCATGATGATGAAGGGGTCCAGCCAGGACTGAAACAGGATCACCATCAGGCAATAGACCAGGAGCGCCGCCAGGATCAGGCCCAGGCCCAGGCTGCGGAAGGAGTGCTGCATGACCTGGTTCTGGCCGCGCAGGGTGATCTTCATCCCCGGCGGCAGCTTGCCGAGCGCGTCGATCTTGCGCTGGATGTCGGAGGCGACGGAGCCGAGATCCCGATCCTCGACGTTGGCGTCGACGTCGATCACCCGCTGGACCGTGTAGTGGTTGATCTGCTCCGGGCTGGCGCCCGGGTGAACCGAGGCGACGCCGCTCAGGATCTGGGTCGGCGCCTCCGGCAGCGCCGAGGGGGACGGCGTTCCGCTGGACGACGTGATGGGCGCGCCCGCCGTCAGCGGCGTCGACATCACGCGCTCCACCGACGACAGCTGCGGCAGCGGCGTCTTGACCACCACGAAGTAGTTCACGTTGTTGTGCGGGTTCAGGAAGTACGACGGCGCCACCAGGCCGCTCGACGACAGCGAGACCAGCAGGTTGTTGGCGACGTCGCGCTCGCTGATCCCGGCCTGGGCGGCGCGCAGCCGATCGACGTCGACCTTGATCGCGGGGTAGTCGATGTCCTGCACGATGTGGGAGTCGGCGGTCCCGGGGATCTCGGCGATGCCGTCGCGCAGCTTGCGGGCAAATTCGTACCCCTTCTGCAGGTCGGGAAACTCGACCTGCACGTCGATGGGGGCGGAGAGGCCGAAGTTGAGCACCTGGCTCACGATGTCGGCCGGCTGAAAGTAGGCATTCGAGCCCGGGAAATCGCGCTTGAGCATCTGGCGGATGCGCTGCATGTAGCGCGCGGTCGGCGCGTGGTCGCCCTTGAGCGCGATCAGGATCTCCGCGTCCATCGGGCTCACGTTGTCGGTCTGGACGAAGGCCAGGTTGTACGACACGGGCACGCCCAGCATCGAGTTGATGGTCTCGATCTGATCGGGCGGAATGATCTGGCGGATCCCGTCCTCGACCTGCTCCACCAACGCTTCGGTCTTCTCGATGCGCGAACCGTTGGGGGCCCGGAAGTGCAGCTTCATGAGGCCGGCGTCGACGGAGGGGAAGAAGTCGGTGCCGACCACGAAGACCAGGCAGAAGCTGGCCATGCCGACCGCGGCGGCGGCGGCCATGGTGAAGCGGCCGTGGTCGAGCGCGCTGCGGAGGAGAGCGGCGTAGCCGTTTTGAAAGCGTTCGAAACCGGCGTCCCGCCAGCGGTTGAAACGAAACGCCAGTTCCTTCCAGCCGCCGGAGGGTCCGGCTGCGCCCGGTTCGTGGTGCTCCTCGCTGCGCATGAGCAGCCGGGCCAGCGCCGGCACCAGCGTCCGGGACAGCAGGTACGACGCCATCATCGCCAGCACCACCGAGATCGCGAGCGGCGTGAACAGGAAGCGGGCCGGCCCGACCAGCAGGACCACCGGGCTGAAGACGATGCAGATCGACAGCGTCGCGACGATGGCGGGAACCGCGATCTGTTGCGCGCCGTCCAGGATGGCGCGCGTGAGCGGCTTACCCATCAGGCGGTTGCGGTGGATGTTCTCCACCTCCACCGTGGCGTCGTCGACCAGCATGCCGATGGCCAGCGCCAGCCCCCCCAGCGTCATGATGTTGATGGTGTTGCCGGTCAGGTTGAGGCCCACGATGGCCGAGAAGATCGCGAGCGGGATCGAGGTGCAGACGATCACCATGCTGCGCCAGCTCCCCAGAAACAGGCCCACCATGAGCGAAACCAGGATCGACGAGACGATCGCCTCGCGCACGACGCCCCCGATGGCGCCCCGCACGAACACCGACTGATCGAAGTCCAGCTTCAGCTCGAGGCCGTTCGGCGCCGCGGCCTTGATCCCCGGCAGCGCGTCCCGGGTGGCGTCCACCACCGCCAGCGTCGAGGCGTCCGCGTGCTTCAAGATGGCGAGGTAAGTCGCCCGGCGGCCATTGACCCGGACCAGGTTGGTCTGGTCGGCAAAGGCATCCGAGATGCGCGCGACGTCCCCCAGCAGGATAGGCGCCCCGTCCACGATCTTGACCGGGATGTTCGCGAACTCGGCCACCTCGAGCGGGCTCGAATTCAGCAGCACGTTGTACTCGCGGCTGCCGATGCGCGCGGTCCCGGCCGGGAGGATCACGTTCGAGGTGTTGAGCGCGTTCACCACGTCGTAAGGGGAGAGCCCCTTGGCGGTCAGTTGCTGGGGATCGATGTCGACGTTGATCTGGCGCGACTTGCCGCCGAACGGTGCCGGCGTCGACAGCCCCGGGATGGTGAACAGCTTGACCCGGATGAAGTTGAGCCCGTAGTCGAAGACCTGCTGCTCGGGGAGGACCTCACTGCTGGCGGTGAGCTGCGCCACCGGCACGTTGGAGGCGTTGAATTGAATGATGGCCGGCGGCGTCATCCCGGGCGGCGCGATGCGCAGGACGGTGCTGGAGACCGCCGATATTTGAGCGATGGCGGCACCGATCTCGGCGCCAGGTTGAAAGTAGACCTTCAAGATTCCGATCCCGGGAATCGACTGCGATTCGATCCGCTCGATGCCGTTGACGGTGGTCGAGTATGCGCGCTCGCTGATGAGGACCACCCGCCGCTCCATGTCCTGGGCGGAGAGCCCCGGGTAGTTCCAGACCACTGCGACCACCGGGATGTCGATGGCGGGAAAGATGTCCACCACCATCCGGGTGAGCGACAGGACCCCCATGACCAAGATCAAGCCGCACATCACCGCGACGGTGTAGGGGCGCCGCAGGGCGAGCCGAACTATCCACATGGGTGTTTACGCCGCTTCCCGCCGGACACTTCGACGGGAATCTATGCGACCAATTGGCAAGGTCAAGGTCGGGCGTCCCGACGGCGACGAATTTCACGCGCCGGAGGTGGCGGTCGTGAAGAGCATGGGGGCGCCGGTGGCCTGGACGATGGTGTCGCGGTGGACGCCTTCGGCCTTCGCGATGCAGACGAAGCAGTCGCCCCCCACGTCGAAGATGCCGAGCTCGGTGATCACGCGGCTGGTGCAGCCGAGCGCGGTGGGCGGCAGCGTGAGCCGGTGGACCAGCTTGGGCTTGCCGTCCTTCGAGGCGTGGCTCTGGAGCACCACCACCCGCCGCGCGCCCGCGGCCAGATCCATGGCGCCCCCCATGCCGGTGATGAGCTTGCCCGGCACCGTCCAGTTGGCCAGATCGCCGTTGCAGGCGACCTCCAGGCCGCCCAGGATCGCGAGGTCGATGTGGCCGCCGCGGATCATCGCGAACGACAGCGCGGAATCGAACATGCTGGCGCCGGGCAGGGCCGTCACCAGCTGCTTGCCCGCGTTGATGAGCCGCGGATCGATCTCCTCCTCGGTGGGGAAGGGGCCCATGCCCAGGATGCCGTTCTCCGAATGGAGCGTGACGCCGCTGTCGAGATCGAGATAGTTCGCCACCTCGGTGGGCAGGCCGATCCCCAGGTTCACGATCTGTCCGGGCTGAATCTCGGCGGCCGCCCGCCGGACCATCTCTTCGCGCGACCAGCTCACCCGCGCCCGATCTTGGTCCGCGTCGCTTCGCTCAGCTGCTTGCCGCCCTTGGCGCGCGTGGTCCGATGCTCGATGACGTTGCGGTGCTCCCGCACCTCGACGATCCGCTTGATGTAGAGGCCCGGCAGATGGACGTCGTCGGGATCGATGGTCCCCTTGGGCACCAGGCGGTCGGTCTCCGCGACGGTGACGTCGGCGGCGGTGGCCATGAGCGGGTTGAAATTGCGCGCGGTCCGGTAAAAGCGCAGGTTCCCGAAGCGGTCGGCGACGGCGGCCCGCACGATCGCCAGGTCGGCGCGCAGCGGGCGCTCGAAGAGGTATTTGCGGCCGTCGAGCTCGCGCACCTCTTTCCCCTCCGCCACCACCGTCCCCACCCCGGCGGGCGTGTAGAACCCGGCGATGCCGGCGCCGCCGGCGCGAATCCGCTCGGCGAACGTCCCCTGCGACACCAGCTCCACCTTGACCTTGCCGGCCAGGAACAGCTCGGCCAGGTCCGGGTTGCCGCCCACGAAGCTGCAGATGACCCGCGAGACCTGCCCGTTTTGAAGCAGCACCGCCAGCCCCTGTCCCTGGTTGCCGCAGTTGTTGCTGATGATGGTGAGGTTCCTGACCCCGCTGGCGGCGATGGCGTCGATGCAGGCTTCGGGGTTGCCGCACAGGCCGAACCCGCCCGACATGATGGACATCCCGTCGCGCAGCAGGCCCGCCAGCGCTCCGACGACGTCGCCGTAGACCTTGCCATCGTGGGAACGCTGGTGGCTCACCGGAACGCCTCGTCGAGGGCGCGGCCGAGATCGCCGAGCGCCGCTTCCAGCTCTGCCTCCGCGATCACCAGGGGCGGCGCCAGATAGAGCAAGTTGTCGCGCTTGTGCAGGTGGAGCCGCGCGCGGCGCAAGATGGCCGCCAGCTTCGCCATGGTGACCGCGGGCATCGGCTCCCTGGTCCGCTGGGAGGCGGGGCCGGGCACGCAGAGCTCGAACGCCCAGAGCAGCCCGAGGCCCCGCACCTCGCCGATGTAGGGCCGCTCGCGGGCGAAGTCCTCGAGCCGGACACCGAGAAAGGTACCTAGCGCCGCCGCGCGCTCGACCAATCCCTCGTCGCGGATGGTCTCGATGGTGGCCACCACCGCCTCGCAGACCAGCGGGTGGGCGTAGCTCGTGAGCCCGCAGACCAGCACCTGATCGTCGAAATGGCGCGCGATCCGGTCGGTCACGATCACCGCGCCGCCCGGGACATATCCGCCGGTCAGCCCCTTGGCCATGGTCAGCAGATCCGGGGTCACGCCGTCGTGATCGACCGCGAACCAGCGGCCGGTGCGCCCGAACCCGGACAGGACCTCGTCGGCGATCAGCAAGACGCCGTGGCGATCGCAGATCGCGCGGATCTTCTTCCAGTAGCCCGGCGGCGGGACGAAGACGCCGTTCGCGCCGACGATCCCTTCCAGGATCACGGCGGCGACCGTCTCCGGGCCCTCGCGCAGGAGCGCCGTTTCCAGGTCGGCCGCGCATTCGTGCGCGCAGGAGGTCGGCTCCTTGCCGAACGGGCAGCGGAAGCAGTAGGGATCGCCCATCCGCACCACGCCCGGCAGGCCGGGCTCGAAAGGCAACCGCCGCGGATCGCCGGAGAGCGACAGCATCGCCAGGCTGGCGCCGTGGTAGCTGCGGGTGCGGGCGACCACCTTTTGCCGTCCGGTGAAGAGGCGCGCGATCTTGATGGCGTTCTCGTTGGCCTCGGTGCCCGACAGACAGAAGAAGGTCTTTTCGAGCCCGGGCGGCGTCACCTCGGCCAGGAGCTCGCCCGCGCGCGCCTTGGCGGCAAAGACCGCGGTCGGTGTCACCAGCAAGCCGCGGGTCGCCGCCTCACCGAGCGCCTTCTGCATGCGCGGGTGACCGTGCCCGAGGCCGGCGTTCCAGGTCATGCTGCCGAGGTCCCACCACTTTCCGCCGTCGGCGGTCACGAAGCGGGGCCCCTCGCCGCCGACGATCTCGAGCGGCACCGCGTTCGCCTGGGCGGTCCAGGTGTAAAAGACGCGGGCGGCCTGGCGCGCTGCGATGTCGCTCGCCGAGGTCATGCGGGCGCGGCCGCGTTTACGTCGGCGCAGGCCTGGGCGAAGACGTCGCTCACGATCTCGGCCTGCGCCTCGGTCAGGATGAGCGGCGGCGAGAAGCGGATCGCCTTCTTGCCGCACTCGAGGAGCAACAGACCGCGCCGAAAGCAGAGCTGGGCCAGGGCGCCCGCCCGCTCGTGTGTGTCGAGCTCGACCCCGATCATGAGCCCCAGGCCACGCACGTCGGTCACGCCGGCGGCGCCCGCCAGCTTGGTGGCCAGCATCTTCTTGAGACGCTGCCCGACCCGGGCGGAGCTCGCGACGAGATCGTCCTCGAGAAGCCTGATCGTCGCCAGGCCCGCGGCGATGGCCACTGGGTTGCCGGCGATGGTCGATCCATGGCTGCCGGCCGGCCAGGTCATGATGTCGCTCGGCGCCATCATCGCGCCGAGCGGCATCCCCGAGGCGATCCCCTTGGCGACCAGCAAGATGTCCGGGACCACCCCGGTGTGCTCCGCCGCGAACATCTTCCCGGTGCGCCCCATGCCGGTCTGAACCTCGTCGAAGCAGAGCAAGATTCCGTGCAGGTTGCAGAGCGCGCGCAGACCGGGCAGGAAGTCGGGCGGCGGGACGATGTACCCGCCTTCGCCGAGCACCGGCTCGACCACGATGGCCGCCACGTCCGTGGGCGCGGTGAGCGTCGCGAAGAGCTCCTCGACGCTGTCGAGATCCCCGTAGGTCGCGTGAGACACCCCGGGCAAGAGCGGCCCGAAGCCGCGGCGGTACTTGGACTTGCTGGCCGTCAGGGACAGCGAGCCGAGCGTGCGGCCGTGGAACCCACCGCGAAACGCGATGATCCCCGGGCGCCCGGTGTGCTGGCGCGCCAGCTTGATGGCGGCCTCGACGGCCTCGGTCCCCGAGTTGGTGAGAAAGGTCTGCCAGTGGTGCGTGTTGGGACCGATCTGCTGCGCGAGCGCGCCGAGCTTCGCGCAGATCTCGCCGTAGCCGGGATAGTGGAAGTCGGTGCCACAGATGTGAATCAAGATCTGCGCCTGCGCGGCGATCGCCGCCGCGACGTCCGGGTGGCAGTGTCCGGTCGACGCCGTGGCGACCCCCGCCTCCGCGTCCAGATAGACGTTGCCGTCGACGTCCTCGACCATGCAGCCCGAGGCGCGCCGGACCATCAGCGGATAGCAATGGATGAGAGAAGGGGAGAGATGCGGCAGCGCACGGGCGATCATCTCTCGCGCGTGCGGCCCGGGGGGCGGCGTCACGATGGTGATCGGCTGCGCCGCCAGCGCCTCGAGCGCCAGCTTCGCCGTACGCGCCGCGCTCACTGGCACACCGTCCGACTCTGCTCGCGCAGGTAGCAGAGGAGGGTGTAGTGCCCGCCGATGTTCTTCCCGGTCGAGCCGCTGCCTTTCCAGCCGCCGAAGGGCTGCACGCCGGGCCAGGCGCCGGTGGTCGCCCCGGCCGCGCGGTTGACGTAGACCACGCCCGCCTCGATGCGCTCGAAGAAGGTGTCGATCTCCTTGGGCTCGCGCGAGAAGAGCCCGGCGGTGAGTCCGAACTTGGTGTCGTTGGCCGCCGCGAGCGCGTGGTCGAGGCTGTCGACCACCTGCACGGCGACGATCGGGACGAAGAGCTCGTCGCGCAGCAGCGGGTGATCGGGCGGCAGATCGGCCAGCACCGTCGGCCTCACGAAGTAACCGTGCGCCCGCGCGCCGTCGGTGAGCACGGCCGCGCCCGCGCGCACCACGCTGGCCCCGGCGGTGCGCGCCAGGGCCACGTAGCGCTGGTAGTCCTCGTAACTCTGTCGGGTGGCGACGGGACCGACGAACACCCCCTTGTCCAGGGGATCGCCCGGGGCGACGGCGTCGGCGGCGCGCGCGAGGCCGGCGATGAACTCGTCGGCGACGGCGCGGTGGACGAAGACCCGCGAGCAGGCCGAGCACTTGTGTCCGTTCATTCCGAACGCCGAGCGCTGAACCCCCTGGATCGCCTGCGCGAGATCGGCGCTCGGCATGACCAGCGCCGGATTCTTGCCGCCCATCTCGACGATGCAAGGCTTGGGAAAATCCCGCGCGAAGCGCCGGTAGAGCTGATTGAACCCGACGTCGTACGAGCCGGTGAACGTCACACCCGCGACGTCCGGGTGAGCGATGAGACCGTCGCCGACCACGCGCCCGCTGCCCGGCAGGCAGCTCAGCACGCCCGGCGGAACGCCGGCGGCCTCGAAGATCTCCGTCAGCTTCACCGCCGACAGCGGCGTCTCCGACGACGGCTTGCAGACCACGGTGTTGCCGGTGAGCAGTGCCGCCGCGATGGGCGCGCCCAGCAGCGCGTAGGGAAAATTCCAGGGCGCGATCACCGCCCATACGCCGTAGGGGCGGAGCACGCTGGTGTTCTGGTCGGTCGGGGCCAGCCGATCCATCTGCAGCACGTAGCCGTCGGCGCTGCGCATCTGCCCGGCGTAGTAGGCGAGCAGATCGGCGGTCTCCTCGATCTCGCCCAGCGCCTCGACGCGGTTCTTCCCCATCTCGAAGATCAGCCAGGCCGAAAGCTCGAACTTCTTCTGACGGACGATCTCAGCGGCGCGCTCCACGATGGCGACCCTCTCTTGCCAGGGGCGCGCGCTCCAGGCGGGGAACGCGGCGCGCGCGGCGGCCACCGCGTCGCGGAGATCGGCCTCGCCGGCGCCGGCCACCCGCGCCACAACCTGTCGCGCGTCGGCGGGGTTGCTGCTGTCGATCACCACGTGGCCGGGGCGCGTCTCCCCGGCTACGTGCAAGGCATGACTCTTGCCCAGCTCGGCGCGTACGGCCGCGATGGCGGTACCGAACGCCGCGTCGATCGCGGGGTCGTCGGCCGACAGGCTGATATACGTCACCTTGCCGGTCGGGTTCATGACCATCTCACTCCGCGCACCCTCCTAGAATAGCCCCATAAGATAGAGGAAAACAGGCACGCGCGATCGTTGACACCGCAATTTCGAATCCGTAGTCTGACGACCCCCAATGAGCACTGGGATAGGGAGAGACACGAAATGACGAAGGCGGAGCTCATCGAGCGCGTGTACGGGGGCAAGTACCTGCCCCGCGATCTGACCAAGAAGGTCGTGGCCCAGATCGTCAACGCCGTCTTCACCGAGATGGGCGACTACTTCATCCGGACTCGGGTCTCGCGCAATCAGGGGGCCCGCCTGACCTACCCGGGCTTCGGCACCTTCTCGAAGCGGCGCCGGCCACCGCGGATGGTAAAGAACCCGCAGACCGGCGCGCCCATCACGATCCCGCAGCAGGAGACGATCATTTTCTCTCCGGGCCAGGAGCTGCGCTCGCTGCTCAACCGAAACGGAAAATCGAGCGCCCACCGCGCCCCCGTCGCCGCGAAGCCCGCGACAGCGGGAAGATAGAGTCGCAGGACCCTTCGAGGGTCCCACGCTATACTATCCCATGTTGTCTCCGGGCCTGGAGCTCTGCGATCTGCACATCCACGTGGGCGCGGCGGTCGCGCCGCATATCCTCTGGGCAATCGCCCACGAGCAAGGCATCAAGCTCCCCGTGCACACCTTCTGGGAGTTTCGCGATCTGGTGACCGCGAACCCCGAGTCGGTCTCCTCGCTGGGGGAGTACCTGGCGATCCTCGATCGCTGGACGGAGAAGATTCAGTCGTCGCCCGCCGCGATCGAGCGGTCGGTCTACGAGATCATCGGCAAAGAGTTCCGTTCCAGCAACGTGTCGCTCATCGAGCTGCGCTTCAACCCGATGAAGCGGAACCTGGGCGGGGAACGGGACCTCGACCACATCATTCACGCCGCGCTGCGGGGAATGGACCGCGCCTGCCTCGACTACGGCGTGCGCGCCGGCCTCATCTTCTGCCTGGCGCGCGAGTTCTCACTCGATCTCAACGAGATCCTGGTGAAGAAGGCGGTGAAATACAAAGCGCGCGGCGTGGTGGGGATCGACCTGGCCGGGCCGGAGGTCCACACGTTGGAGCTGGGGGCCGAGGTGGAGGGCTATCGCGATCTGTTCGCCCGCGCGCGGCACGCCTCTTTGGGCACGACCGTCCACACCGGAGAGACCCCCTATACCGCCGTCCCCGGCGTGCTGGCCGTGCTCAAGGAGCTGGCGCCGGCGCGGATCGGCCACGGCGTCGCGGCGGCCACCAGCGAAGAGGCGGTGCGCAAGATTGCGGAGTCGGGAACGGTCCTCGAGATTTGTCCCAGCTCGAACCTTCGCACCCACGCGGTGGCAAACCTGGCCGAGCTGGGGCGCGCGCTACGGACCTTCGAAAATGCGGGTGTCCGCTACACCATCAACACTGACGGTCCGTACCTGCTCAACACCCACCTCCGTCAGGAATACGAGCTCTTGATCGACGCCAAGATCCTCTCCGACGCGGAGGCCGAACGCAGCGTCGAGGTCGCCCGCGGCGCGACCTTCATCCGGTAGTGATAGTTTCAGCGGCGTGAGATTGGGGGATCTGGCCTTTCCGGCCGTGATCATCGCGCTCGGCGCCTGCGCCTCTCGGCCGGCGCGCGCCGAGGACGATCCGTTCGCCTGGGCCCCCGCGCAGTCCCGGTCGGTCGCGCGCGGCCGCCTCGACGGAGCCCGATTTGGGCTGCTCGCGCTGCACGAGCTGGATGTCGAGGTCGACGACGTCTTCGACGCCGCCAACCGGCAGGCGCTGGCTCTGGCCGAGCAGCACCTGCGCGACGTGCCAGGCGTGGGGGCGGTCTTCGGACCCGCCGGGCTGCTCGACATCACCGTCGACGGCAGCGGCAGTCCCAGCGCGCGTCCGGTCCTGGCGCGCGGCGAAAGCGAGAGCGAGGGAGAGGCGGCCCGCCAGCGGGTGGTGCGTCGCGCCGACGCGCTCGGCTGGTTCCTGACCGAGAACGGCCGCCGCGCGCGATTCTTCGTCGAGGCGCCCGACTGGGAGCGCACCTCACCGCAGGTGGCGGCCGCGCTGGCGTCCTCCGGCCTCGGTTTCGGCCCCACCGCCGGCGCCACCATCGAGACGCGAGCGCTGTGGCCCGATCCGCGGCGCCACCACGCCGGTCTTTTGCCGCTGGGATTTGCCGCGGCCTGGGCCTTCTTGGTTTTGCTCGCGGCGTCGCGATCCCGATTTCCGCTCGACCGCCGGCGGCTGCCGCGCGCCCTGGCGGCCGCCGTGGGCGCCGCCGCGCCGTTCATCCTGGTGCCGGTGACGGGCCTGCGCCTCGCGGGCGCGCTGGCCGCGGTGGGCGCCGCCGCGATCGCTTGCTGGACGCTGCCGCCGCGGGATCCGGCGTCCGTTGCCCAGGCGCCTCCCCCGCGGTTCTTTCGCCCGCTGCTGGTGCTGTCGGCGGCGATCGTGGCCGCGGTGGTCGGGCTGTCGCCGCGACTTCGAGTGGGGACCCGGCAGTGGTCTGCCGCGCCGATGTTCTTCGTCGCCGTCCGCGCCGACCTCGAGGAGCCGGTGGTCCTGCGAGAGGTCCGTCGGCTGACCGATTATCTGCGCGCGCAGCCGGGCGTCGCCAACGCCTGGTCGGTGGCGGATCTCTTCCTGGGGATCACCTTCGAGGGCGAGGAGGTGAGCGGCATCCCCGGCGATCCCGGTGAGGTGCGCCGGATTCTGAGGCAGGCGCGGACCGACCCGGCCGTCGGGCTGGAGCTGTCGCCCGATCACCGGCAGGCCTTGGTCGCGGTCCGGTTCGAGGACGATCCCGTCGTCGATCGCCTCGCGATCGTGGCGAAGACGGAGCGTTACATCGAACGGGAGATGCGACGCTCGCTCGCGCATCTGGACTTCTCGGCCCCCGGGGTCTCGCCGGTGAGCCGCCTGGTCGGGCAGGGGTTGCTGGCGGACGATGCGCGCGAACGCGTGTTCCGGATCTGCGCGCGTTCCGGTCGGACGCTGAGCCGGTCTGAGGCGCTGTCGGTCGAGCGCGTGGCGCGGACGGCCGCACTCCTGCCCAGCGCCGATCCCGCCAGGCTCGAGAGCGAGATCGCCGACACCGTTCGTGCCTTCGCGGCGCACCATCCGCTGCCGATCGCGGCCCCCGAGGTCGAGCGACTGATCCTGGCCGCGAGCGCGCTCCCCACCGTCACCACGCCCGACGACATGCTGGGCGCCGTGTCGATCGCTTATGGGTCGCGGCTGTCCGAGCTCGCGCTGCACACCACCGCGGCGAGTCTGGCGCGGCGGCTGACGCTCGTGCGTCGGCGGCACACCGCCCGTCTCGATTTCAAAGAGATGCTCTACGGAGCAAACCTGCCGACCGAAGGCGTTCTCGCCGACGAGGTGCGCAGCGCGACGGCCGAGGCGATGGGTCCGGTGGTGGGCCTCCCGGTCGACCCCGCCGCGCCCGGCGCCTTCATCCTCGACCCCACGCCGATCGGCGGCGCTCCGAACGATCTGGCGCTCTCGGAGGTCTGGAACCGGGCGCTGCGGGCGGGGCTGGTGGCGGCGGCGGGAACGATCGCCATCCTGCTGGTTCTGGTGGCGGGCGGACGGGGGATCTTCTCGCTGCCGCTCGCCTTCGCGCCCCTGGCGGTGGCGGTGGCGCCTTCGGCCCTGCTGCGCGAGCCGGTTGGCCTGCCGGCGCTGGCCTTCTTCTGCGGCGCCCTCGCGGCGGGCGCGATCCTGGCGTTGCTGGCGACGGCGGGGTCGGAACGTCGGAGTCGCGGATGAGCCCGAAGAAGCTCTGGGCTTTGGACTACGCCGCGCTCGCTCTTTGCGGCGTCGGTCTGGTCTCGGGCGCCCGCCTGCTCTCCGGGTGCAGCCTGCCGCCGTGGCAGATCGGCGCGCCGCTGAACGGCCGCCCGTCGATTCCACCCAGCGAGGCGCGACTGACGCCGCGCGAGGCGCGCGAAACGGCAAACCGAGAGCGCGCCTTCGGTCACGCCGTGCTGGAGCTCGGCGCCTTGTCGTCGCTCGCGGCAGCCGAACGGCTCGGCGAAGGAGAGCGGGCGCGCCTGGGCGACCTGCTGGGCGCGCGCGCCGAGAGCTTTCGCGCGATGGGTCGGGCCGCGCCCTGGAGCCGCGATCTCGAGACGCTCGCGCGGCTCGATCCGGCGCGCGGCCAGAAGCTGATCGGCGAACGGGCCGGGGCCGCCGCCGCCGCGGGCGATGCCTGGAAGGCCATCGGCGCGCGCGGCGAGGCTCAGGCGGCGTTCGACCGGGCCGCGCTGCTCGGCGGCGTCGATCGGAGCTGGAGGCCGGAGCCGCTCCCGCCGGTGCCGCCTCCCCCGACGACGCTTCCCGGTGACGTCGAAGGATGGGTGCTGGCGGGCCCGGCGCTGTCGGCGCGCCTGTTGCCGCTGGCGGCCGCGCTCCCCGCGGTCCTCGACGATCTCCCGCGCGCGCTTCGCTGGGTGGAAATCCTGCTCGACGAGGACCCCAGCTCCCCCGACGTCCTCGAGCTGGTGGCTTTCGTGTTCGGTCGCGCCGGTCGCCTGGGCGGCACGGAGCGCATGTTGATGGAGCTGACCTTCCACTCGCCCGACCGCGCCGCCGGGCTCGCGCGGGGCGCCGCCGTCTGGGAACGCCTGGGCCGTCCGCGCGAGGCCTGCGCCCAGTGGATCCGCGCCGCCCGCTGGCGCGACGACGTCGCAGATCCGAACTGGCGCAAGGCGATCTCCTGTACACGCCAGGATCCCGGCGCCGGCGACTGGCGCGAGATCCGCGCCTACGTCCTCGGCCGCGCGCGCCCCGAAGAGCGCGAGGCGCTCGCCGCCGCCCTCGACGCCAGCTGACCGGCCGGTCGCCGGGGCCTTTACCTCGGCCGCTCTTCGAAGGCGAGCAGCTTCGCGCGCAGATCGGCGAACGTCGTCGCGGCGGCGGGCGCATCGGCCAGGTTGGTCTTCTCGCCGGGATCCCGCTTGAGATCGTAGAGCTCCCAGCGCCGATCGCTGATCCGGTGGATGATCTTGTGGTTGCCGGCGACCATCATGGCCGCCTGGTGCGGCCAGGCGGTGGCGGGCATCTGCTCGGCGAAGATGGGCACCGCGGGCAGCGGTCGACCCTCGATGCGCGGCAGCAGGCTGCGGCCGCGCATCGACGCGGGGATCGGCGCCCCCACCAGATCGAGCAGCGTCGGGCCCACGTCGACCAGCTCGGCGTCGTCGTCGATCACGCGCGCGGTGCCACCCGGGACGGCGATGATGAGCGGCACGCGGGTCTGCTCCTCGAAGAGGTCGGTGCCGTGGAAGTAAGCCTTGTGCTCGCCCCAGGCCTCGCCGTGATCGGCCATGATGACGATGGCCGTGGTCTTGTCGAGCCCGAGCTCCCGGACGGCGTCGAACAGCTTCTTGACCCAGAGGTCGGCAAAGGCGATCTCGTAATCGTACTTCTCCATCAGCCCGGGGACGCCGGAGAGCGAGGTCGGGAACTCCTTGTGCGGCATGTAAGAAGAGTGCGGCTCGAACAGATGCGTCCAGAGCACGAAGCGCTCGTGGTGCGCGGCGGCCTCGCGCAGGCGCGCGATCACGCGCGGAACGATCCGCGGCGAGGCGCTGTCCTTGTTCGACTCGGCGATGGTGCCGGCGCCGTCGTCCGACCACTCGGCGAACCCCCGGTTGATCCCGCGATCGGACGTGAAATAAAAGTGCGAGAAGATCCCGATCGGTTTGAGGCCGGCGGCGGCCAGCCCCTCGAAGAAAGTGTGATTCGTCGGAAGCAGGTTGGGGTAGTTCACGGTCGGCTTGTCCCACCCGATGTCGGTCGGATAGCGGCCGGTCAAGATCGACGGGAACGACCGCGGCGTGTTCGGCGCCTGCGACCAGACGCGGCGGAAGTAGGCTCCCCGGCGCGCCAGCGCGTCCAGCGTCGGCGTCAGCGAGTGTCCGGCCGGGCGTCCGTAACCCGCGAGCCCCAGGCGATCGGCGCGGAAGGCGTCGATGGTGACGATCAGGACGTTCCCCTTGAACGCGCCCTCGCGGGGCTTGATCGGGACGATCGGATCGCCCGGCATCTCGCCAGCGGTCGGCTGGGCAACCGCGGCGACCGGCTTCGCGTCGCCGCCTTCGCAGTTCTGATCGATGCCATCGCCCGGGATGTCTTCGGCGCCCGGATACACGTCGGCGCGCGTGTCGTCGCAGTCGCCGCCGCCGAACCGCGCCGAGAAGCCGTCGCCGTCGTGGTCCGTCAGGCGGCGCGCCATCGACAGGAGAGAGGGCAGGGCCCAGCCTGCGTCGGAGATGGCGGCATAGGCCTTGGCGCCCTCGGGAAGACGTGCGCCAAACCCGAGACCCAACAGGGCCGCGACGCCGACCGCGATCGGCAGACATCGGCCGAGCAGCACCGGGACGCGCGCCCGGAGCGCCCGTCCGAATTGCGATCCAAACCAGAAGATCCCGTGCGCGACGCCGAGCGCGCTCGCCAGAGCCAGCGCATAGAGAGGTCCGAGATCGAGCACCCGCCAGTCGGCACGCGACAGCGCCCCGATCAGCCCCAGCGCCCCAAGCGCCGCCAGACCGATCAGCAGGAATCCGGTCGCGCCGAGCGCGCGTGGGCGGGGGAGGGCCCGCGCCAGCCGCCGCAGCAGTGGCAACGACGCGATGGCCACGGCGGCACCGGGCAAGGCGCCGATCGCGACCAGGCCGCCGGCCGCGATCGCGGCCAGCTTCTGGCTCGCCATCTTGCCGACGAAGAGCCGCTGCCCCGCCATGGCGACGACGGCGATGACCAGGGTCCCGCTGAGCGCCGCCAGGATCCCGGTGGCGACGGCGCGGTCTCGCTCCGGCTCCGCGCGCAATGGCTGGGTCTGCCAGGACGCTGGCCGCGCGCCTTCGATGGCGCCCACCGTCAGGTCGGCCAGCAGACCCAGCAAGACGGCCGCGGCGCCGTAGAGCCCGAGCGCCAGGGTGAAGACGCCGCTCCACCCGCCATGGGCGGCGGTCCGCGCCGCGTCGACCAGTCCCGCGCCGCAAACCCCGGCCAAGACCGAAGCTCCGACGGGGCGCCGCAAGCTGGGTAACCGCATGGCTTCTACGCAGCTAACACGCGGCTTTGCGCCTGACAACTTTGCGGTCTTTCGCCTGCTCGGGGACGGCGGCGGGGCGCTGCCGGCTTGACAGTCCGGCGCCGAAACAGTATTGCGAGCGCATGGGAAGACGGGACAACCGGCGGTCGATGAAAATGCGCCGCCGCGTGCGGCAGGGCAAGTTGAAGGCGCGCCTCGCCAAGAAGCGCACCGCGGGACGCGGGAAGGTCGTCGCCGCTGCCGGCGCGAAGCCGGCCAAGAAGAAGGCCGCCGCGCCGAAGAAATAGCGGGGGCGGGCTCGGTTGCCCGCGCGTAGTTTGGAACCCGCCGCGCCGCCAACGGCCTCGCCGCCGTCCGCTGTGCCGCAAGCTGCCGCGCCCACCGCGTTGATGCGCCAGTACCTCGACGTCAAGTCGCGGTATCCGGACGCGATCGTCCTGTTTCGGTTGGGCGACTTCTACGAGATGTTCTACGAGGACGCGGTCTACGTCGCGCGCGTCCTGGATCTGACGCTCACCACGCGCGACAAGGGCAAGGAAGATCCGGTCCCGATGTGCGGTGTCCCGCACCACGCGGTCCGCACCTATCTGGGCAAGCTGACCGAGCTCGGCCACCGGGTGGCGCTCTGCGAGCAGCTCGAAGACCCGCGCACCGTCCGCGGGATCGTCAAGCGCGACGTGGTCCGGGTGATCACGCCGGGCGTGGTGCTGGACGAGGAGTCGCTCGATCCGCGCGCGCCGAGCTACGTGGCGGCCGCCGTCGGGGAGGCCCGCGGCGGCTATGGTTTCGCGTTTCTCGACGTCACCACCGGGGATTTCCGCGCCACCGAGGCGCCCAGCGTCGAGGCGCTCTGCGAGGAGATCGGGCGGGTCGCCCCCCGCGAGCTGGTGTTCGGGCGCGGCGACGGCGACCGCGCGCTCGCCGATCGGATCCGCGTCGCCCATCCGCGGGTGCCCCGCGCCAACGTCGACGACGGCGACGCGGCCTCCGAGCTGCCGCGTCTGCTCGGCGCCGCCTTCGATCCCACGCTTCCGACGCGCGCCCCCCGCGCCGCGGCCGCCATCGCGGCGGTCCTCCGGTATGCGCGGGCCACGCAGCCGGGCGCCGAGCTGCCTCTCACCCCTGTCGAGCTGTACGCCCGCACCGACACGCTGATCATCGACGAGCAGGCGCGCGCGCACCTGGAGCTCACCGAGTCGCTGCTCGATCGCCGGCGCGCCGGATCGCTCATCGAGGTGCTCGACGAGACCAGGACGTCGATGGGGGGGCGCCTGCTGCGCCGCTGGTTGCTCTTCCCCTCGGTGGACCTGGCGGCGATCCGCCGCCGCCACGACGCCGTCGAGCGGCTGGTCGGCGCCCACGCGGCCCGCGATCAGGCCCGCAAGCTTCTGGGCGACGTGGCCGATATCGAGAGGCTGGTGGGCCGCGCGCGCCTGGGCGTCGCGACCCCGCGCGATCTCGCCGTCCTCGGGCGATCGCTCGGCATGCTTCCGGCGCTGGCCGGCGCGCTGGCCACGGCGCACGACGGCGAGCTGCCGGGGTCGACGCTGGGCGAGCCGGATCTCCTCTGGCTGGGCGACGACCTCGGCGCGGAGCTGGCGGCCGAGCTCCAGCGCGTTCTCCGCCCGGACGCGCCGGCGTTGACCAAGGACGGCGGCTACGTCAATCCGGGCGTCTCGCCCGAGCTGGACGAGCTCCGCGAGATCGCCTCGGGGGGCCGCGATCGCATCGCGGCCATCGAGACCCGCGAGCGCACGCGGACCGGAATCCCCTCGCTCAAGATCAAGTTCAACAACGTCTTCGGCTACTACATCGAGATCACGCGCTCGCACCTGGCGGCGGTGCCGGCCGACTATCGGCGCAAGCAGACCGTCGCCAACGCCGAGCGGTTCGTCACGACCGAGCTCTCCGAATTCGAGCAGACGGTCCTCTCGGCCGACGAGCGTCGGTGCGCGATGGAGCTTCAGATCTTCGAGGCGCTGCGCGCGCGCGTCGCCGCCGGCGCGGAAGGCCTGCTGGCGCTCGCGGGTCGGGTGGCCGCCGCGGACACGCTGGCGGGTCTGGCCGAGGTCGCGCACCGAGGAGGCTACTGCCGCCCCGAGGTCGACGACAGTGGTGTCATCGATCTCGGCGACGCCCGCCACCCGGTGGTCGAGCGACTGGCCGCCGCCGGCAGCTTCGTCCCCAACGACGTCCGCCTCGATCCCACCGCCGAGCAGATCCTGATCGTGAGCGGCCCCAACATGGCGGGCAAGTCGACGCTGATGCGGCAGGTGGCGCTGGCGGTCATCCAGGCCCAGATGGGCGGCTTCGTCGCGGCGCGCAGCGCGCGGATCGGCCTTTGCGATCGGATCTTCACCCGCGTCGGCGCCGGCGATAACCTGGCGCGCGGCGAATCGACCTTCATGGTGGAGATGCGCGAGACGGCGCACATCCTGCGCCACGCGACGGCCAAGAGCCTGATCGTCCTCGACGAGATCGGGCGCGGCACCTCCACCTACGACGGCGTGTCGATCGCCTGGGCCGTCGCGGAGCACCTCCACGATCAGATAGGCGCCAAGACGCTGTTCGCCACTCACTACCACGAGCTGGCGGCGCTGGCCGCCCAGCACCCGCGGGTTCGCAACGTCAGCGTCGCGGCGCGGGAATGGAAAGGGGAGGTGGTGTTCCTGCGCAAGCTGACCGCCGGCGGCACCAGCCGCTCGTTCGGCGTCGAGGTCGCCAAGCTGGCGGGCCTTCCCCCCGCCGTGGTGGCGCGGGCCCGGGCGATCCTCCGGACCCTCGAGATGCCGCCCGCCGCGGGCGCCGCCGCGACCCCGGGCGACCACCCGCGGCCGGTGGTTCCCGACGCGGCCGACGCCGACGCCCGCGCCGCACAGCTCGGTCTATTTGCGCCGCCGTCAGCCGCTCCCGGCGGCTTTCCGGTGGCCCTGCTGGTGGAGCTCGCCGAGCGGCTAGGCGCCGTCGATCCAGACGAGCTCAGCCCCCGGGCCGCGCACGATCTGGTGAGCGAGCTGGTGAGAAAGTTGACTCGGGAGCCGTAGGTCCGTTTTGATGAAATTGGCGCCCGCGTCGGCCATGCTCAAGGACGCGGTCGCTGGTTTCCCCGATGTTCAAGCTCGCCACCCGTCTCGCCGCCATCGCGCTCTTCGCGCTCCACGCGCCACGCGCGTCGGCTGCCACGACGACCTCCCGGACCACGACCCGGACCACGACCACCACGACCACGGTCACCAAAGGGCCCCGCAAGACCGTTACCAAGAAGGCGCCCAAGAACGGGCCGGTCGTCCTTTATCAGGTCAACCGGCGCGATACGATGGCGCTGCGGCTGCGCGACGCGCACGGGCGGCCGGTCAAGGGGATGCAGAAGCGCTTCGATCGGTTCCTGCGCTGTCACCACACCAACGTGCAGCACAAGATGGACCCCAGGCTGATGCGCCTTCTCTACGCGACCGGGCACCACTATCCCGGGCGTCGGATCGAGGTGGTCTCCGGCTACCGCCATCCCACCGTCGCCAAGAATCCTCACAGCCCCCACATGAAGGGGCTGGCCTGCGATTTCCGGGTGGAGGGGATCAAGACGGCCGAGCTGCGCGACTACCTGCGCAAGAGCTACGAAAAGGTGGGCGTCGGCTACTACCCCAATTCGAGCTTCGTGCATCTGGACGTGCGCAAGGACCGGTCGGCGTTCTGGATCGACTACTCGGGCCCCGGGGAGCGATCGATGTATTCCGTGACCCCGGTTCAGGACCTGCGTTCCGGGCGCGCCGACCAATACCACCCGACCAAGATCGACAACGCCTGGACCGACGACGGGAGCGGCCCCGCCCCGGCCCCAGACAAGGACGAGGAACCGGGGGGCGAACCAGACAAGGCGAAGGAAACTCCCTGATATTTTGTGCTAGTGTCCGAGCTTCCCCGGCGCCCGCTGCTGGGACGGCCACTAGGAGGGCTCGATGAGAATCACTGGTGCTTTTGTGCTGGCTCTGTCGCTCGGTACTGCCGCTTTGGTTGCGAGCCCGGCGAGTCACGCCAAGGGCAAGGCGAAGACCAAGGGGGGCGGTTCCGGCGACGAGGGCCACGCGCCCACCGCGAGCGCGTCCGAGGTGAACAAGCTGAAAGCCGTTCACCTGGGCGATCCCAAGGCTGGAACCTTCAAGTGGGGGATGAAGCCCGAGGAGGTGGTGGCCGAGGTGCGGGTCTCCATCGAGGGCAAGTACCAGCCCCGCATCCAGCAGGCGACGCAGGACCCCGGCAAGCAGCAGCGCCTCCGGGACGAGATGACCCGCGAGATCAACGCGGTCAAGAAGAGCTACACCAAGTTCGAAGGCCAGAAGAGCGGGTGGGACGTATCCATCGTCGGCCCCGAGTTCCAGCAGGGGACCTCGGAGGCGGTACTGGTCACCAAGGAGGACCAGTGGACCCGGTACTTCTTCTTCTTCGAGGACGGCCTTTACAAGATGTTCCTGGCCTTCAACAAGGACGCCCTGCAGGGCAAGGGCTTCAAGGACTTCGGCAAGAGCCTGGAGGCCAAGTACGGCAACGCGCGCGCGGTCTATCGTGACGACAAGACCAAGGCGGGAATCAACCACGTGCTCGACCATTATCTGTGGGCGGCGGGCGGCAGCGACCGGCTCAAGCTGGTCGATCGCTCGGAGTTCTACGGCGTCTATTGCCTGGTGCTCTTCGACGGTTCGGTTCAAGACCGGGTGAGCGAGCGACGCAAGGTCGTCAATCCCGGCGGCGTCGAGAAAGATCCGCTGGTCGAGGCGGTCTCGACGCGGGGCAAGGACGGCAACGACGAGAACGACGACATCATCGATCGCGTCACCGGCAAGGAGACCAAGAAACCGGGGACGGAGCAGCACGCCGATATCGTGGTGCCGTCACAATCCGGCAAGGCCCCGACCCCCGCCGAGGTCAACGCCAAGAGCAAGGCCTCGTCCTCTTCCTCTTCCTCATCTTCGTCCTCGACCTCGTCCGACAGCGGGAGCAAGAAGAAGGGCAAGAAGGGCGGCAGCGAGGGGGTCACGGACGGCCTCGAGCTCTAGACGCTCTCGGTCTCTAGACGATGTGAAGCGAACGGCGCTGGCAATACTGGGTGGCGCCTGGCTCCTGGCGCCACACCCCCGTGCGGTCGCGGCCGGCGCCTGCAACGTTCTCAGCTACAGGTTTCAACCCGACTGTTTCCAGACCTCCGGTGGCTCGGGCTGCCTGTTCGACAAGAATCACCCCGACTTCGGTCCACAGATCGCGGTCTGGGTCGGTAGCGCCGACGGTTCGCAGTTCGTGGACACGCTGATGGCGACCAACGCGGTCGCGATCCACGGGATCGGCAATCGACCGGGGACCTGGAATCTCCGCTCCGGTCCACGCTTTCCCTACGGCCGGCGCTCGATGGCACTGCCCATCTGGGCCCACGCGCGCGGCGTGCTCTACGACCCGGTCGCCATGAACGACGGGCTGGAGGACGAGCTGACGGACCACGAAAATAACTCGTCGCCCGAGCCCTATTTCTGCCGGCCGATGCTGATCGACGAGGTCGTCGACGCCATCACCTGCCCGAGCGGTCAGTTCCGGAGCGCCAAGGGCCTGCTCGACCCGTCCGTGCCCCAGTCCTACTACCCGCCGCGGGCCGATCTCTTCGATTTCGGCGGGCCGCCCTGCATGGCACTCATTCGCTACCCCGGCTCGTGCGACGCCGGCGACTCCGCCCAGTACGCAGCCCTCAACGACGTCGACACCGTGGCGGCGGCGACGCCGCCCTACGGCGCGCCCTACAGCGGGAGCTGGATCATCCCCGGCGATCTCGCCGACGGCGACTATGCGCTGAACGTCGAGGTGGCGAAGGAGTTCGACACCAACGCCAGCAACCAGCACCCCTGCGAGGTGAGCGCGCGCGACCAGCAGTACTTCGCCGGATACGGGCAGGATGGAAACGTGGGCCAGCCGTCGGTGCTGTTCCGGGTTCCGTTCACCCTGGGGCCCGGCTCCTCCGGAACCACCGCCAGCACCAGCGCGATGGCCGGCTACGGGGACTGGACGGGGACGACCGGAGACCTGCTGGCACCCGATGCCACCATCAGCGGCGATCCCGGGAGCGGGGAGGGGCGTCTGCTGCTCATCGATGGACCGAACGGGCCGGCGCGGGTCTCGGTCTCGATCGCCGCCTGCCCGTCGGTCGACTGCACCACCGACCCGCTTCCGCTTCCGGTGTCATTCATGGCGACGCCGACCACCACGGGAACCGGCGTCAGGCTGACCGTGCTCCAGTCGAGCGAAGGTGGGCAACCGGTGCTCGGCTACGAGGCCCGCTACGCCATCACCTCGAGCGTCTCCGTGATCGATCCCGCCTCGTTCCCCGCCTGGACACCGGCGGGCACCGTCGCCGTCGGCCCGCCCGGTTCACCGACGACGCTCGACCTCGATGGGCTGGCTCCGCTCACCTACTATGCCGTCGGCATTCGCGCGACCGGCGTGTGCGGCGCGTCGCCGATTACCTTCCAGCGTTTCCACACCCTGGCACGAAAGTACACCCAGCTCTCGGGCTGTTTCATCGCGACGGCCGCCTTCGGTTCCGACCTCGGCCCCGAGCTCGAGAGCCTCCGGACCTTTCGCGACGCCGCCACCACGCGCAGCGGGATCGCCCGCTCCGCCGTCGACCTCTACTACCGTTCCTCGCCGCCCCTGGCCGCGGCCATCCGCCAATCGGAGCTGGCGCGCGCGCTCGTCCGCACGTCCCTCCGAGCGATGCTGCCTTTTTCGGGCCCCGGGGACCGCTAGAAAACGGTCCAGATGTCGGGGCGGGCGGCGTCTTTGGCGACGCCGTCGAGCAGCTCGTGCTGATTGGTGGTCAGGCGGCTCACCAGCCCGCGGATGTTGGCCATCCGCTGCTTGTAGCTCTCCTGGCGGACCTGATCGGGGGAGCCCGACATCACGGCGTCCATCAAGGGCGTCGGCTTCATGGGGACGAGGTTGCCGGAATCGAGCTTGCCGCCGGTCTTCCGATCGACGAAGGGCGCGCCGCTACCGGACCGGATCTTGAAGCCCACCAGATCCTTGGCGCCGCAGTCCTTGCCGCCGTTCTTGCAAACCTGATCGCCAATCTCGACCAGGTTGGCGACGATGATCGTGCCGGCGCTGTTGTCGAACACCACACCGTAGTTCTTGGCGGCGCCGGTGCTCTTGTCGGCGTAGGCCTTGAGCGACTCGGCGTCGTTGTCGCTCCTGCGAATGTGCTTCTCGATCTCGGTGTAGAGCGCGATGGTGTCGTAGTAGTAGGTGAAGAGCTTGTCCACGTCGGCATCGGGCAGCCGGAAGAAATCGACGCGGAAGATGGTGGCGGTGGTCGGCCGCGGGTCGAGCTTGATGGTCTTCAGGTCCGCGATGAGCTGCGGATCGTAGGAGAGGGGATCCTTCTTGGCGGCGGAGAGCCGCTGCTGGCTCATCGCGACCATTCGCCCGATCACGGTGAGGGACTTCTCCATCTTGTCGAGCTCGGTCTTGACCGCCTTGGCGGCGTGGTTGGCGGTGTTCATGTTGGCCCGCCCGACGCTGGCGATGCCGAGACCGCCGCCCAGAGCAAAGGCCGCCGCGCCCACGATGACGGAGGTGAAGATGACCGCCTTGCCACGACCGGAACGCATGTTCTGGACCGGGGCGCCGTCGTCGATGGTCCGCAGGTCGAATCCACCCTGCGGAGCCCGCATGTTGGCGTACGGGTTCATGCCCGAGGGCGGGGCCGCGGCCGGTGCCGCTGGCTGGGCCGCGCGCGCTTGAGGCGCGCCCGGAGCGGGAGCGCGACCCGGCTGCGGAAATCCGGGAGCAGGCCCACGGGGGGCTATGCCGCCTGGCCCTGGTTGCGCGCCCTCGGGTCGCTTGAGACCGAGACGGGCCTTGAGATCGCTGATGTCCTTGGTCGGCGGGACGCCTGGCTTCCTATTCTGATCCACGGAACTCCTCCGGCGCGGTTGCCATCACGCGCGCTTGGTCTGGTCGGCGGTGGGCGGAAAAAGCAGGCACGGAAACGAAGAAATCGGACCATACTGGCGCCCTCCGCACCTGTCAAGCGAACCCCGCCAAAACAAAGCGCGTTTGCGCCCGTCGCGGTGCGCGTCGCAAACGGAAGAGTTATTCCGGCTAAGGGCGGTCGAAGCTGAGGAAGGATTCGATGGCCCAGGCAGCGTCGGGCGGCAGATTGGTGAACCGAATTCCGACCGTGCGCCCTTCGCGCGTCACGGTCTCGCCGGATGCGGTCAGGATGTCGTTTCGATCGGGAAGCTGGAACTGCAGACCCATGAATTGGGGCGCGCGGCTTCCATCCGGCTCGATCATCGGCACCAGACGGGCGCCGGTGCGGCTGATGTCGACCATCCGGCACATGTACGGTTGGCCATCGAGGAACCGGTTCATGTACAGGTCGATGTTGACCCGCCGATGCGTGCGCCGGTCGGGGCCGTGGGCGCGCAGTTTACTTCGGCGGTTGAGAATGCGTTCCGAGCTCTTGGATTTCGGCATTTGAGTCCTCCTTCGGGCGATCCTTTCCTACATGTAGGTCCAAGTAAGTTTTTCGTCAAATTTATTGGTCCCAGTCAGCTCATCCGGGGCCGGCCAGCTCAGTGAGGCTTTCTGGCTGAATCATTGACTCGCGGCGCCGCGGTACCGATAATCCGGGCCCGCCTAGACCCCCTAGCCACCTTTTAGCTGCCCAAAGCAGCTGCCCGCGCACCACTCCCGCCCACTTTCCCCCAAAGCCGACCAGAGGAGCCAGGTATGCACCGCATGAAGATCGGGCTTGTCGCCGCCGCCGTCCTGTTCGTTTTCACGGCCGGTGTTTACACCATGGTGACGCACGAGCTAAGGGACGCCACCGTCCGCACTGTCGAATCCGACGTCTCGCGCGCCCAGCGGATGCACGGCGACATCCAGCGTCTCGAGGGCTTCGAATTCGCCAGCCTGGTGGCCGGGCTCGCCCGCCGACCCGCGGTGGTGGCGGTGTTCTCCAAGCCCGACGAGAACGGTCGCCGCCAGGCCGCCTTCGAGCAGGCCGAGCAGCTCAACGGATTTCTGCAGACCGGCGGCGCCCACAAGGCCGACATCGTCGCGATCATCGACGCCGAGGGGAAGGTGGTCGCCCGCGATCTCAACGTCAACGCGATGGTCGGCGAAGATCTGCGCAGCAAGTTCCCCGCGGTATCCACCGCGCTCCGGGGCGAAGCGACCAAGGACATCTGGACGCTCGCCAACCGGATGACCCGGGTGGCGGTCGCGCCGGTGGTGCAGCCCGACGGAACGATCCGCGGCGCGCTCCTGGTCGGCTACGTCGTCACCGCGCGCGACGCCCAGGCGAAACGCGATCTGCTCGCCACCGAGGTCGCCTACTTCCACAACGGCAAGGTTCACACCTCCAGCTTTGTTTCCGAGGGGACCGGCGAGAACGCCAAGGAAGATGGCAACAAGACGCAGGCGTTGAACCAGATCCTTTTCCAGTCGGCCGACGCCTGGGGCCAGCAGGCGCTGCAGAAGGGGACGGCCAGCGAGATCTTTCACCTGTCGCTCGACGGGCGCGAGTTTGCGGCTGTCGCGGCGCCGCTCCACGGCAACGCGTTCGACAAGACCAGCGGCGTCGTGACGCTGTCTTCGATCTCGGACGCGCTCGAGCCGGTGTCGTCGGTCGGGATGAAGGTGGCCGGCTTCGGTGTGCTGGCGATCCTGGTGATGCTGGGGGCGGTGGTGCTCACCGCGCAGCGCTTCGGCAAGCCTCTCGACAAGATCGAGCTCGGCGTGGCGGAGATCATCAACGGCAACATCGACTATCAGTTCAAGCCGGTAGGTCCGGACTTCGAGGGGCTCTCGAACGGTCTCAACGTGATGCTGGCTCGGCTGCTCGGCCGCGAAGAGCCGAATGAGGACGAGCCCGAAGAGGAGCAGGACGAAACGTCGCGCTGGCGCTCCGACCAGATGCTGGTCGAGGAGGGCTCGGGCCCGGCGGCGGCCCCCGGCCCCGAGGTGGCGGCACTCTCCCAGGAGAGCGAGCCGGTCTACTACACGCGCATCTTCAACGAGTACGTCGCGGCGCTCAAGAGCCAGGGCAAACCCACCAAGGGGATCACCGTGCAAGCCTTCACCGCCAAGCTTCGTCTCATCGAGGGCGGTCTCAAGCAGAAGTGGAAGTGCCGCATGATCCGCTTCAAGGTCAACGCGCAGGGCGAGCAGGCGACGCTCAAGCCGATCCCGATCAACTAAGTGGCGACCGAGACCGGGCTGGACGTTCTCTGTCAGGAGCGGCTCGGTCTGCTGCGCGGCCGGCGGGTGGGTGTGCTTTGCCACCCGGCCAGCGTCGCCGCCGATCTCACGCACGTCGTCGATCGGCTGATCGAGGTCGGCGTGCGGCCGGCCCGGCTGTTCGGGCCGGAGCACGGCGTACGCGGCGAGGCGCAGGACATGATCGGCCTGCCCGACGAGCGCGATTCGCGCACCGGGATTCCGGTGGTCAGCCTCTACGGCGAGACCTTCGAGTCCCTGTTGCCCTCGTCCGCCGATCTGGCGGAGCTCGACGTCCTGGTGGTCGATCTGCAAGACATCGGAAGCCGCTACTACACCTACGTCTGGACCATGGCGCTCGCGCTGGTGGAGGCGGCGCGAGCCGGCGTCGCGGTGGTGGTGCTCGATCGACCTAATCCGCTCGGTGGCCTCCTCATCGAGGGCGGCACCGTCCGCGAGGACTGCGAGTCGTTCGTGGGTCTGGGCGCGATTCCGGTGCGCCACGGGCTCACGATCGGCGAGGTCGCCCGGCTCTGTGCGGCGGGCATGCCCTGGGGCGGCGCCAGGTTTGCGCGGCCGATCGCCGTCGATCTCACGGTGGTGCCGATGCGTGGTTGGCGGCGCGCGATGGGCTTCGCCGAGACGGGACTTCCCTGGGTGATGCCGTCGCCCAACATGCCGACGCCGCAGACCGCGCTGGTCTATCCGGGTGGGTGCCTGTTCGAGGCGACCAATCTGTCCGAGGGGCGTGGAACGACGCGGCCGTTCGAGATCGTGGGCGCGCCGTTTCTGGATGGACATCTGTGGGCCGAGGCGCTCGAGGCGCAGACTGGCCCGGGGCGGCCACTCGCCGGGGTGCGCTTTCGGCCGCTGTCGTTTCGGCCGACCTTCCACAAGTTTGCCGGACGCTCTTGCGGCGGCTTGCAGCTGCACGTCACGGATCCGCAGACGTTTCGATCCTACCTGACGGGGATCGCGCTCTTGGCCACCGCCCGCCGGCTGGCGCCGGCCGATTTTCGCTGGCGGGCGGAGCCCTATGAGTTCGTCGCCGATCGCCCGGCCATCGATCTGCTGAGCGGCGGCGACGGGATCCGGCAGGCGATCGAGCAGCACGGGCGCCTGGAAGAAATCGCCGAATCGATGGCGCCGTTCGAGCGGGCCTTCGCCGAGCACCGCCGCCCGGCGCTGCTGGCCGAGTACGCTTAGCCTCATGCGGGTCGCGCTCTTCGGGGGGAGCTTCAATCCGCCACATCTGGCGCACCAGATGGCGGCGCTCTACGTCCTCGAGACCGCGCCCGTCGACGAGCTCTGGATCATCCCGGCGTTTCGGCACGCGCACGGCAAGGCGCTGGCGCCGTTTCCGGATCGTCTGGCGATGTGCGAGCTGGCGGCGCGCGCCCTCGGTCCCCGCGCGCGGGTCAGCGACGTGGAGCGCGAGCTCGGCGACGAGAGCCGGACGCTGCGCACCGTTCGCCGGTTGCAGGAGCGGTTTGCCACGCACGCGTTTCAGCTGGTGATCGGCGCCGATCTGCTGGCCGAGGTTCCATCCTGGTACGGTGGCGCCGAGCTGCAGGCGACCGTCCCCTTCATCGTGGTGGGGCGCGCCGGCGTCGGCAGTGCCCAGGGCGGCGGACGGGCCGTCGTCGGAGCGCCGGGGCAGGGCGCCCTGGCCCTCCCCGAGATCAGCTCGACCCAGGTGCGAGCCGCGCTGGCGGCGGGGAAATCCGTCGAGGGCCTCGTTCCCCGCGCGGTTCTGGATTACATATACGACCACACTTTGTATAAGGCCTCTGAGGAGCACGCATGAGCTACATGTCCGAAGCCGAAGTCAACGCGCGCGCCGCGTCCGAGGGACCGGCCGAGCCGACACCTTCGGTGTTCATCATGGGGGCCGGCGTGGTCGGCACCGCGTTGGCCGCGCGCCTGGTCCGGGCGGGAATTCCGGTGACCGGTCTGCACGGCCGGCAGGTCGAGCTGACCGACGCCGCGCGCGCGATCTCGGGCGTGGTGGGATCCACCGGCGACGTCCCCCAGATCCTGTCCGAATCGGACGTCATCATCATCTCGGTGCGCGACGATCGCGTCCCCGAAGTCGCCGAACGCCTCGCCCGCGAGGGGCGCCTGCGCCGCGAGCAGATCTTGCTCCACACCTCGGGCGCCAACCCGGCGCGCCTGATCCTGGCGGCGGCGCTGCCGCACGTGCGCGCGGTCGGGACGCTGCACCCGCTGGTGTCGTTCGCCGACGCGCGGGTGGCGGTGGAGGGGCTCCAGCAGGTCGCCTTCGGCATCGAGGGCGACGAGCCGGCGCGCGCGATCGGCAAGCGCATCGTGCGGGCCCTGGGCGCGCGGGCGGTGTTCCTCGAGGCGGAGAACCTGGCCCTCTATCACGCGGGGGCGGTGATGGCGTCGAACTACGTGGTCGCGCTGGCGGACACGGCGCAGTCGCTGCTGATCAAGGCGGGCGTTCCGGCCGATCAGGCCCTGCCGATCCTGATCCCGCTGCTCACCAGCGTGGTCCAGAATCTGGCGCAGCTCGGGCTGCCGGGCGCCCTGACCGGGCCCGTCGCGCGCGGCGACGTCGAATCGGTCGAGCGGCACATCGGCACGCTCGAAGCGCGCGCGCCCGAGCTGGTCGCCCTTTACCGCCTGGTCGGGCGAGACGTTCTGCGGCTGGCCCGCGAAAAGGCCGACCTCGAACCGGCCCGCGCGGCCCGCCTGGAGGCGCTGTTTTCGGGCGCAGCCGAGCCGGGCACGGCCGCTGGTGGACCCGCGGGCTCTCCGGCGGGCCCCAACGGCGGTCGGCGTCCCGGCGCATAAAATTCACCGTCGCCGGGCGACGAGCTGGCATTTTGGCCGACTCTTCGCCTATCATCGGGTCCCGTCTTAATGTTTGCGCCCCTGGCGCGGGAGCTTTGAATGCACAAGCGATTTGCGCTCCGTTTTGGGACTGCCCTTGCCCTCTCGATCCTGGTGTTCGCCCGACCCAGTGTGGCCGGGAAACCCGAAGACGTCTTCAAGGGAAAGATCGTCATCACCAAGAACCGGCTTCCGATGCGGTTCGCGTCGCCGGGCGCGTTCGTGGGCGCGCTGCAGAAGAACAAGATCGACAAGATCTGGCCGACCGAAGAGAGCGGCGCGGAGCACGGCATCTGGAACCTCGAATACCTGGCGTTTTTCGCCCAGCCGCTCGACGACAGCGAGATCCAGGTGAAGTTCTACGACATCACCGGCGGAGACAAGCGTTACGTCGCCGGCGATCCGCAGTACACCCGCGAGCGTGGCTCGCGGATCTTCGGGTCCAGCATCCAGCTCGCCAAGCCCGAGTTCGACGTGCGCAAGCACTACATGATGACCATCGAGTCGAAGGGCCGAACCATCGCCATGACCAACTTCTGGTTGCTCGGCAAGGGCGCGAACTACAGCGGCAAGGTCGAGTTCTCCGACTCGGACACCCGCGCGAAGTGAACCGGTCGTCGCCTTGAAGCGCCGGAGACTCTGCGTCCTCTGGATCGCGCTGGTCCTCACCTCGTCGGGAGGCGTATTGCGAGCGGCGGTGGCGCCGAGCGGGAGCGCGCCGGAGGGCGCGCCCACGACCAAGTCCAAAGCGAAAGCGAAAGCCAAGGCAACCCCGCCGACCGCGACGATGCCGGCGGCCCGCCTCGAATCCCTGCGGCTGGCGCTGGCCGGCGCCGATGACGGCGCGGCGATCGACGCGGCGGCGACGCTGGGCGCCTCGGGCGTCGCCGGTGCCCGTGATCCGTTGATTGAAATCCTGGCGGCGGGGGCGACCTCGGCGCGCGCGCAGGCGGCGCTGGACGCGCTCGGCCAGCTGAGCGAAGCGCATCTGCTCGGCAAGGAGCAGACCACCTTCGACCTGCTCGATCTCTACGCGGGCCACCGCGCCCCGGAGGTTCGCCGGCGCGCGATCAAGGTGCTCGGCAGCATCGCCGATGCGCGGGCGGTGCCGACGCTGATGGAGCGGCTGGGCGACGCGGCGCCGGACGTGCGGGCGGCGGCGGCCGAGGCGCTGGCCGCCCGGCGCGACACCAAGGCGGCGAAACGGATGTTCGCCCTCCTCAAGGTCGGGGACGCGGGGGTCGCCGGTCCGCTGGCGACGATCGCGACGCCCGATCTGGTCCCGCAGATCGCCGAGCTGGCCGGCACGATCGACGACGGCATCGTCGCCACCGCGCTCGGCGAATACGCCAAGCGCACGGACGTTCCCGATCGGCTGCGCGTCGACGTGCTGCGGACAATAGGACGGCTCTCCGGAGCGGCTGCCACGACGGCGCTCGTGGAGTACGTGGCGTCGGTCCCGGCCAAGGACGATCGGCCGTCCAAGCGCGAAGCGCAGAAGCTGCTCGACCAGCGGGGCACCGACCAATGAGGACGCTTGACCTCAGTCTCGTCGCGCTCGTCGCCGTCGGTGCGGTCGGCGCAATCGGCGCGATCGGATTGTCGGGCTGCGCGACCAGCCCTTTTCAACGAGCCGGGAACGCCGACGACGTGGCCGCGGCTGTCGCACGGTCGCGGCCCCCGGCCGCGCCCGCACGCAGCCTGGTGTTCCTGGTGCTCTCGGGGACGGGCGGCCCGCGTCTCGCCGCCTACGATCTCGCCGCGTCGAAGATCCTCTGGACGCAGCCGACCGACGTGACCACCCGGGTCGAGGCCGGCAACAACGTGATCGTTCATGGAATCAAGGGAACGGGACCCGGCGGCACGGTGATCGGACGCGACCTCGAGACCGGCAATGTCCTGTGGCAACGTCCGCTGCAGTCCAAGGAACGTCTCTTCGGCTACGTCGTCGATGGGGACGCGGCATTTCTGGTGGTGCAGTCGAGCGCCGCGCCCGGGCGGCCGACCGGCGCCCTGTTCTCGCTCGATGCGCGCACCGGCGTCGAGCGCTGGCACCACGAGCTCCCCTCCGGAAGGGTCGCCGGTCCGGCGGCGCGCGGCGGGGTGGTCGCGGTGCCGCTCGACTCGCAGTACGTGCTGCTCTTCGATGGCCAGAGCGGCCTGGAGCTCGGTCAGGTCCTCTCCACCGAGGAGGCGGCCAACTTCGTCCGCGCCTTGCCGGAGGGCCTGTTCTACGGCTCGCGTGGGCTGTTTCTGCTGGGACGGAGCACCGCGCACGGCACGCGCCGATCGCCTGGCTACCTATCGGCGCGCCTGCCGGACTTCGTGCGACCGGTCTACTGGTACGATCTCTATCGCCCCGAACAGGCCGAGTACTCGGCGATCGACCGCAACCGCATCCTCTGGCGTGTGACCGTCGACGGCGATCGGCCCCAGTTTCGCGACGGCCTGGCCTTCGTGCACGACTACCGTTTCTTCTTCGCGTTCGACGCCGGCTCCGGCGCCCTGCGCTGGGCCTACGGTGCCCCCAATTCGGACGCCGTCGCGTCGGCTGACACCGGACACGCCATCCTGTTCGTCACCGCCGACGGTGAGATCGGGGGCCTCGATCCCATCACCGGCGCGCGTATCTACGAGGCGCATCTGCCCGGCGAGATCGTGCGGGGCGCGAGCTTCGACGCCGAGGGGTTCGCCCCCGCCGGCGCCGCGGCCGCCAGCAAGCCGCCCGATGTGCTGACCGCGCTCACCGCGATCATCGCCGATCCCGATCAGCGGTTTCCGGTGCTCAAGCTGTTCGCCATCGAAGAGCTGGGGCGACAGCCGGGGCGCGAGGTGACGGCCAAGCTCATCGACATCCTGCAGAAGGAAGGGCTGGCGCCGCTGGCCTATCAGAAGGCGGGCGAGATGTTGGTCGCGCGGCGCGACGCCGGATCGCTGGACTTGATCACCGCGGCGTTGCGGGCGCACGCCGACTACGCGGAGAAGCGAGCCGCACCGCCGGTCGAGATCCTGGCGCGCGCGGTGGGCGCGCTCGGACCGCTCGGGCGGGCGCTGGCGCCCGACCTGGCGGCCGAGCTGCGGCTGCCGGAGACCTCGCCCGCCGCCGCGGCGGAGATCGCCCGGGCGCTGGTGGCGATCGGGGCGCAGGAGTCCTTGCCGGCGCTGCGTGACTTTCTGAGCTTGTACCGGGCGGACAGCAGCTACGAGCGGGATCCGACGGCCCTGGTGGCGGCCGCCGAAGCCCTGCTCAAGCTGGGCGGGCCGACCGATCGGGCCTTGCTCCTCTACCTGGCCGAAGAGCCGCATACGGCGACGGGGCTGCGTACACATCTGACGCGCGCGCTGGGGGAGACCGCGCCGCGCGGAGTCGCCCCAGCACCGCCGACGGCCGCGGCCAAGAACTGATGGTGATGACCGTGGTGGTCTGCCGCGGCCCGGTCTGCGGGGATCGCCGCGACGCCGCGGGCCTCTCCGCCCACCTCGTCGAGAGCATCGCGCGGCGCGGCCTCGGCGATCGCGTTCGCGTCAGCGAAGAGGTCTGCCTCGGCCACTGCTTGCGGGGGCCGAATGTCCTGGTCTGCGAAAGCAACGATCCGAGCAATCCCGGCCAGGTGGAGGGCGGCGCGGGCGGTGCCGGTGGCGTAGCATTGACCTCGGAGCGGACCGTCCTTTACAACCGGATGACCGTCGCCGATCTAGATCGAGTGATCGATCGACATCTGGTGGGCGGGATCGCGGTCCGCCCGCTGATGCACCGTCCGCCGGTGCGCGATCGCTGACAGCATGAGCCTCTACCTCGACCACAATGCGACGACCCCGCTCCGGGCGGAGGTGGTCGAGGCCATGACGGCTGCCCTGCGCGATCTGCCGGGGAACCCATCCAGCACCCACGCGCCGGGGCGCGCGGCCCGGGCCGCCCTGGAACAGGCGCGTGCCGAGATCGCGGCGCTGGTCGGGGCGGCCGCCGAGGAGATCGTGTTCACGTCGGGTGGAACCGAGGGGAACGACCTGGCCATCCGCGGTCTGCTTGCCGGCGTGCGGGTCGCCCGCGACCGCCGTGGGGACGGCGCCGGCCGCCTGCACGCCATATCGTCGGCCATCGAGCACCCGTCGGTGTTGGGTGCGCTCGCCGCCGGAGAGGTCGACCTCAGCTTGCTGCCGCTCGGGCCGGAGGGGACGCTCCACCCCGAGACGCTGCGCGCGGCGCTCCGGCCGGAAACGGCGCTGGTCACGCTGGCCCTCGCCAACCACGAGCTCGGGAACATCCACGACGTTTTTGCGTCCGCGTCGATCGCGCGCGACGCCGCGGCGCTGTTTCATGCCGACGCCGTGCAGGCGGCCGGGAAGATCGCGATCGACGTCCGCGCGCTGGGTGTCGACGCCCTCACGCTCTCGGCGCACAAGATTCACGGTCCCAAAGGGGTGGGCGCCATCTACCTTCGGCGCGCGGCATCTTTCGCGCCGCTCACGGCGGGTGGGCACCAGGAGCGCGAGCGGCGCGCCGGCACCGAGAACGTCGCCGGAATCATCGGGTTCGGTGTGGCCGCGCGACTGGCGCGGGGGGAGCTCGCCGAAGCGGGGGCGCGGATCGCGACGCTGCGCGATCGATTGGAGACGCGTCTGCTGTCGATCGCCGGAGCTCGGCGCCACGGCGATCGAACGCGGTGTCTTCCCGGGACCCTCAACCTCGGCTTTCCAGGTGCGCCGGGGCAGATGGTGGCCGCCGCGCTCGACCTCGAAGGGGTGAGCGTCTCGACCGGATCGGCCTGCACCTCCGGCTCCCTGGCGCCCTCGCCGGTGCTGCTGGCGCTGGGCCTCTCACCGGACGACGCGTCGAGCGCGATCCGGTTCGGACTCGGGCGCGACACGACCGAGCGGGACATCGATCGGGTGGCCGCGCTGGTCGCGGAGATCGTCGCGCGGGTCAGGCGGCGCGGCGAGTCCGGCGCGGCGTCGTCGCGGCCGGCCGCGCGCGAGCGGATCGTCATCGCGATGTCCGGCGGCGTCGATTCGTCGACGGCCGCCGCGCTGTTGGTCGACGCGGGATACGAGGTGATCGGGGCGACCCTGCGCCTTTACGACGCGAGCGGAACCGCAGCCAGCGTCGGCGGGCGCTGCTGCGGACCGCGCGACATCGAGGACGCGCGAGCGACCGCCGTGAAGCTCGGCATTCCGCACCACGTGATCGACGAGAGCGTCGCTTTTCAGGCCGCCGTCATCGACGATTTCGTGGCAGAGCACCGCGCCGGTCGGACACCCAATCCGTGTGTTCGCTGCAACGAGCGTCTCAAGTTCGGGCCGCTGCTGGCCTTCGCGGATGCGGTAGGCGCGACGGCGCTCGCGACCGGACACTACGCTCGGCTGTTGCCAGACGGCGAGGGCGTCGCGCTCGGTCGGGCGCTCGATCTGGAAAAGGACCAGTCGTATTTTCTGTTCGGCGTTCGTCCCGAGGTCCTGGCGCGCGTCCGGTTTCCGCTGGGCGACAAGACCAAGGCGGAGGTGCGCGCGCTGGCGCGGCGATTTGGCCTGCCCAACGCCGACAAGCCCGACTCGCAGCAGATCTGCTTCATCCCCGACGGCGATCACGTGGCCTTCGTGGCGGCGCGCGGCGGCGCGGGGCCGGTCGGTCGGATCCTCGACGACGCGACCGGCGCCGACCTGGGCGCGCACGGCGGCACCCACGCCTTCACCGTCGGCCAGCGGCGCGGCGTGCCCGCCAGGGCGGACGGCCGCCGTTTCGTCCTGCGGGTCGACGCCGGCTCGGGCGAGATCCGCGTCGGCGCGCGCGAGCGCCTCGGGCGCGATTCCTTGCGGGTCGGCGATGTCCGCTGGCTCGACGCCCAGATCTCCCGGGGGACCCACCGCTGCGCGGTCCAGATCCGCCACCACGCCAAGGCGGCGCTCGCCTGGATCGAACCCTGCGCCGACGGCTCGACCCTGGTGAGGTTCGACGAGCCGGCCTTCGGTGTCGCGCCGGGGCAAGCCGCCGTCTTCTACGCCCTCGACGATCGCGTCCTGGGCGGCGGCTGGATACAGGCCTGAAGCGGCAGCCGCGCCGGCTAACCGACGGTCGAGATCGCGATGACGATCTCTTCGGGCGTGGTGTTGCGATCGCGGGCCCGCACGGCGTCGACGGCTGCTTCCAGCTCGCCGCGGTCCAGGAAGATCCCCTGACATTTGCCGCAGTAGTCGACGTGCACCGCGCCGAGCATCACCTCCGCCAGGCTCCCCGGACAGACGGGGCAGGGGGCGATCGATTCGGTGGGAATTGGCGGGGGACCGGGCTGACCCGTGAGCAGGTTGCGCAGATGCGCCAGCTCCTTTTCGGGCAGCTTGGCGGCGCGGGCGATCTCGCCGCGGTCGAGCCAGAGACCGCCGCACTTGGGACAGAGATCGACCTCGAGTCCCTGGAAGGTTGCCTTGTCCAGGATCGAGTTACATTTCACGCAGCAGATGTTGGTTGCGTCCGGCATGGGCGAGATACTAGCAGCATATGGACCGGGTCGAACATCCCCCCTTTGCCGCGCTCGAGGCGCGCCTCGGCTACACCTTTCGCGACCGGACCCTCGGCGAAACGGCGCTCACGCACACCTCCTGGCTCAACGAGGCCACCGCGCCCGATCGAACCGACAACGAGCGGCTCGAGTTCCTCGGCGATGCGGTGCTGGCGCTGGTCGTCAGTGATCTCCTGATGCGCCGGCTCCCCGACGGTGCCGAGGGGGACCTGACGCGCGCGCGGGCCGCGCTGGTCAGCGAAGGGGGGCTCGCCCGAGCGGCCAGCGCGCTCGATCTCGGGCAATGGATCTTCCTCGGGCGCGGCGAAGAGCGCACCGGCGGGCGCACACGGCCGTCGATCCTGGCCAACGCGCTCGAGGCGCTGATGGGCGCCGTCTATCTCGACGGCGGCCTGCCGGAGGCGGTGGCCCTCGCCGCGCGCCTGTTCGCCGTCGAGGTCGCCGACGTCGAGCAACATGCCCTCCTCGACTACAAGTCCCGGCTGCAGGAGCGCGCGCAGGCGCTCTTGCAGACCGCGCCGGTCTATCAGGTGGTCGCGGAGACTGGGCCCGATCACGACAAGCGGTTCGAGGTGGCGCTCCTGCTGTTGGGACGCGAGTGGGGACGCGCGATCGGGCGATCGAAGAAGGAGGCCGAGCAGAGCGCCGCATCGCGGGCGCTCGACGCCCTCGAGCGAGACCGCGAGCGGGCGCCGAAATGAGCGCCCCCCCCGACGACCTCGCGCGCCGGCAGATTCCCGCCGACGTGCTGGCGATCTGCCGCCGGCTGCGCGCCGCGGGCCACCAGGCGCACCTGGTGGGCGGGGGCATCCGCGACATGCTGCTCGGCCGCCCGCCGGCCGATTTCGATCTCGCCACCGACGCCCGCCCAGAGGCCGTGCTCGAGCTCTTCGGGCGCAGCTTCGCCATTCCGACCGGTCTCAAGCACGGCACGGTCACCGTGCTGACCGACGGGCCACGACGCCCCGTCGAGGTCACGACCTTCCGAGGCGAGGGGGAGTATTTCGACGGCCGGCGCCCCTCGTCGGTGACCTACGTGGACACGCTCGTCGAAGATCTCAGCCGGCGCGACTTCACGATGAACGCGGTCGCCTTCGATCCGATCGACGGGCGTTTGACCGATCCCTTCGACGGGCAGGGCGATCTGGCGCGCCGGCTGGTGCGCGCCGTCGGCGAGCCGCTGGTGCGTTTCCGCGAAGACGGTCTGCGCCCCATGCGCGCCATCCGGCAGGCGGCGCAGCTGGAGTTCGAGGTCGATCCACCGACGCTGGCGGCGATCCCGGCCACGCTGGAGGTGTTCCGCAAGGTCTCCGCCGAACGGGTGCGCGACGAGCTCTTCAAGCTGCTGGGCGCGCGCCGGCCGTCCCGGGGCCTCGAGCTGATGCACACCACCGGTCTGCTCGGCGAGGTGATGCCGGAGCTGCTCGAGGGGGTGGGCTGCACGCAGAATCGTTTTCACAAGCACGACGTCTTCGGGCACACCCTGGCCGTCGTCGACTCGACCGTCGGCGACGCGGTCATTCGCCTGGGCGCGCTCCTGCACGACGTCGGCAAGCCGCGATCGCGCCAGCCGCGCGAGGACGCGCCGGGCGAGTACAGCTTCTTCAAGCACGAGTACGTGGGCGAGGCGATGGCCGACGCGATCTGCCGCCGCCTGAAGCTGGCCAACGCCGATCGCGAGCGCGTGATCGGCATGGTTCGCAACCACATGTTCTTCTACGCCCCCGAATGGTCGGACGGCACCATTCGCCGTTTCGTCCGCCGGGTCGGCGGCCCCGAGGCGCTCGACGCGCTCTTCGCGCTGCGCGAGGGAGACGTCGCGGGGCGCGGCTTCGGCGAAAATCCCGACGACGAGCTGGGCGAGCTGCGGCGGCGGATCGCGGTGGTCGCCTCGTCCGACGCCGCGCTCAAGGTGACCGACCTCGCCATCGGGGGTCAGGACGTCATGCGCGCGCTCGGCATCGGCCCGGGCCGCGAGATCGGCGTCCTCCTGGAACGCCTGCTCGAACGCGTGCTGGACGATCCCGGCTTGAACGAACAAGACAAGCTGGAAGCGCTCCTGCCCGAGCTGCGCGACAAGACGACTAACGGCGGTCGAGCGCCGCGACCAGCGCGGCGGCGGAGGTGACCTCTTCGGTGCCGCGCGAGGCCGGCTCCTCGCGGCCCAGCAGCTCGGTCCGCCGCCGGACCACCGTGGCCTCGGGATCGGCGAGCGACAGCAGATCGATCTCGGCCGGGTTGCCGGTCCGGTCCGGCGCAATCACGCTGTCCTGGGGCCCGGCGACGACCGACAGCACCGCCGGGAGCTTCACGCGCAGACGGCGCTTGCGGCCAGCGCCCCGAACCACCACCTCGACCGCACCGTCGCCGGCCATCGCGATCTCTTCGACGGACGCCACGTACCCGATGCCGAGATAGCGGGCCACCGCGGCCGGGACGGCGCCAAGGCCGTCGTCGTCGGAGCGGCCACCCGTCAGGATCAGATCGGCATCGAGGCGGCGGATCGCCACCGCCAGCACCTGCCCAACCGTGTGAAAGTCAGCGGCGCCGAAATCGTCGCCCCCGACGCGCACGGCGCGGTGGGCCCCCGCGGCCAGCGCGCGGTGGAGCGGGCCGGTCTCGAGGGCGCTCCCCGCCAGCACCGCCGTGACCCGGTGCGAAGGCCCGGTGCCGGCCAGCGCCAGCGCGTGACCGAGCGCGTGCGTGTCGTCTCGGCCCAGCGTGTGTCCGTCGGTGGTGGCCGGCGGCGCGTGCAGACAGACGATCAGGTTCACGTGGGCGACTCCCGCCCCGCGCGATCGGCAGCCCGGGTGGCGGGCACGGCCAAGCTGGTCAGCGCGCGCGCGAGATCCGCCCAGACGACGTCACCAGGATCGCCGGGCGCCCGCCAGAGCACGTCCGCCAGCGCCCCGGGCGGCAGCACCGCGTCGCCGAACAGGATCACGCCCACCCGACCGCTCGGCGTACCGACCATCGGAAGATCGGCGTGGCCGACCCCGATCAAGATCTCGGGCGCGCTGGCGGCGATCGCGGTGGCGGCGGCCTTGCGATCGACGACCACCACGCCGGCCGGTGCCTCGGCCGTGAGGCGGGCCAGCGCCTCCACCCCGACCGCCGGATCCACGATCACCAGCACCTGCGAGAGGGAAACCTCCGCCAACCCATCGGGCTCGGAGGCGATCTCCTGGATACCTGATTGCGCGGGCGGGGGACAAGCGATGACCTCGATGTCGATGTCCTCCGATCCACCCTGTCCACCCTGTCCACCCTGTCCACCCTGTCCACCCTGTCCACCTTGGCCGGGCCGACGCCCCGACGCCAGGAGCGCCACCACCGGGCGCTCGATCTCGACGGGATCGAGACGCCGGTACGACGAACGGTCGGATCGCCAACGACGGAGAAATACCCGCCCGACCCCATCGGCGAAGGGTCCGTCGGTCTCCGAGACCACCAGGTCGGCGCGCGCGGCGAACGCCGCCCCGATCCGCGCGGCCAGGCTCGGCGCGAGCTCCGGCCCGGCCCCCCCCGCTGGAAACAGCACCAGAAGCGGAGGAACCCGCTCGACCGCCGCCAGCAGCGCCGGGCCGTGCGTCGCTTCCATGGGCGGGGCGCCCAATCCGGCGCCCTCGCAGAGGATCACCTTGTCGGCGCCAGCCCGTCCGAGGTCGGACACCACCCGGGGGGCGAGCTCGCGATCGTTCATCGCGATCGCATAGATGGTCGCCCCCGCCTGATGGGCGATCCGTCGCGCTTCTGAGAGCGCGAACAGCGACGGTCCGGTAGGCTCTCCGTCGCGGAGATCGATGGGGACGAGCAGATTCGGCAGAGACGTTGCCTCGAATGTGGACGCCAGACGCCAGGCGCCAGGCGTCCTATCATGCCAACGGCGTTCGGCCCTGTCCATTGACATGCCGATCAACCAATCGCGATAATGCCACCCCAGGCGGACAACCCCCGCGGCATGCCACCAGGACCCGACGGCGACGACGAAGATCTGGTCGACGATGATCTGGTCGAGATCGATCTCGTGCCCGACGGGCCGCCGCCGCTGCCGTCCGATCAGGTCTCGGGGCGGGTCCCGGAGCTGGTGGTCGAGCCCGACGACACCGAGCCCAATCGGGGTGAGGCGGAGCCCCAGGCCGAGATTCCCGACGCGATCGAGGTCCGGCAGCCGATCGTAGAGGCCGCCGAGAACGATCCCGTCGCCGACCTCGCCCTCTTCGAGGCGGAGGCGGCCGCCGCGGACGGAGGGCGCCGCGCGGTGTTGCTGCTGGAGGTCGCGCGCCTGCAGGAAGCGGTCGCCTCGGACGCGGCGCTCGAGACGTACCGCGCGGCCTTCGCGGCCGATCCGTCGATGCCGCTCGCGCTGTGGCCGCTGCGGCGGCTGCTCGCGCGCGCCGCCCTCTGGCCCGAGTTGGCCGAGGTGTTCGATCGGGCGGCGCGCGCCCGGCCGGGAGCAGATCCGGCCGGGCGGGCCGATCTCCTGGTCGAGCGCGGCCACCTGCTCGAGGATCGCCTGAACCAGGAGCCCGACGCGATCGCCGCCTACCGGGAGGCGCTGGCGGCCGTGCCCGATCACCCGGGCGCCTTGCTTTCGTTGCTGCTGATCGGCGCGCGTCGGCACGAGTCGGCCCCGATCGCCACGGCGCTGGGTGGGTTGGCGCGACGGGCCGACGCGCCGGCGCGGCGGGCCGCGCTGGCCATCGAGGAGGGTCGCGCCTGGCGGCTCTCGCCGCTGCCCGGCGGCCTCGAACAGTCGCTGACCGTGCTCGAGGGCGAGCTCGGGCGGGTGGATCGGGAATCGCCAGTCGGCAGCCTGCTCATCGAGCTGGATGCGCTCACCCGGGAGGATCTCCCGGCGGAGCTCGTCGCGCGCGCACTCGGGCACCTGGTCCGGCAGATCGCGCCTGGCGACCCGGCCCTGGCGGTGGCCCTCCTGCGCGAGCGCGCCCGCACCGTGCTTCGCCAGGGTGCGCCCGAGGCGGCGCTGGAAGCTCTGAACGAAGCGGCGCGCCTCGATCCCGCGCATCCGCTGGTCGCCGCCGAACGCCTGGAGCGGGCGGTGGCGCTCGATCGCCTCGACAGCGCCGCTGACATCGCGCGCAGCTTCGTCGCGGCGGCCGCCTCCGACGACGAGGCGGTCGACCTCGCGCTCGCCTACGCGGAGACGGCGATCCGGATCGGGCGCGCCGATAGCGCCACCGAGATCCTGCGAACGCCGCGGGTCCGCAACTGTCGCACCGCGCGGGTGGACCTGCGCGCCTTCGAGCTCGCGATCGCGATGCGGCGGCGCGACCCCGCGGCGCTGGCCGACGCCCTCGCGGCTGAAGCCGACCCCGAGATCGGCGCCGATGGGCCGTCGCAGGTGAGCGCCCTAGTCGCGGCCGGAGCGATTCGAGGCTCGGCGCTCGGGCAGAGCGACGCCGCCGAGGATCTCTATCGTCGCGCCCTCGTGGGCGGACCGAGCTCCGACGGTGCGCGGCCGGCGTTGCGCGCGCTGGTCGGCCTCCTCACCGCCGGTGGTCGGACCGGCGAAGCGGCCGCGATCCTGGAGGGGGCGCTGGCGATGACACCCGCCGGCCAGGAACTCGCCCAGGGGGGTGCGGCGTTTGAAACCTGGGTGCGAGAGTCGCTGGTTTCATTCTACGCGGATGAGCTGGGGGAGACCGGGCGCGCGATCGCGCACCAGCGCCGCCTGGTCGCGATGGCGCCGGCCGACGTCAACCGGCGTATACGCCTTTGCGATCTGGATCTGAGCAGCGCCGCCGGCGAGCGGCAATCGCCGGACGAGCGGGCGGCGAACCTGATCGCGCTCGCCGCGTCGGCCGGCGAGCCCGCCGTGTCGATCGCGTTACGGGTTGCCGCCAGCCGAACGCTGGCCGCCGCGAGAGATCCGGAGACCCGGTCGCGCGGCGTGGCCTTGCTGCGCGAGCTCGCGGATGTCGACGGGACCGGCCTCGCCGCGTCGGCGCTCGAGCGGGCGTCGCCTCCGGGGGACGCGCGAGCCGCGGTGGTGGCGGCCGAGCTCGGCGCGGTCGCGGAGGAAGCGGCCCCCGATGTGGTGCGGGCATTGCGTTTTCGCCTGGCCCATCACCAGGTCGCCGGTGGT
>JADGRB010000383.1 GCA_017881315.1 Pseudomonadota bacterium
GGCACGGTCGCCACGGGGACCTGCAACGCCAACCTGGCCTGCGCCAACGTCCAGGCCCTCGGCGTCATCTGCGTGACCCCGTAACGGTCGCCAGAATCCGTAGCGCGCGCGATCTCTCCGAGATGGGCCGAGCGGCCCATCTCGGAGGCGACGTTGGCGGACGGCGTAACGGACGTTCGCGGACGGCGTAACGGACGTTGGCGGACGTCCGCGGAGGCGTAACGGACGTCCGCATCGGCGAGAGGCGAGCCCGTTTCTGCTGAAATCCCGTCGCGATTCGTCCCGCCTGACGCCGGCCCCGAAACTGCAAGCTCCGGCTGCGACGACCGCCGCGGTTGTCACCCTTCCATTAGAATGGGGGTCGGGCATGTTCATGAAGCTGGGCCGTTTCGCGCAATCCTCACTCCTGGCGACCACCGCGCTGGCGCTGGGGGGTTGCGGCGGCAAGGCCGGCGGCGGCGGCACCACGACCGACACCGCCCCGCTCTGCGCGGCCGATCCCGGGCCGGCGCCCCTGCGGCGAATCACCCGCTTCGAGTACGGGCGCACGATCGCCGATCTGACCGGCGTCGATCCGTCGGTGGCGCAGGCGCTGCCGCCCGATGAGGAGACCATGGACTTCGACGACATCGCGACGGCCTACAGCGTCTCGAGCCTCCACGCCGATCGCTACCTGCAGGTGGCGGAGCAGGCGGCGGCGGCGCTGACCGGCGACGCCGCTGCGATGACGGCGCTGGCCGGCTGCGATCCGACGGGCGGGGACGCCGCCTGCGTGTCGGCCTTCGTGACCGCCTTCGGACGCCGCGCCTGGCGGCGCCCGCTCGCCGCCGACGAGCTGGCGGCGATGGTCCAGCTTTACGGCGACACCGCGGATCCCGGTCCGACCGACGGGCTCGCGGGGGTGGTCGCCGCGATGCTGCAGTCGCCGCAATTTATCTACCGGCCCGAGCCCGCGGCGACCGGGGCCACCGCGTCCCAGCCGCAGCCCCAGCTCATCGACGGGTACGCGCTGGCGACGCGTCTCGCGTATCTGCTCACCGGCGCCGGGCCCGATCCCACGCTGCTGGCGGCGGCTGGAGCCGGCGATCTGGCCACCGAAGCTGGTCTCTTGACCCAGACCGATCGGCTGCTGGCCGACGCGCGCGCCGCCGATCTGTTCGTTCACTTCGCGAGCGAGTGGTGGGAGGTCGAAGCGATCGCCACCTTGGAGAAAGACGAGTCGCTCTACCCGGCCTGGACCGACACGACGCCGGCCGCGCTGGCCGAAGAGACCCGCCTGTTCCTGGCCGACGCCTGGCAAAGCGGGCCGACGCTGCCGGCGCTGCTGACCGCGCCCGTCACCTTCGCCGACGCCTCGCTGGCCGCCTATTACGGCCTCCCCGCGCCGAGCGGCGACGCCTACCAGCGCATCGCGCTCGATCCCACGCGCGCCGCCGGCATGCTGACCCAGGGATCGTTCCTGGCGGTTCACGCCAAGGCGGATCAAACCTCGCCGGTCCTGCGCGGCAAGTTCGTCCGCGCGCAGCTGTTCTGCACGCCGCCCCCGCCCCCGCCGCCGACGATCGTGGTGGCCCCGCCGGTGGTCGACCCGCGCCTGCCCACCCGCCAGCGCTTCGCGCAGCACACGGCCGACCCGATCTGCGCGCGCTGCCACACCTTGATGGATCCGATCGGCTTCTCCTTCGAGCACGACGATCCCATCGGCCGCTGGCGAGACACCGACGCCGATCTGCCGGTCGACGCGACGGGCGCGCTCACGGGGACGGACGTCGATGGCAGCCTGGACGGCGTTCCCAGCCTGGCGGCCCGGCTGGCGACGAGCGCGGAGGTGGGCACCTGCGCCGCGACGCAATGGTTCCGGTACGCGTTTGGCCGCAGCGAGCAGACCACGGGCGACGCCTGCGCGATCGGCGCGCTCGCCACCGCCCTCACCGGACCGGGCGGCGATTTCAAGCAGATGGTGCGGCAGACGGTCCGCATGGCGGCCTTCCGCAACCAACCCCCGGAGGCGCCATGAAACGACTGTCGCGACGGACGATCCTGCGCGGCGCGGCCGGGGCCGCGATCGCCCTGCCCTGGCTGGAGGCGATGTGGCCGCGCAAGGCGCAGGCGGCGACGCCGCCCAAGCGCTTCATCGTGATGTTCTCCCCCAACGGCACCCTCCCCGGGCAGTGGACGCCGACCGGGACCGAGACCAGCTTCACGCTCTCGCCGATCCTGACGCCGCTCGCGCCGCATCAGAGCGACATCGTCGTGGTCGAGGGGCTCCTGCAAGAGGGGGGCGGCGGCGACGGCCACCAGAACGGGATCGGCGGCATGCTGACCGGGAGCCCGCTCAACCCGGGGCCGTTCGCGGGCGTGGGCGCGCCGCCGGCCGGGTGGGCGACCGGACCTTCGATCGATCAGCGCATCAGCCAGGCGCTGGCGGCGCCGACCCCGTTCCAGTCGCTCGAGCTGGGCGTGCAGGTGGGCTCGGCGGACAACTGGGGGCGCATGATCTACCAGGCCGCCAACCAGCCGCTCCCGCCCACCGACGATCCGGCGCAGGTGTACGCGACGGTGTTCTCGGACCTGCACACCGACCCGGCGGTGCTGGCCCACCTGCGCACGCGGCACAAGTCGATCCTCGACGCGGTGGGGGGCGAGTACACCCGCATCGGCAAGCAGCTGGGCAGCGCCGACAAGCAGCGCCTCGACGCCCACCTGGCGGCGGTGCGCGAGATCGAGACGCGCCTCACCACCAGCCTGGTCGACAACAACGCCGCCTGTCACGACCCGACGGTGAAGTCCTTCGCGACGCCGCACGCCAACGATTCGTTCCCGGCGGTGGGCGCGCTGCAGATGGATCTGCTCACGATGGCGCTGGCCTGCGACCTGACCCGGGTCGCGTCGTTGCAGTGGTCGCGCTCGGTCTCGCAGGTGCGGTTCACCTGGCTGGGCGTCCCGGAGGGGCACCACGATCTGTCGCACCGGAGCGACGGCGACACCGACGCGGTCACCAAGCTCACGCAGATCAACACCTGGTACGCGCAGCAGATGGCGGACCTGATCGCGCGCCTCAAGAACACGCCCGACGGCGCGGGCGGCACGCTGTTCGACAACACCCTCCTTCTGTGGAGCAACGAGCTGGCCAAGGGGAACACCCACAGCCGCCAGGACGCGCCCTACGTGCTGGCCGGCAACGCGGGCGGCGGCATCCGCACGGGACGCTTCGTCAGCTACGAAGGACAGGGGCTGCCGCACAACAACATGATGGTGTCGCTGTTGAACGCGATGGACATCCCCGACACGACCTTCGGCAAGAAGGAGTGGTGCACGGGGCCGCTCACCGGGCTGCTATGACGAACAGGACAAACGACATTCACGGGGCTCCTTTGATGAACAGGACAAACGACATGAAGATCTTCTGCGCCCTGATCCTGAGCGCACTGTGCGCGGCCGCCGGTTGCAGCTCGACCCCCGGCGCGGTCACCGGCGACGGGTCGGTCGGCGCGTCGGGCGGCGGTTCGGGCGCCGCGGGAAGCGGCGCGGGCGGAGCGGCGGGCACCACCGCCGCCATGAACTGCGCCGGCAGCGGCGGGCCCGTCGATCCAACCGCTTTGATCGACGACATGGAGGCGACCGATCCCGCGATCCTCATGGAAGCGGGCCGCAACGGGACCTGGTGGGCGGGCGGGGACGCCGTCTCTGCCAACGCCTCGATCGTCCCGGACGGCGACGCGATGTCCGAATTGATTCCGGGCGGCGGCCGCTGCGGAAGCCTGCACGCGATGCACGTGACCGGTCAGGGGTTCACCAGCTGGGCGCTCATGAGCGTGTCGATGCGATATGGCGCGGTCGACGGGGGCGCCGCGGGGCTGCTTCCCTACGACGCCCACATCCGGACCGGGCTCACCTTCTGGGCGCGGATCGGCGACACCTCGGCGGCCCAGGTTCGCCTGGGCGTCAGCGACAAGTACAGCCGGCCGGAAGGCGGCCTCTGCGACGGCAGCTCGGCGGCGACCACCGCCACCGCCTGCTACGACCTCTTCGGCGTCGACCTCAAACCGATCAGCACGACCTGGACCCAGTACCGAATCCCGTTCGCCGGCCTCGGCCAGCGCAACTTCGGTCTGCCGAGGCCGTCGCTCGACACGAGCAGCCTCTACACGATCGAGTTCGGCTTCTATCCCAACACGACCTTCAGCTTCTGGATCGACGACCTCTCGTTTTACTAGGGGGGCGCTGGAGGACTGATTACTAGGGGGGCGCTGGAGGACTGATTCCGGTGCCCCGAGGTGGGAGGAACCGGTTCGAGCCAGCGCTCCGGTTCCCTCTCCCCGCGAGAGCGGGGAGAGGGTTAGGGAGAGGGGAACCAAGTTGTAGTCATGGACCAGACAAACTTGTCGTCCTCGGCGTGAGCAACGGTGACGAACTCGAGCCGAAA
>JADGRB010000384.1 GCA_017881315.1 Pseudomonadota bacterium
CACCGTCGAGGCCATCGGTCCCGGCGTCACGGGCTTCACGCTCGGTGAGCGAGTCGCGGCGCTCACCGTCTACGGCGGCTACAGCGAGCTCATCGTGCGCGACGCGGCGCACTTCCTTCCCATCCCGGCCGGGGTCTCGGACGTCCAAGCGGCGGGCGCGATCCTGAACTACGTCACGGCCTGGCAGATGATCCACCGCGTGGCGAAGGTGCGGTCGGGCCAGACCGCGCTGGTCACCGGCGCGGCGGGCGGCGTCGGAACGGCGGCGCTCCAGCTGTTGCGGCTGGCCGGGGTGAAGACCTACGGGGCCGCATCCGCCAAGAAGCACGACACGGTGCGAAAGCTGGGCGGGATCCCGATCGACTACCGCGCCGGGCGACTCGATCGCCTCACGCGCGACCTCGAACCCGGGGGCGTCGACCACGTATTCGACGCCGTCGGTGGCGCCAACATCGGCCTCTGCATCGGCGCCGCACGCCGCGGCGGCACGGTCGTGGGCTACGGATTCATGGGCGTCAAAGGAACGCTCCCGACGCTGGCCATGTTCGCGAATATTTTTCTAGGGGCGCGTCTGCGCGGACGGCGCGGCACGTTCTACGGCATCACCATGCTCTATCGGAAGGATCCGAAGCCGCTGCGGGAGGACCTGCCGAAGATCTTTGCGCTCATCGCCGACCAGGTCATCGACCCGCTCATCAGCGTCACGCTGCCGCTGCTGGAGGCGCCCAAGGCCATCGACCTGCTGATCGCGGGTTCCGTGGAGGGCAAGATCGTTCTCACCGGCACCTGACATCTGATCGAGGCGGGAATCACGACGGGCTCACGAGACGAGCTTGAGCCCGATGATGGATCCGATCAGCGTCGTCAGGAACGCCACCCGCCAAAACGTCGTCGGATCCTTGAAGAACAGCATTCCCACCGCGGCGGTGCCGAAGGCCCCTATCCCGGTCCAGACCGCGTACGCCGTCCCCAGCGAGAGATCGCGTGTCGATAGATTCAGCAGGCCAAAGCTCAGCAACGCGCAAACCGCGAAGCAGACGTTGAAGACCCAGTGCTGGAAGCCGTTCGACAGCTTCATGAAGCTGGTGAATCCCATCTCGAAGAAGCCCGCAGCGACGAGATAGATCCACGGGTTCAGGTGCCAGAGAGATCTTACGAGAGTCATCAGGGGGCTCCTTGCGTCGGGCGAAAACGGCCGGCCCTGCTCAATCCGCGTGCTGCAGCACGGCCCGGTAGCGGACCTTGCCAGCCTGCAGCCGTTCCCGGGCCTCGTTCGCGCGCTCGAGTGAGTAGAGCTCGACGACCGGCTTCACCTTCCCGGCGGCGGCGAGCTGCAATGCCTCGTAGAGATCGGCGCGCTCGTCCTGGGAGCTACCGCGGAGCTGGCGCTGTCCCCACATCAGCGTCTGCGAGCTGATCGTGAGCGGCCCGTCCGGCACCCCCAGGTTGACGAGGCGGCCCCCGGGCCGCAGGCCGTTGAAGGCTGCCGCGATCTGCTTGGCCGAGTTGGTCGTCGAGAGGATCACGTCCGCGCCACCCGCGTCCTTCAGCGCCGCGCCGGGATCGTCGCCCGCCAGCAAGACCTCATCGGCCCCGAGCGCGACCAGCTCCGCCTTCTTGCCGGCCTGGCCCGTGATCGCGAACGTCTCGAGACCCACCGCCTTGCTGAGCTGCAAGGCGAGATGGCCGAGGCCACCCACCCCGACGACCGCGACCCGCTCGCCGGGCTTCGGATCGCCGTTGCGCAGCCCGCTCATGACCGTGTACCCCGCACAGAACATCGGCGCCGCCAGCTCGAAGGCGAGGCCATCCGGAATGAGCGCGCAGCCCGAGGCCCAGGCCAGCATCAGCTCCGAGTTGCCGCCCCCGATGTGCATCCAGCTCTGCGCGGTCGGACAGTGCTCGGACCGCCCCGACTGACAGGCGGCGCAGCGCCCGCACCCCTTCTGGTTCCAGAACACGCCCACTCGATCGCCGACCTTGAGGTCCAGCACCCCGGCGCCTAGCTCGACGATCTCGCCCGCCGGCTCGTGCCCGAGGACGATCGGCAGCTTCGCGCCCAGGTGGCCGTGGTGCGCGTGCAGATCGGTGCCGCACATCCCGCTCGCGCGGATGCGGATGACGACTTGGCCCGGCGCGGGGTGCGGATCGGGGAGGGTCTGGAACTGCCAGTCTTGGTTGAAGGCGGCGAGGACGGCGGCGCGCATGGGCGAAGCGTACCCGACCCGGGGCGAGGCTGCATGCGCGATGGCGCGGCGTCACCATCGGCGCCCGTGGTTCGAGTGCCGCGCCTGCTCATCTCGGCCCGGTGATCGTCGTTACGTCCGGAAAGGCCCGACCACCATTATACTGGCGACGGCCTGCTCGCCGATGGCGAGCGCACGACAAACACGAGGTGCCAGGGGATCATGCCGATGCGGGTCTTGGGATCGAAGTTCGAGCGGGGGGCGTTACCGGTCGTAGCCGCGTTGGCGCTGCTCGTCGGTTGCGGCGGCGACGGTGAGGAGCTCGCGCTCTCGGTCGGGGTAGGCGCCCAGTTCCAGTCGCCGGACGGCCCGCCGCGGGCAGTCGGCTATCAGCTCTTGGTGGTGTTCGTACAGGTGTCGACCTTCTGGCGCCCGAACTGCCCGACGCTCCCCTCGACGCTGCACCTGCTGGTGAACGACCAGGAGGTCCCGCCTACGGTCGATTCGTCGACCGGGTGTCTGGATGCGTCGGTGACGTTCGGCCTCACCCCGCAGATCGGCACGGTCACGGTCGACGCCAAGGATGGCGATCGTCTTCTCGGCCACGCGGAGTTCCAAGGTCTGACGCCGGGGGCCGGCGCGACGCTGGCTGTTCCGGCAGATGGCCAGGTGCGGGCGGGGGACGAGATCGTCGTGGTTCCGACGCCGGAGCTGCCCACCGGTGGGGAGATCTTGGCCGACTTCCACCCGCTGGACGACACGACGGTCGGCGCCGATCTGTACCCCCCGCAGCCGTTCGGGCGGCTCGCCGACGGCATTCACCTGCTGGTCCCCACGTTCAGCGGGCGCGCCGCGGTCACGATCCTGGGCATGCCCTACGTTCCGCAGCCGAGCTACTCGTGCCCAGGCTTCGATATTTGCACGGCGGACGCGGACAACACGTTGGGGCCGGTGTTCGTGACGGAGGGGCCATGAGAGGGCGAACGCGGTGGCTGCTGGTGGTCTGCCTGGCCGGGCTCGGCGCCGGGAGCTGTGGCAGCGACGACAAACCACAGGTGATTGTGGCGGCGGCTGGTGCCTGGAACGAGGACCCGAGCACGGTCGCAGAGACCGGGTACCAGGTCTCCGCGGATGTGGGATGGCCGGATCGCCTGCAGAGCTGTTTTCCGCTCTCCCCGAACCTTCGCATCCGCGTCAACGACGCCGAGCTGGCGCCCATGGTCGGCGGCGACTGCCGGTGGGACGTGCTGGTCAGGTCGGGCGCCTTCCAGACCGATCTGCCGATCACGATCGAGCTGAGGGACGGTGACCAGCTGCTCGCGGAGGCGCACTACGATCATCTCTTCCCGGGCACGAACGCCCAGCTCGTCACGCCGGCCACCGGGCAGCAGGTCAAGATCGGCGATCCGGTCGTGCTCACGATGCCGATCCAGCCCGCCACCGACGCGACCTACGCGGAGTTCTACTGGCTGGACATGCCAACGACCGTCCCGCCATTCCATACCTTCGCGGCCGGCACGCTCTCGGCGGACGGTTCGACGTTCGAGACCACCGCGCCGGCGATCACGGGCCACGCGGCCGTCGTGCTCAAGACCGTGTCCAACCTCGGCCTCGGTCTCGCGTCGTCGTGCACGGGGTTCGCCAACTGCGAAGCCTGGCCGGATGGCGACACCATAGGGCCGGTGTTTGTCGAAGTCGTCAACTGAAACTGCGAACCGCCGCCCTATCGGATTTCGTCTAGGGCGTCACTCGGCGGCGTCCTCGACGGAGCGGGGCCGGCGCCGAGCGGCGCGCGGGTAGCGCTTGGCGATGTAGCCGGCCGTGGCCATCTCGACGGCCGCCAGGTTTTCGTGCACGCGCTTGAGCAGGCGGAGCAGCGTCTGGCGGTCGGATTCGCTCAATACCGAGAGCAGAGCACGCTCGCGTTCCAAGGCCATCTCGAGAATCTGGTCATGTAGCGCGCGGCCCTTGGGCGTCAGCGTGGCGATTCTCACCCGGCCATCGGAGGCGTCGAGCCCCATCAGGATCAACCCCTTGGCCTGCATGATCTTGAAACAGCGGCTGACCGAGGCCTTGTCCATGCCCATGACCTGCGACACCTGCTGCGCCGCGATCGAGTTGTGAATGGCCAGCAGCACCAGGCAGCGCCAGGTCTCGACGCCGACACCGAACACCCTCAAGTAGTTCTGCGAGGCGCCGCGTGACAGCTTGTTGGCGGTCCACACCAGGTACGCGAC
>JADGRB010000385.1 GCA_017881315.1 Pseudomonadota bacterium
CGCCTACAACGCGACGACCAAGAAATACGTGATCGTCGGGCAATACCAGGGAACCCCGGACACGGAGCAGTTCTTCGCCACCAGCGACACCCCGAACGGCGCCTTCGTCGTCGATCACGCCCAGGCGGTGATCACGAACGTGACCAACAACAACTGCGGGGACCAGGCGATCTTCAACGACGACGATGGCACGGCCTATATCGTCTGCTCCAGCTTGAACGGACGCGCCAACATCTACGTCGTCCCACTGCGCCCGGCGGATTTCCTGGAGGCCGAGCCCGCCACCCGGATCTTCGGCGGCGCCGGCCGCGAGGGCAACGCGATGTTCAAGGTCAACGGCCGCTACTACGCCTGCTCGTCGGACCTGCACGGATGGAACGCGTCCCATTCGTACTGCACCTCGGCGACGAACATCATGGGCCCCTACGGAGCGGAGGTGGTCATGGGCAACACCGACCTCGACTTCAGCCACGTCACGCAGACCGGCCTCTTCATCACCGTGAAAGGGACCACCCAAAGCACGGTCATCTTCGGCGGCGATCGCTGGAGCGACTTCGCGGGCAATGGCATCGGCTTCAACGACTGGACGCCGCTGACGTTCAACGGGACCACGCCCGTCATGCAGTCGATGAGCGAATGGTCGATCAACGCGACGGCCGGCACCTGGAGCGTCGGGCCCGCCAACAACTACGCGCTGAACCCCAGCTTCGAAGCCGACCGCGTGGCCACCAACCCCCCCGCCGGCTGGACCACCAGCAACGGCGCCGACGTCACCAGCACCCACACCGGCAACTTCGCCTGGCAACTCTCGGCGGCGTCCAGCGTCGACCAGAAGATCGTCGGCTTGCCGAGCGGGACCTACACGCTCTCCGTGTGGGCCAAGGGAACCGCGACCGGCACGCTGTACGCCAAGGGATTCGGCGGCATCGACCAGAGCATCTCGGTGAGCGGTGGCTCGTCCTTCACCAAGCTGTCGCTCGCCGGCATCGCCGTCACCAATGGCACCTGCGAGGTGGGCGCGTCGACCACCAGCGGAACGGTCACGCTGGACGACTTCACGTTGATCAAAGGATAACCGAGGTCGCTCGGCTGCCTCGATTCATCGGAGGGCGGCCCTCGCGATCTGGACGGTCGCGCCGGACGCGTCGCGGGTCGTCTCTTCGATGAGGGCGAAGAGATCGATGCCCAGCCCACGATCGTCCAGCCAGGATCGCCGGCTCTCGTCCCAATCGAAATGCCAGGCGCGATCGCGGAACGCGACCCACAGCTGGCGCGGCGACGGCTGGGGGGTGAGCATCAGCCGCTGCTTTTCCATATAGGTGATGGTCAGAGCTCCTTGCGAAACCGAGACCTCGGCCACGTCCGGATCGACCGCCTCGAACGCGCGATCAACCGCGGCGAACGCGTCGTCGAGGAGCTGTCGATAGCGTTTCTCGTCCATCATCGTCACTCGTCACCTCATCGCCGTGTGAAGGCCATCCAGAAGTCGAACCCGCCGCGCCGAACCAGCATGGGAACGGGCGCCCCCAGCTTATAGCCGCCGAGCGCCGCCGCGACATCGGGTGGCGTGCGCACGCCGGTCGTGCCGATGCGCAACACCACGTCCCCGACCTTGAGGCCGGCCTGAGCCGCGGCGCTGTGGTCGGTCACGCGAGAGACCGCGACGCCGCGGCTGCCCGCTGGCGCGCCGGCCCGGGCCGGAGCCTGCTGCACGTCGAAGTCATCGACGTTCGCCTGCAGCGGCTCGCGCGGGCGCGTGCAGCTCGAAGGGTGCGGGGGCGCGACGTCCTTGATCGGCGCGACCCGCGGAACGATCTCGCGCTCGGCGCGTTTTCCATCGCGCAGGATCGCGATCTTGATCCGCGCGCCGGGAACACTGAGCTGAGCGTCGATCTTGAAATCCTCGCTGGTCGCCACCTCGCTGCCATCCCAGGCCACCACGACGTCGCCCGGTTCGAGCCCCGCCGCCTCGGCCGGCGACGCCTTCTCGATGCTGGCGATGAGGGCGCCGCGCCCCGACGGAAGCTTGAGCGCCGCCTCGAGCTCCGGATCGATCGGCTGGGCGTCGACGCCCAAGAACGCCCGCCGCGCGGTCCCGGTCTCGACCAGACGTGGCAAGAGCGCCTTCGCCATGTTGATCGGAATCGCGAAACCGATCCCCTGCGCGGGCTGCAGGGGGTGGCCCGCCCAGAACGCCGCGTTGATGCCGATGACGGCGCCCGTCGCATCGATGAGCGGGCCGCCCGAGTTCCCCAGGTTGATCGACGCGTCGGTCTGGATGAAGAACGAATAGAGATCCTCGGCCCGCTCTTCGTGCAGGCTGGATCTATCGACCACCCGCTCCTTGGCCGAGACGATCCCGGCGGTGACGCTGTGGTTGAAACCGTAGGGATTGCCGATCGCGATCACCGGCTCACCGACGCGGACGGCGTCGGAGTTGCCGAACGCCAGCACCGGCAGCGGCCCCTTGGCCTCGATCTTGAGCAGCGCGATGTCGGTGGGCAGATCGGCGCCCGCGACGCAGGCGGGCAGCTCGCGCCCATCGTAGAGCCGCACCCGCAGATCGACCACCCCGCGCACGACATGTTCGTTGGTGACGACGTAGCCGCTCTTGTTGATGATGAACCCGGTCCCGATCGAGGTCTTGCCGCCTTCCCCCTCGGACTCCGTCGCCGTGCCGCCCTCGGGCATCTCGCCCCGCACGTGAACGACCGCGGCGCGTGCCCGCCCGGCGAGATCGGCGAAGCCCCCGCCGGTCTCGCCGACCTTGGTGGCCTGGCCGGCTCTCACGGCCGGGCGACGGGGCGCGTTCGTCCAGAGCGGCGCATCGCGCGCGTCCGCGGAAACCGGTGCGACGCCGAGGCACGCGAGGCCGAGCGCGATCGGGGCGACGAGACGCATACCGGGCGAGAGCCTACGCGATGCGGGCGCCTCGCGCGCGTCCCCTGCGGGCGCCCGCTGGCCGAGCGCCACGCCCGCGATCAGCGATCGACCTTGCGGATCAGGCGGTGAAGCTCGTGCAGATCGGACGACGAGAGTCGCTCTTCGGGTGCGCCCCCGTCGGGGGGAGCGACGCCCGCCGGTTCCGGCTTGCTCGCGATGTGGCGGCGGACGTCGTCGACCAGGGGCCCCGCCGCCCGCTTGGTACCGTCGACCAGATCCTGCGATTCCTTGGTCTGACCGATGGCGTGCAGATGCTCGAACAGCGTGCGTGGACCGAGCTTGACCGTCGCCCCGAACCAGGCGAACGCGACGAAACCCATCAGGGCGACGCCCAGCTTGAGAAGGCGGAACAATGAAGCGTCCTAGCGCAAGGTCTGGCTGATCGCGCGAAGCACGATCTGGCCCGAAGTCGGGACCTCGTCGCGCGCACGCAGCCGCCGCTGCAGGCTCGCTACCGTGCCCCGACGGGGCCCGGCAGAGACCAGCACGAAGCCTTTCTGAAGTGAACGGACACGACCATCAGGAAACTCGCCCAGCATTTATCACCTGACTCATCTTCCCCAGCCTCGGCAATCCGTCAAATTTTTGGTCGGCCCTCGAATCTCAGACGCCGCTCAAGATCAGCGCCAGATCGTCGGCGTAGCCGTCGTTGTTGACGCCGGATAGGCGGATCATGGTCAGGTCGACCGCGATCGATCGGGTTCCGGTCGGAACGGAGCCGGTGGTGCTGCGGAGCAGGAGGCTGGTGGCGTTGGCCCGATCGCCCGGCGTCACGGGGCCGATCGAGCCCGTACCGAGAGGAGTCGCGCCAGCCCCTTCGAAGGTCAGCTGCAGCGTGGAAGCATCCCCCTGATCTTGCCACCCGCCCAGGTACCCGGAAAGGGCGTAGGTCACCCCGCCCGCATCGATGGCCGTCGCGTAGGTCGACACGTCGATCGCCTGCGAGAGCGACGACGAGTCGTCGTTCACGCCGCCGGCCAGGAAGTTGCTCCCTCGATCTGGCGGTCCCGGATCGGTCGATGCCGGATAGCCCGAGCTGTCGTATTGAATGGCCGTGGCCTCGCCGGTCGAGGTCCATCCCGGCGTGCTCACCGGGGAGCCATCGGTGGAGCCGGGCGCGGCTTCGCCGTCGCCGTTGACGATCAGGTTCGGAGTCTGGACGGTGGACGCTCCGCCCGCTCCGCCACCGCCGGCCCCCGCTCGCCCACCGCCTCCGCCCGCCCCGCCAGCACCCGCCGTGCCGCCGGCACCCCCAAGCGATGTCCCACCCGCTCCCCCCCCGGCCCCACCCGCCGACGCTCCCCCACGGCCACCCGCGGGCGCTCCGCCCGTGCCGCCGGCCGCCACGCCGCCGGCGCCCCCGGTCGCTACGCCGCCTGCCCCGCCGACATGCGAGCCGCCGCTGCCACCCGAGGCGGCCGTTCCGCCTGCCCCGCCGACATGCGAGCCGCCGCTGCCACCCGAGGCGG
>JADGRB010000386.1 GCA_017881315.1 Pseudomonadota bacterium
AAGGGGTTCATCACGGTCAACTCCTCGGCGATCCTGGGACAGGGGGACATCTCGTTCGGCCTGGTGACCGCGTACGCGCGCAAGCCGCTGACGCTGACCAGCACCTGCTGCACCCCGATGCAGGCGACCAAGTTCGAGATCGGGACGCTGGTGACGCCGTCGCTGCAGGCCGCGGTCGGATTCACCCGCCTGCCGCACCTGGGCTTCGAGCTCGGGATGATCCTGCCGATGGCGATCATCTCGGGGCAGAGCTACCCGAGCGATCCTGGAAACGGCGGGGCCAACTCCGGCAGCGACTGGACCTTCACCGCGCAGGGTCTGGGCGACCTGCAGGTTCACCCCAAGATCCGGCTCATGAACGCCACCCGCAACGGCCTCGGGCTCGCGATCATCCCGTCGATCATCCTCCCCACCGGCGACAAGAGCACCTTCTTCGGCGAGGGGCAGACCATCTTCCAGCCCACCGCCGTACTCGACACGGAGCTCGGGTACCTGGGGCGCTTCCGCGCCGCCATCAACGGCGGCATGCGCATCCGCGGGCACCACTCGGTGTTCCGCGACGACATGAACGCGTTCAACCCCCCGCCGGGCATGACCGCCCCGCAGTTCATGGGGATGCCCATCCTCACCAACGCCGGGATCGACATCGGCAGCGAGTTCCTGGGCAGCTTCGGTGTCTCCTACGGGATCGTCCCGCAGAAGTTCGACCTGGTGGGCGAGATCTACGGCAGCTACGGCACCAGCTCGCTCAAGCTCAATCCCGACAACACCACCAGCAAGCTCGGCCCCACCGCCGAGGTGATCGGCGGCATCAAGCTCTACCTGGCCCGCAACTCGTTCTTCGAGATCGGCGGCGGCTGGCGGGTCGCGGACGCCTACGGTGGCGCCGCGCCCCGCGCCTTTATCGGCTTCATCTTCGAGCCGTCGATCGGCGACCGCGACGGCGACGGCTACAAGGACGACGTGGACCAGTGTCCCGACGATCCCGAGGACTTCGACGACTTCGAGGACGCCGACGGCTGCCCCGATCCGGATAACGACAAGGACGGCATCCCCGACGTCGACGACAAGTGCCCGAACGATCCGGAGACCAAGAACGGCTACCAGGACGCCGACGGCTGCCCCGACAACACCACCTTCGACCGCGACGGCGACGGCATCCCCGACGACGTCGACAAGTGCCCCGACGATCCCGAGGACAAGGACAACTTCGAGGACGCCGACGGTTGCCCGGATCCGGACAACGACAAGGACGGCATCCCGGACAAGAACGATCTCTGTCCGAACGATCCCGAGGACAAGGACGGCTTCGAGGACAACGACGGTTGCCCCGATCCGGACAACGACCACGATCGGATCCCCGACAAGCTGGACAAGTGCCCCAACGAGCCCGAGACCTACAACGGCTATCAGGATGCGGACGGCTGCCCCGACAAGGGGAAGGTCATCATCCACAAGGGCAAGCTGGAGATCCTCGACAAGATCTACTTCGAGACCGACAAGGACGAGATCAAGTCGGTCTCCTTCCCGCTGCTGGACGCCATCGCGGCCACCCTCAACGGCAACCCGCAGATCGAGCAGATCGAGATCCAGGGGCACGCCGACGAGCGCGGCGACGACGCGCACAACCTCGACCTGACCGAGCGGCGCGCCCACTCGGTCCGGGTCGCGCTCGAGCAGCGCAACGTGCTGCCCGGCCGCATGAAGAGCCACGGCTACGGCGAGACCAAGCCGATCTGCACCCAGCACAACGAAGACTGCTGGAGCCAGAACCGCCGCGTCGAATTCATCATCCTGAAACGCAGCGACGAAGCGCACCTGCAGGGCGGCGAAGGTCAGTAGGCGCGTGTACGCCGACGGGCTTCGCCCGGCGGTGATCTTCGCGGGGGGTCTAAGGGACCCTTTGAGGGTCCCTTTTTCGAGAGGAACCCCTCTGCCCGCGGCGCCTGACGCAACAGGCGAATTTCACGCGGATTTCCCCCGGCGGAGCGCCGCCGGGGGATTCGTCGAGAAATCGTCACCCCGCCGCTTGACTTGGGGGCGCCTTACGCTAAAAAATGCGCGCCTTTCCGTGCGGCGGATACTCCTTTGCCTTTAGTCCCTAGGGAGAAGATCGACGACGTACGGGACCGCACAAATATTGTCGATATCGTCAAGCGTCATGTGGAGCTCAAAAGGGCGGGAACGGGGAGCTGGAAAGGGTTGTGCCCTTTCCATAGCGAGAAGACACCCTCGTTCACGGTGCATGAGCCCCGCCAGTTCTTCCACTGTTTCGGCTGCGATGAAAAAGGTGACGTCATAAGTTTTCTGGTCAAGGTCGAGCAACGTCCCTTCATGGACGTCTTGACCGACCTGGCCACCGCGGCGGGCGTCGACCTCGAGATTCGTCCGCTCACCCCGGCCGAGCGGCGCGCGCGCCACGAAGCCGAGTCGGAACGCGATCGAATGTTCCGCGCCCTCGATCTGGCGGCCTCCTACTTCGAGCAGCAATACCTGTCGCCCGCGGGCGCCGCCGCCCGCGCCTACGTCGAGGGGCGCGGCATCGGCCAGGAGGTGCGCGACCGGTTCCGCGTCGGCTACGCGCCCTCGCGCTGGGACGGCCTTTCTTCCTATTTGGCCGACCAGAAGATCCCCGCGTCGGTCCTCGAGCAGCTCGGTCTGGTCGGGGTCAACGAGCGGGGGCGCTACGACTTCTTCCGCGACCGGGTGATGCTGCCGGTGATCGATCGCCAAAAACGCGTGATCGGGTTCGGCGGGCGGCTGCTCGATCCGGAGGCCAAGGACCGCAAGTACGTCAACTCGCCGGAGTCGCCGCTCTTTCACAAGAAGGAGTCGCTCTACGGCCTGCACGCGGCGCTGGACGCCATCCGCCGCAGCGGAACGGCCATCGTGGTGGAAGGAAACTTCGACGTGCTGGCGCTGCACCAGGCCGGCATCGAAGAGGCGGTCGCCCCGATGGGGACCGCGCTGACCGTGGAGCAGGTGACGGAGCTCGGCCGCCTGGCCAGTAAGACGGTGACGGTGGTCTTCGACGGCGACGCCGCCGGACAGCGCGCCGGGCAGAAGGCGATCCCCCTCTTCGTGGACGCCGACGTCGACGGGCGGGTGGCGCGGCTGCCGGCCGGCGTCGATCCCGACGATTTCGTGCGCGGCGCTGCCGACGGCCCGGCGGCCTTTCGCCGTCTGGTCGAGGGCGCGCGTCCCATGCTCGATCAATTCATCCAGGACGCCGCGGAGGAGAGCAGCATCCCCGGCAAGATCGCGACGCTGGAGCGGGTCGCGGAGCTGCTGGTGCGGGTCCGCAACCAGACCAAGCGGGAGCTCTACGCCGGCCAGCTGGCGTCCGTCCTGGGCATGACGCCCCAGCAGGTGACCCGCGCGCTGCGCGAGGCTGCGGCCCAGGCCGCCCGAGTCAACCGCCCGTCGATGCAGGCGGACGCGGGAGCGCCGGCCGCTGCGTCGGCCCCGGTCGCCGCCGCGCATCTGCCGTCCGAGGAGCTTCACCTCCTGGTGTTGCTGGTCTCCCACCCGGAGCTGATGGGCAATCCCGAGGCGGCGCGCGCGGGTCAGCTGCTGGTCGACCCGAGCTTGCGGCGCGCCTTCCGCGTCGCCAGCGAGCAGATCGCGGCGGACCAGCGGATCGACGTGCCGGCCTGGCTGGAGTCGGCCTCGCCCGAGGTGCGCGCCACGCTGGCGGCCGCCATGATGGACCGCGGGATCTCCTCCGCGCCGGACCCGTCGGCCCAGCTCCGCAAGCTGGCCATCAAGCTCGAGACGATGCGTGTAGATGCAGAGATGACCGAGAACGAACGCATGCTAAGAGAGGCGCGGACGCGCGGTGACGAGGCGACGGCACGCGCTCTCTTGGTGAGAGGCATCGAGCTTCAGCAAACAAAAAAGGGGCTCCAGACAGCCTCGCAAAGGCCTTAGGGACCATGGAACACGATACGTTCGACAACGAATCCGACAACGACGACACCGACGAAGAGGAGGTACCTCGCACGCCGCGCCCTCCAAAGAACGGTGCTCCGAAGAAGAAGGCGTCCACCTCCAACAAGGAGAGCGAGCGCAAGAAGCGCGAGCTCATCACGATGGGCAAGGCGAAGGGCTTTTTGACCTACGACGAGGTCAACGAGCACATGCCGGAGAACATCGTGTCGTCCGATCAGATGGACGACTGGCTGTCCGCCTTTTCGGGTGAAGGGATCGAGATCGTCGATTCGTCGTCCAAGCTCAAGGTCGCCGAGAAGGGTGAAGGGGCCGACGCCGAGGAAGAAGAAGAGGAAGAGGTCGAGGCCAAGAAGGAGGAGCCCGAGGAAGAGGAGGACGCCGACGGCTACTCGAAGACCAACGACCCGGTGCGCATGTACCTGCGCAAGATGGGGTCGGT
>JADGRB010000142.1 GCA_017881315.1 Pseudomonadota bacterium
GAAGCGCGCGCAGGATCTGCGCCACGCCGTCGGCGCGGGTGCTCCGGGCCCCGGTCGTCTCGTCCACCACCACGATCGTTCGCGCCAGCAGCTCGGGCGAGACACCTTCCATCCCGGCGGGGACGTCGGCGCTCGAGACGAAGCGCACCCGTCCCAAGACGTCCAGGCGGGCCATGACCCGCGCGATTTGAAAACAGACGCCGCAGTCGGCGTCGAAATAGGCGACCACCCGCCGCCCGCGCCGCGCCGCGATCCGCGTGAACAGCGACCAATCGGCGGCCGTGAGCAGGAACGGCGTGTACCCGATCATCGCCCAGGAGAAGACGCCGAGATTGATGAAGCACTGAAACCCCAGGTGCAGCCCAATGACGGCGAGGATCGCCGCGCGCCGGGTCCAGACGCGCTGGATGGGGAGAAGCAGCAGCGCCGGCAGAGCGCCTTCGGTCGCCAGCGCCGCCCAGGAGAGCACCCGGGATAGCCCGAGGGTCATGTGTCCGCGCATCCAGACCGCGAACCAGGTGACCATGCGGTTCTGGTAGATCACGTAGTGGACCGCCGACCCCTGCCGCCAGGTCGGCCCCCCCTTCTGGATGGCGTTGAAGAAGTAAGAGGTCGCGAGCTGCAGCACCAGCGCGAACGCCGCCAAGGTAACCACGTTGTTGTCGGGACCCTGGGAGGGTCCCGCGCCCGACGATTGTTGGTCGGGACCCTGGGAGGGTCCCGCGCCCCCCGCGATGGGCTCGGGCGAGCGAAGCTCGCCCTCCCCCGACGCGATCAGTGCCGGCGACGCGAGCTCGGGCGCGACGGAGGGGCGGAGGTCGGAAGCGTGGCGGTCCGCGAGGTCGGAGGCGGTGGTTTCGGGGTGGCGGCGGAGGCTGGCGAGCACGGCGTCGACTGAGAAACGCCGGCCGAGCGGCAGGAACGCGGTCCAGAGCGCCAGCTCGCCCAGCATCCAGTCGCCGCCGTTTTCGAGGAGGGTGACCCGGCTGTGCAGGCTCAGCACGCAGACCAGCGCCAGGAATTGCATGAGCCGCGTCCGCCAACCCACCAGCAACGCCAGGTAAACCAGCCCGCAGACGATGAAGGCAACCGCCGCCTCGTCGGGCAGCGAGGCCATGAAGAAGAAGGAAAACATCCACTGCGTCGGTGGGCGCCAGAGCAGCGTGTGGTTCGGCAGCAGCCCCTCATTCGAATAGAAGAGTCGGAGAACCGGGATCCGCCGCAGCAGATCGAACAGCAGGATCAGCGCCAGCCCGATGCGTCCCAGCGCCAGGCTGCGCGCATCGATCGTGAGGTGGTGATCGACCAGGCGGCGCCGAAACGACGCGAGGCGCGTCACGGCCAACTCAAGAACCGGCGCTTGCGCGCTCGCTGCGGCTCGGTCTCGCCGGGGCCCGGGCTGTCGTGCTCGACGACGTAGGCGTCGAACTTCACGAGGGTGTCGGCGCCCTGCCCGGTCCGCTCGGGATAGCGCAGGATCCACTCGATGAGCGCCTGGTGGAGGACCGCCGCCTCCGGAATTCGCAACGTGTAGTCGCACCAGAACGAGGAGTGCCCGAGACGGACCGGCACGTCGTCAATCGGCACCGTCGCGACCCGACTGCCGATCTCGTTGTAGGGATCGACGTGCCGCCCGTCGCGCGTGACCGCGTCGACGTAGACCGTCTCGTCGGTGAGCGGCGCCTCCGGCGAGAACAGCGACCAACCCTCGAAGAGGTGCGGGTACATGACCGCGGCGACCATCCACTCGGGCCGGTGCTCGATCCGGAGGGCGGATGGAATAGCGGGGTTGGCCACGGTGACGTCGGCCGCGAGCGTGACGAACACCAGCGCGGCGCCAATCTCGCGTGCGAAGGGCAGGCGGGCGGTCAGCCAGGCGCGAAGCGGCGTCCGGACGGCGACCGGGCCCTCCGGGCTCGACGGCGACGGAAGGCCGCAGGCCGCCAGACCCAGCCAGGTCGAGATCGCGGTCCGGTGGCGCGCGATGAGATCGTAACCGCGCCCCGCGACGGTGCGCACCAGCGGCAAGCGCAAGGGCCAGGACCACCAGCGTCCGAAGGGCAGCGCCGCGAAGATCTCGGCGAAGGCGTCGGAGCGCGTCCAGCGCCGATCCGGCGCGTCGCGGTCGACCACCAGGATCGTCTGCTCGAGCGGCGCCGGATCGAAACCCGCCGGGAGCGCCGCCAGATCGCGGTTGGAGATCCAGCGCAGCCGCCGGTGGACGTCCATGCGCGAAAGCACCCGCACGACCAGCGTGCACACGCCGCAGTCGGCGTCGTAGAACACGGTACGCGCCCGCCCACGCTGCGGCACCCACCGCGCGAAGAGCTGCCATTGCGCCTCGGTGATCAGAAACGGCTGGAAGGCCAGCATGGCGGCCGAAAAAATCCCCAGGTTGACGACCAGCGCGATGCTGGTGTGCAACCCCACCAGCAGCAGCGCCGCGACGAAACGCGTCCAGCGCCAGAAGATCGGCGTCAGCACCAGGATCGGCGCCGCGGCCTCCACCACCAGCGTGCCGTAGGTCAGCAGCTTGGTGAACGAGAACGGAAGGTGCTCGCGCACCCAGACGCCCAGCCAGGTGATGATCCGCTCCTGGTAGAGCACGTAGTGGACCGCGGTGCCGTTGCGCCAGGTCAGCCCGGACTTGTGCAGGTAGTTGAAACCGTAGATCACGGCGATCTGGAGCAGCAACCCCAGCACCGCCAGCGACGCGTACATGGGCCGGTCGTCCGGCGGCGGCACCCCGGCCGCCAGCTCCTCGGGCGTTTCGTGGGGACGCGAGCGAAGGCTGGCGAGGAGCGCGTCGACCGAGAACCGGCGCCCGAGCGGCAGGAACGCCGTCCAGACGATGAGCACCCCCATCGCGACGCCGCCCCAGTTCTCCGCAAAGATGATGCGGTTGTGCAAGCTGGTCGTCATCGCGAACGACAGCACGTGAAAGAGCTTGGTCCGGTAGCCGATCAGCAAACAGAAGAAGCAGACGAACGCGAACAGGAATAGCAGCGCCGATTCCTCCGGCAGGGAGGCCATGAAGAAGACCGAAAAGATTCGCGGGAAGGGCGGGCGCCAGAGGACGGTGTGGTTCGGGATCAACCCGGCGTTGCTATAGAAATCCCGGAGCCACGGAATCCGGCGCAGGAGATCCGCGATCAGAACCAGCCCGATCGCGATCCGACCGAGCGCCAGGCTGCGCGGATCGATGCGAAGATAAGTGCGGCGGAACGCCTCGGCAAGTCGAGCCCGGTTCACGCGTTGATCCCTCCGGTGCGGCGCCGCCCGGCCAGGTCGACACCTATTCGAGCCAGGTCCTGGAGCGAGCGCACCATGGCGCCGGCCCCGAGCTTCGATCCCTTTACGTCGCGCCAGACGGCGAGCGGCACCTCGACGATGGCCGACAGCGGCAGCGGGCGCGTCGCGCCGCCGGTCAGCAGCCGCCCCAGGAGCTCGACGTCGAAGGCCCAGCGCGAAAGAAACCGGTCATCCAGGGCCACCGCCAAGGCCGGCGTGGCGCGAAACAGCTTCGCTCCGCACTGGGTGTCGTAGACGGGCACCTTCAAGATGAGCGACGCGGCCGTGGCGAATATCCGCCCTAGGTAGTGGCGGACGGCGCTCCGCTGGATGTCGCACCCGAGCAGCGCCACGCGCGCCCCGATGGCCGCCTCCACGCCCGGGCGCCCGAGCGCTTCCCGCAAGCGGGCAACCTCGGTCAGCGGCGTCGAAAGATCGGCGTCGAAGTAGCCGACGAGGCGCGCCCCCCGCGCGATGGCCGCCTGCATCCCTTGACGCACCGCCTCGGCCTTTCCGGCGTTGGGCCGCAGCGTCAGAACCTCGATACGGCCGCCCCCCTCGGAGGCGATGGCGGCCAGACATTGGGCGGTCGCGTCGGTAGAGCCGTCGTCCACGAGGATCAGCGAGAAGTCTGGGTTCCCCCGAATGAAGGCCAGCAGCGGCGCACCGTCGAGCCGCTCGGCTTCGTTGTAGCAGGGGACGACGACCGTCAGGGTCGGGGCGGCCGGGTCCATGTCGTGCCCCCCATCTTGCCCGATTTCCTATAAGCTATGTTCTGAACATGACAAATACAGCCCCTGCCAGCCCCTACGGGCTTGGCCATAGGGTGCTCGAGATCGTCGGCATCACTTTCGTCTTCGTAGCACTCACCTTCATCGGATTCCGGATCGCAGGCGCGATGGGTCGCACCCGCGACCTGATCGGTCTGGGGGCGGCGACGCTGATCGGGTACCTGGTGGCGGATTTCCTGTCTGGCTTCGTCCACTGGGCGGGCGATACCGTGGGGGACGAGACCACGCCGGTCTTCGGTCCGAACTTCGTGCGTCCGTTCCGCTACCACCACGTCGATCCCAAGGACATCACCCGCCACGACTTCATCGAGACCAACGGCAACAATTGCATCGTGGTCTCCCCGATCCTGGGGTTCCTGATGCTGACGATGCCGAAGACCACCGGGGCTTACTTCTATTGCACCGTCGTCGTCGCGTTCACCTCCTGGTTCGTCTTCTGCACCAACCAGTTTCACAAGTGGGCGCACGAAGACCATCCGGCGGGCTGGATCCGCGCGCTGCAGCGGATGGGGCTCATCCTGTCGCCCGAGCACCACGCCACCCACCACGCCTCGCCGCAGAACAAATCCTACTGCATCACCGTCGGCTGGATGAACCCGCTGCTCGATCGGATCGGCTTCTTCCGGGCATTGGAAGCGGTGATCTCGCGGGTCAGCCCCGGCGCGCTGCGTCCGGGCTGAGGGCCGTCAGCGCGGGGCGGCGTGCGCCGAGAGCGCGATGCCGATCTGACCCAGCCAGTAGACGCCCAACGTCCAGAAGGCGATGTGTGGGATCGGCCGGCGAAAGCGGTTGAGCGCCAGGCTGGCGTCCGAGGCATAGAAGAGAACGGCCCCTCCGAAGGCCAGCGGTCCGGGTGCGAACGATCCGTCGCCCACCGTCGCCGACGCGGCGATCACCATCGCGCTGATCACCAGACCGTACGCCACCGTCGGCGCGTGCATCCCGGCGGCGCCCGGCCAGATCGCGCGCAGCACCAGCGCCGTGACGGCGAGCGCGACGACCGCGACCAGCGCGACATGCGGCGACCAGGCCGCCACGCCCGCGAACGCCATGACATAAGCCAGATGCGCGAGCAGAAAAGCCGCCAGCCCGATCAGGAACGAGCGCTGGCCCGACCAGATCAGCGCCACGTCGCCGGCGACCGACAGCGCGATGCCGGCGTCCACCCACCAGGCAAACCGCGTCCGCGGCCACCCGACCACGGCCAGCAGCAGCAAGGTCGCGAGCGGCTTGGTCGGAATGTGGAGCCAGGCGATGCGCCGCTCGGCCGACAGGATCGCGAGCGCTCCCAGGACCACGATCGCGACGACGGGGAGCGGGAGCAGCACGCCGGTCGATCTTAACCGACTTGAGCGCGTTCAGCGCAACCCGGGGGCTTCGTGGCCGCTGCGGGCGACGTACTCGCGGTAGCCCCCGCCGTAGGGGATCGGACCGTCGGGCCCGAGCTCCAGCACCCGGCTCGACAGGCCCGCCAGGAACTCGCGATCGTGCGACACGAACAGCATCGTCCCCTCGAAGTCGTGGAGCGCCGCGATCAACATCTCCTTGGTGGCGATGTCGAGGTGGTTGGTCGGCTCGTCGAGCACCAGGAAGTTCGGACGGTCGTAGAGCAGCCGCGCCAGCACCAGCCGCGCCTTCTCGCCGCCCGAGAGCACGCGGCAGGTCTTCTCGATCTCGTCGCCGGAAAACCCGAAGCAGCCCGCCAGCGAGCGGAGGGAGCCGACCGAGGCCAGCGGGAACGACTCCTCCAGCGTCTGCCAGACGGTCTTTTCGGGCTCCAGGACCTCCATGGCGTGCTGGGCGAAGTAGCCCATCTTGACGCTCGCCCCGACGGTGACGCCGCCCGCGTCGGGCTGGATCTCGCCGGCCACCAGCTTGAGCAGCGTGGACTTGCCGGCGCCGTTGACGCCCATCACGCACCAGCGCTCCTTGCGGCGGACGATCAGATCGAAGCCGTTATAGAGGGCGCGCTCGCCGTAGCCCTTGCGCAGTCCCTCGATCTTGACGACGTCGTCGCCGGAACGCGCGACCGCCGGGAACTCGAACACCAGCGTCTTGCGCTGCTTGGGCGGTTCGACCCGCTCGATCTTCTCCAGCTTCTTGACCCGCGACTGCACCTGCGCCGCCTTGGCCGCTTGCGCCTTGAAGCGCTCGATGAAGCGCATCTCCTTGGCCAGCATCGCCTGCTGGCGGGCGTGCTGCGCCTCGACCTGCGCCTCGTTGACCGCTCGCTGCTTCTCGTAAAAGTCGTAGTTCCCCGAGAAGGTGGTGAGCACGCCCCCGTCGATCTCGATGATCTTGCCGACCACCCGGTTCAGAAACTCCCGGTCGTGGGAGGTCATCAGGAGCGCGCCGTCGTAGCCCTTGAGAAATCCCTCCAGCCAGATGATCGATTCGATATCGAGGTGGTTCGACGGCTCGTCGAGCAGCATGGCGTCGGGGCGCATCAAGAGGATGCGCGCCAGCGCGACGCGCATCTTCCAGCCGCCCGACAGCGCGCCGACGTCTCCGTCCTGCATCTGCTGCGAAAATCCCAGCCCGGCCAGGATCTCCCGCGCGCGCGCCTCCAGCGCGTAGCCGCCCAGCTCGTCGTAGCGGACCTGCACATCGCCGAACCGTTCCACCAGGCGGTCGAGCTCGTCGGCGCGCGCCGGATCGGCCAGCGCCAGCTCCAGCTCGCGCAGCTCGGTGGCCACCTCCGACACGGCACCGGCGCCGTCCATCGTCTCGGCGACGGCGCTCCGCCCCGCCATCTCGCCCACGTCCTGGCTGAAGTAGCCGATGGTGACGCCGCGATCGATCGAGATCTGCCCATCGTCGGCAGACTCCTCGCCCATGATGAGGCGAAAGATGGTGGATTTGCCCGCGCCGTTCGGGCCCACCAGCCCCACCTTCTCGCCGCGCTGAATGGCGGCGTCCGCGTCGACGAAAAGGACGCGGGGACCGTGCTGCTTGGTGACCGAAGCGAGGCGAATCACCGGCCGCGTATAGCATCAAGTTCCGACCCTCTGCCGGGGTTTCGCGCTGGATCGTGCTAGACCTCGCGCCGCCATGAAGTTCGCCGAGCTCAACCTGCACCCCGCCCTGGCGGCCACGCTGACCGCGCGCGGCTACGAGACCGCCACCCCGGTCCAGGCGGCGGTGCTCGATCCGGGCTGCGCGGGGCGCGATCTGCTGGTCTCGTCCGAGACCGGGTCGGGCAAGACCATCGCCTTCGGCGGGGCGCTGGCCGAGACGTTGCTCGCTCAACCGACAGCGGATGGCGGCGTTGGCGCTGGCAAGGCGACGCACGGTCCGAATCCGGTCGCGCTGGTGATCGTGCCGACGCGCGAGCTGGCGGCCCAGGTGCGCGAGGAGCTGGCCTGGCTGCTGCAGAAGACGGGCCTGCGGCTGGCGGCCTTCACGGGCGGAACCCCGGTGGGTGGCGATCTGCGCATTCTCCAGCGCGGCGTCGACCTGGTGATCGGAACGCCCGGGCGCCTGGTCGATCTGCTGCGCCGGCAGCGGCTCACGCTCTCCGATCTGCGGGTGGTGGTGCTGGACGAGGCCGACGAGATGCTCGACCTCGGCTTCCGCGAAGACCTGGAGACGATCCTCAAGACGGCGCCGGCGACGCGCCGCACGTTGCTGCTCTCGGCCACCCTGCCGACCGAGATCCGCGCGATGGCGCGCAAGTTTCAGCGCGACGCGCTGGCGATCGATCCGCGCAAGGTCGAGGGCGGAGCGGCCAAGGGAGCCGCGGCCCACAGCGACATCACCTACGTCGCGCACCTGATCGCCGGCGGCGATCGCCTGGCCGCGGTGGTCAACGTGCTGCGCGCGGCCGGCAACCCCCGCGCCATCGTCTTTTGCACCACGCGCGAAGGGGTGGCGACGACGCACGCGGCCCTGGTGGCGCGCGGGTTTTCAGCGGTCGCCATCTCGGGTGATCGCGTTCAGGCCGAGCGCGATCGGGCCCTCGAGCAACTGCGGCGCGGCGAGGTGCAGGTGCTGGTGGCCACCAACGTCGCCGCGCGCGGGCTGCACCTGCCCGACGTGGATCTGATCGTCCACGCCGATCTTCCTCTGAACGCGGAGTCGCTCACCCACCGCAGCGGGCGCACCGGCCGCGCGGGGCGCAAGGGGACCGCGGTGGTGATCGCCCGCGTGGTCGAGCGGTACAAGGCCGAGCGGCTGCTGCAGAGCGCGCACGTCAAGCCGGTCTGGACGCCGGCGCCCTCGGCCAAGACGATCGCGGCGGCCGCCTTGACCCATCTGGTCGAGGAGCTGGTGAGCGAGATCGAGCCCGACGACAGCGGCGCCGACGATCTATTGAAGCAGCTCGACGGCAAGCTCGACCTGCCTGCCCTGGCGCGCAAGCTGCTCACCCGCGAGCTCGCACGACTCCCGACCGGCGAGCCGCTCGCCAAGGTGCCCATGCCCGCGGTCGGTTCGGGCGCCCGGGAAGATCGCGGCCCCTCCCACGGTCGGTTCTCCGAGTCCTCCGGCGCCCCACGCTCGCGCGCCGAGCTGTCGCGGGGCGGCGTCGTCTTCCGGGTGAACATCGGCGGGAACGACAACGCCGATCCGCGCTGGCTTTTGCCGCTCATCTGCCGGCGGGGCGGCGTCACCCGCCGCGAGGTGGGCGCCATCCGGATCGCGCCGCGCGAAACGTTGTTCGAGATCGCCGGCAATGCCGCGGGCGAGTTCGCGGCCGCCGCCGCCGAGATCGATCCCCGGGCGCGACACGTCGTGATCGAGCGCGCCGACGCCCCGCAGGCCGCTCCCAGCGGTTCCCGCCCGACCGACGATCACCAACCCCAGGCACGCCCGTCCGAGCCGCGCCCGGCGACGGCTCCGACGGAGCACCCACGACCGGCGCCCAAGCACGAGACCTACGCGCGCCCGACCCACCTGCGCCCGGCCCACCCACAAGCCGCCCATCCGCGGCCTGCGCACCCACAAGCCGCCCACGCGCGCCCGGCCCACCCGCAAGCCGCCCATCCGCGGCCCGCGCACCCACAGGCCGCCCACGCGCGGCCCGCGCACCCGCCGGCGGCGCCGGCTCGACCGACTCACGCGCAGCCGGAGCAGGCGCGTCCCGTGCTCCCGAGGCAGGAGCAGGTTCGGCCCGGCCGCCCGCTGCCGGGCCATCCCCGGTCGTCGCCCGCCCGTTCGGACCACGCGCGGCCCGCCTATCCGCAATCCGGCGGCAACCGCCCAGCTTATGGCCGACCGGCTCACGCGCAGTCGGGCCATCCGCGACCGGCGTCGGCCCGACCGGACCACGCCCATCCGGCGGCGCGCAAGTATTCGCCCAAGGGTCCCCGCAAACACCCGGGCAAATACCCCGGCAAACCCCCGGGCAAGTAAAATGGGAATCCTGCTGAGCGCCCAGGGGCTCACCGCGGCCTTCGGCGCGCGCCCCCTGTTCCGGGACGTGAGCTTCACCATCGAGGACGGGGAACGCATCGGCCTCATCGGACCGAACGGCGCGGGCAAGTCGACGCTGCTGCGCATTCTCTCCGGCGCGCGGTCGGCGGACGACGGGACGGTCTCCCGGCGGCGCGGCCTGCGGGTGGCCCTGCTCGATCAGGTGCCGCAGTTTGCCGACGGCGCCACGGTCGGCAGCGCGGTCGACGAGGGCGCCGTCGACGGCAGCACGCGCGAGGTGCTCGCCAAGCTGTCGCTCGCCGGCCGCGGCCGGGGCGACGACGACGGGATCGGCCCGGACACCCTGGTCTCGTCGTTGTCGGGCGGCTGGAAGAAACGGGTAGCGCTCGGGCGCGAGCTGGCGCGCCGCCCCGACCTGCTGCTGCTCGACGAGCCGACCAACCACCTCGACGTCGAGAGCATCGAGTGGCTGGAGGATCTCCTGGCGCGCACCGACGGCCCGGCGACCTTGACGGTCACCCACGATCGGCTGTTCCTGCAGCGGGTCGCGACGCGCATCCTGGAGCTGGACCGCCGCAACGCGGGCGGTCTCCTCTCCGTCGCCGGCGACTACATCGCGTACACGCGTCTCAAGGCCGACAACATGCACGCGCAGGAGCGCCGCGAGATCGTGCTCCGAAATACCCTGCGCCGCGAGACCGAGTGGCTGCAGCGGGGCGCCGCCGCGCGCAGCACCAAGCAGCAGGCCCGGATCGCGCGGGCCGGAACCCTGGCCGACGAGGTCAAGGAGCTGGGCACCCGCAACGAGATCCGCACGGTGGGGCTCGAGTTCCAGGGCGCCGACCGCCACCCCAAACGTCTGATCGAAGCGCGGGGCATCTCCAAGCGGTACGACGGGCGCACCATCTTCGCCGGCGTCGACCTCTTGCTGGGCCCGCGGGTGCGGGTCGGCCTGCTCGGCCCCAACGGCTGCGGCAAATCGACGCTGATCCGGGTGCTGCTCGGGGAAGAGCCGCCTTCGGAGGGGACGGTGCTGCGCGCCGACGGGCTGCAGGTCGCCTATTTCCAGCAGAGCCGCGACGCCCTGGATCCGGCGCTGAGCGTGGCCAACACGCTTTGCCCCGACGGAGACTTCGTTTCCTTCCGCGGCGCGCGCGTTCACGTGCGGGGCTATCTGGAGCGGTTTCTCTTCCAGTCCGAACAGGCGGACATGCCGGTCGGCAAGCTCTCGGGCGGCGAGCAGAGCCGCCTGCTGCTGGCCGACCTGATGCTTCGCGAAGCCCAGCTCCTGGTCCTCGACGAGCCGACCAACGATCTCGATCTGCCGACGCTGGCCGTGCTGGAAGAATCGCTCACCGGCTTCGAGGGCGCGGTGCTGCTGGTGACGCACGATCGATATTTTCTGGATCAGGTGGCGACGACGATCCTGGCGTTCACGCAGGTGGGGGCCAACGCGTCGGGCAGCTCCATGCGGGGGATCGTCCCCTTCGCGAGCTTCGCGCAGTGGGAGGTCTGGCGCGCGCAGCAGCTGGAAGCCGAGAAGGCGACGGTCGCGCGAAGTCGGGAAACCGGCGGCGCCGCACGCCCGGGGCGGCGAAAGCTCACCTACGGCGAACAGCGCGAGTACGACGCAATCGAGGAAACCCTCGCGCGCGCCGAGGCCGCGCTGGCCGAAGCAACCGCCGAGAGCGAGCGACCCGAGCACGCCAGCGACGCGGGCCGCCTGGTCGAGCTGATCGCCGCCGTGGGGTCCCGCCAGGAGGAGATCGATCGGCTGTACGCCCGCTGGGCCGAGCTGGAAGGCAAGCTCGGGGGCAGCAAGTAAATCGCCAAGACGGATTCCGGCCTTCGCCGATCTCAGATCCGGAGCTCCTCGAACCCACAAGATCGCTCAAACGATCATGATGTGGCTCATTCCAGGCAGCGTCATCGTGGTGCGCTACTTGTTGAACCCGCCACCGGAGGACACCGACGACCCCACGGTCTCCAAGGACACCACCAGCCCCTACGGCGCTGGCGCGGGAATGGGACACGGCGGCGGACCCAACTGGTCTTGAGCATCGCCCGAGGCCCTCATGGGCGCACCTGCCCTTGCGGACGCAGGCCATCCGCTCTCAGCCCCTCGACGTACAAGCCTCCCATTTCCTCGGGCTGCAAGATCACAAAGTAGCGCCAACCCATCGCGAGGGCGTACCACCTAGGCGCCTCGCAATTCCCAGTGCCGGGAGTGGGGCTCGAACCCACAAGCCGCTTTCGCGGCAGCGGATTTTAAGTCCGCCGCGTTTACCATTTCGCCACCCCGGCTCTTATTGGCAATTTTATATATATTTCTGCTGTAGAGATCTGCGGTTTGTGCGCCAACCGATTGGCAGCCTCGGGACAATGACGAACTCTCTGTCCCCAACATGCTATCCGCCTTTAGGCCAGCGTCTACTGGTCAACTCGGCGCCCCTAAAAGTGGGTCTCCTGACCTTCGAGTGGGTGCTGGATCGACGTTATGAAGCAGCGCCCTCCGTCGGAGAGGGCGCGGATCGGGCCGGTGCGCCCGCGCCGC
>JADGRB010000006.1 GCA_017881315.1 Pseudomonadota bacterium
GCGGCCTCTTTCGCCGACGGGACGCCTTTGTCGCCGCGGCTCTCGATGGTCCCGATGCCGTATTTCTCCAGCTTGTAGTAGAGCGCGCTGGTCTTGATGCCGAGCAGGCGGGCGGTCTCGGTCTTCACGCCGCCGCTCTTGTCGTAGGCCCGCTGGATGAGCTGTCGTTCCAGATCCTCGATCAGGTCCGGCAGCGACATCTCGCCCCCCGGGAGCGCCAGCGCGTTTTCCGGCAGCCCGCCCCGCACCGACGCTGGCAGCGCCGCGATGTCGATGGTGGTCCCTTCCCCGAACACCAGCGCCTGCTCGATCACGTTTTCGAGCTCGCGGACGTTGCCGGGCCAGCCGTAGGCGCCGAGGCGCGCCAGCGCGACCTCCGTGATCCCGGTGATTCCCGCGTTGGTGCGGGGCGCCAGCTTGGTGATGAAGTGCGCCACCAGCCGCGGGATGTCCTCCTTGCGCTCGCGCAGCGGTGGAACCTCGCAGGGGACCACGTGCAGCCGATAGAAGAGATCCTCCCGAAAGCGTCCGGCGGCGACCTCCGCCCCGATGTCCTTGTGGGTGGCGGAGACCACGCGCACGTCGACCTTGATCGTCTCCTCGCCGCCCACCCGCTCGAAGGCGCGTTCCTGCAGGACCCGCAGGAGCTTGAGCTGCAACGCCGGCGTGACGTCGCCGATCTCGTCGAGGAAGAGCGTGCCCTTGTCGGCCAGCTCGAACCGCCCGAGCTTGCGCTTGATGGCGCCAGTGAAGGCCCCCCGTTCGTGACCGAACAGCTCCGATTCCAGCAGCGTCTCGGTGAGCGCGCCGCAGTTCACCTTCACGAACGGCCCGGCCGACCGCTTCGACCGGGCGTGGATCGCTCGGGCCACCAGCTCCTTGCCGGTCCCCGATTCGCCGTGGATGTAGACCGAGGCGTCGGTGGGCGCGACCTTCTCGATGGTCTGGAAGACCGCGCGCATGGCGGGCGTCTCCCCCACGATCTCCGAGAACCGATAGGGCAGCGCCGCGTCGGCGCGCAAAGCGGCGCTCTCCGCCTCGGCCCGCTCGCGGGCGCGGCGCTCGGCCCGCAGCTCGAGCGCCCGCGCGACCTTGAGCCGCACCACCTCCGGCGCGAACGGCTTCTGCAAGAAATCGAAGGCCCCCAGACGCATCGCCTCGACGGCGGTCTCGACGGTGCCGAAGGCGGTCACGATCATGACCGGACACTCGGGATCGCGATCGATCACCGACCGAACCACCTCGAGCCCGCCGGTGCCGTCCATCTTGAGATCGGTGATCACGAAGTCCACGCCGCGGCGCCCGCCCGCGGGTGCCACGTGTTTGAGACCCTCGTCCCCCGAGGCGGCCAGGACCGCTTCGTGCCCCATGCGCCGCACCGTGGCGCCGAGCCCCTCGCGCATCGTCTCGTTGTCGTCGATGATGAGGACCCGGGCCATCTCGGGTAGCCTACGCCTGTCTCAAAATGTCAGACAAGACCGACAACCCGAAACGGAAATCGTCGCTTGACCTGCTGCGGCCGGCCGTGCGTGACATGCCGGGCTACACCCCCGGCGAGCAGATCGCCGATCTGGTCAAGCTGAACACCAACGAAGGGGCGTTCGGGCCCTCCCCGCAGGTGATGGCGACCTTGGCGGCGATCGGCGACGAATCGTTGCGGCTCTACCCCGATCCGACCAGCGCCAAGCTGCGCGCCGCGGCCGCCGAGCGCTTCGGGGTCGCGCCGGAGCAGGTGCTGGCGGGCAACGGCTCCGACGACTGCCTCACCATCCTCTACCGGGCGTTCCTCGATAAGGGCCAGCGGGTCGCCTGCCCCTGGCCGACCTACGGCCTCTACGACACGCTGGCGCGCCTGCAGGGGGCGGAGCTGGTGCGCTCGCCGTTTCATCAGATCGGACGCCGTTACGAGCTGCCGGCCGACCTCACCAAGAAGCGCGCCAAGATGATCATCCTCGCCAACCCCAACAACCCGTCATCGACGCTGGTCCCGGTCGAGGAAGTGCGAAAGCTCTGCGACGAGGCGGCCCGCGCCATCGTGGTCATCGACGAGGCCTACGTCGACTTTGCCTTCGGCGCCGGGATCGACGCCAGCCTCCTGCCGTACCTCGACCAGCACCCGAACCTGGTCGTGCTGCGAACCTTCTCCAAGAGCTACAGCCTGGCCGGTGCGCGCCTCGGCCTGCTGTTCGCGGCCGCGCCGATCGTCGAGGCGCTCATGAAGGTGAAGGACAGCTACAACGTCAACGCCATCACGCAGGCGCTGGGGGTGGCCGCCCTCGAAGATCGCGCCTACCACGAGGACTGCGTGCGCCGCACGCTCGACCAGCGAGCCCATCTGGAAGGCGCCCTCGGCGCGCTCGGTCTCTCCTGGCCCGAGGCCGCCGCCAACTTCCTGCTGGTCGAGATCGGCGAGAGCGCCGAGGAGGTCTATCAGACGCTCAAACAGCAAGGGCTGCTGGTTCGCTGGTGGCGTACCCCGGAGCTGCGCACCAAGATCCGCATCAGCGTCGGAAAGCCCGGAGACAACGATCGCGTCATCGCGGCGCTGCAGAAGCTTTTCTAGAGGCGACCTTTGGTGGGTGCCCTCGAGCGACTCGGACTTCTGGCTTCGGTGTTGGCCCTCGGCCCGCAGATCGCCTGCGGCAGCTCGAGCCCACCTTCGACGGGCGGCGGGGGCATGGGCGGCGGCGGTGGCGGCGGCGCGGCGGGCTCCGGCGGCATGGGGGGAGTGGACGCCGGCTGTGCTCCGGAACCCAACCTCGACCTCGGGCCTCCGACGTGCAACATGCTCACCAACAGCGCACCGAGCGTCCCCTTCACCGCCGATCCGGGATCCCCGCCGGCGTTCGGGGGCGGCGCGATAGAGGACGGCCTCTACTTCGCGACCACCGTCGTGGGCACCGGCACCACCACCCCGACCGGTCGGCGGTTGACGCTGGCGATCACGGGCGGCGGAACGCAGCTCTTCTGGAACGGCGACATCCTGGACGGGACCGCCCAGAACATCGAGGAGACCTTCGCCGCCAACACCCACGCGTCGTCCTCGGGAAGCACGCTCAGCTTGACGACCACCTGCGCGTCGGTCTCTCCGTCGCCGCTGCCGGCGTCGATGGGCTACACCGCTACGGCCGGCACTTTGATTCTGGGGGTGACAACCAGCAGCACCAACACCGCCGTCACGACCTACACCCGGCAAGGCTGCGTGCCGAGCCCGCCGTCCCCCGACGCGCTCTGAGTCAGAGCCCCGCGCCCTCGTCGGTCTGCAGGCGGCGGCGGACCTTGGCGACGTGATCGCGCAGGACGTAGAGCTGATCGGCAAATGAAAGCGGCGTCCGCAGCTCGCCCACCGCCGCGGCGATCTCGTCGAGGCGATGCAGGACGGCCGCGCGCTCGTCCGGCTTGTGCTGGGCGTGCATGTCGTGCTCGATCGCCATGAGCGCCCCGTACCAGCGGTAGATGCGGGAACGGACCCGCCAGCGGTAGAGCGCGGGCGCGATGCGCGTCGCCGGAATGATCACCACCAGGAGCGGCAGCAACACCACCAACAACCGGTCGAGCAGGCTCGCCAGCCAGAACGGCAGGCGTTTGTAGAGAAACTGCTCGCCCGACTTGTAGTAGCGCTCGGCGTCGGGGCTGATCGGAAAGTCGCGTGCCAGCGGCGCCGGGTACTCGCCGGCGTTCCGGAACAGCCCCGGGCCTCCGTGAACCTCGCGCGCCGCGCTGATCAGCAGATCCGACAGCGCGGGATGCAGCTGGTTGCGCGCCACCAGCTCCACCGTCGGCCCGATCAGCTCCAGCGTTCGCGGCGGGTAATCCTTGCCCAGATCCATCGCCCCCTCGGGCAGCGTCAGCTTCGAGAGAAACCGGAACTTGCGCAGGTAGCCGTCGGCCTGCCGGAAGGTCAGAAGCTCGATCCCGGGCAGCTCGCGCAGGCTGCGCATCACCTCGGGCGTCGCCGAGTCGCCCATCAAGAAGGCGGCGTCGATGTGACCCGCCACCAGCGCCCGCGCCGCCTCCGCACCAGACAGGTCGAGCAAGGTGGTCGGCGCGCCATCCATCTCGTTGGCCTTGAGAATCTTGAGCGCCAGCGCCCGCGCGCCGCTCCCCTCGGGGCCGATCGCGAGGCGCTTGCCCTTGAGCTCGGAGAGCAGGTCGATCGGTTTGCCGCTGCGGCAATAGATCATGAGCGGCTGCGCGAACAGGCTGCCGAGCGACATGAGGTGCGACACGTCCACCCCGTCGGTGAGCCCGCCCTGCACGAACCCGACGTCGACCTTGAACGATGGCGTCGCCAGCTTCTCCAAGTTGTCGAGGGCGCCGCGCGAGGGCAGCACCTCGACCTTCACGCCGTACCGCTCGATGATCTTCTTGTACTTATCGGCCGAGACCCGATAGCCGCTGCCGTCGGGCCCGCTCACGATCCGGATCGTCCCCGGCGGCCCGAAATGGATCGCCTTGGCCGCCACCCACCCGGCCAGGACGACCACCAGCAAGACCGGCGTTCCCACCAGGATGAGGTCGCGCCAGGAAACCGACCTCATCCGTTCGAAGAGTCGCGCGGGCTCGACGGGAGAGCGACTCATCCGCCCGATACTACCTCGGGCGGAGGGCTCAGATCGCGGCGCAGCGATCCAGCACGACGCTCTCGGTGTCGCCGTCGATGTCGACGTCGGCGTGGCCGCAGCTGGTGATCGTCACCGTGGCCGACTTGCCATCCGACTTGCCGCCCGCCACCGTTCCGGTGAGCGAGCCCGACACCGCGCAGTTGCAGGTGGCCGCCCAGGCCAGATTGTGGGGCTCCAGGGTCACCGAGTAGCCCGCCAGGTTGTGCGTGACCACCAGCGCCCCCGAGACGATCTCGAAGTCCGCCCGCGTGGTCCCGGTCATGACGATCGGCGAGGTGGTCGCGGTACTGATGTCGAAGAGCGTGTGACCGCCTGGGCCGGTCAGGACCCGCTCCATCCCCGGCACCGCATAGTTGAAACCGGCGTCGGTCTTGGTCAGCGTCTGGCCGCCCCCCGGCGAAGACACCGCCAGCGTCCCGCCGTAAAGTCCGGTGAGCGTCAAGCTGGCCATGCGGTTCACCGAGTCGCCGGTGGCCCCCAGCGTACACGCCACCGTGTCGCTGAAGGTCAACGTCGCCGATCCGTCGAGCGTCGCGGTCCCGATCGAGCAACCGTTGAAAGTTCGCGTGCGTACGCCCGCGGCGCACGCGGAGAACGTCACGTCCGTGCAGGAGGCCGCGTAGGCCGACGGCATCAGGACCTCCAGCGCGCGGCGCCAGACCGGTCCCTTGAGCTCGTCGGGCGTGCGCAGGATCGGCAAGGCCGGCAGCATCGCCGTGGCGCCGCTGCCGTTGGCCGATTCGTCGGCGCTGGCCATCACCTCGCCGACCGATGCGCCGATCTGCCCCTGATCATCCAACCCCTTGCGGCAGCCGCCCGCCAGCGACGCCAGCGCGACCGCCGTCAAAATCCCCGTCTTCGATCCCGCTCGTGTCAGCATGAGGTGCTCCTTGATTGCGAAGAGAGCCTCGCGCCCCCGATATCGGAGGTTGCAGCCGCAAGATTGAGGTGAGGCTCAGGTTGGGGGCCGGACGGGTCGACTCCCCGTCCGCTCACCCAGACAGACCCCGCCCGACGGAAAATCTGAAAGAGCACCGCGACTTAGGTGCTCTCCGTCACACTCGTCGAGGCGAGTAGATCGCGTGGGGGAGGGCCGGCTTTGCCGGCCCGAGCCCGTCGCGGGAGGTTTGGAACCCTTTCAGGGTTCCATCAAAACGCGAACTTGCCGAAGGCGCCCAGATCCTTGAAGGCCTCGACGAGGCGGGCCGTGATCCCCTTCTCGCCGATGTTCAGCCAGCCGCGCGGGTCGATGTACTTCTTGTTGGGCTTTTCGGGACCTTCCGGGTTGCCGATCTGCGAGTGGAGGTAGGCGCCCTTGTCGTCCATGAACTGCTTGATGGGGTGCGTGAAGGCCCACTGCGTGTCGGTGTCGATGTTCATCTTCACGACGCCGTAGGAGACCGCTTCGCGGATCTCTTCCTGCGACGAGCCCGAGCCGCCGTGAAAGACGAAGTTCACCGGCTTCGGCCCGGTCTTGCGCTGCTCCTGAATGAATTTCTGCGAATCGCGCAGGATCGTCGGCTTGAGCTTGACGTTGCCGGCGGCGTAGACACCGTGCGTGTTGCCGAAGGCGGCGGCCACGGTGAAGCTGCCGAGCGGGCCCAGCGCGTCGTAGGCCTTGAGCACGTCCTCCGGGTGCGTGTAGAGCTTATCGTGCTCGACGCCGGAGTTGTCGACGCCGTCCTCTTCGCCGCCGGTGATGCCGAGCTCGATCTCCAGCGTCATGTTCATCTTGGCGATGCGCGCCAGCGTCCGGGCGCTGATCTCGATGTTCTCGGCCAGCGGCTGCTCGGACAGGTCCAGCATGTGCGAGCTGAAGAGCGGTTCGCCGTTGCGCGCGAAGTACTCCTCGCCCGCCGCGATGACGCCCTCGACCCAGGGGAGGATCTTCTTGGCGCAGTGGTCGGTGTGCAGCACCACCGGCACCCCGTAGGCCTTGGCGAGCGTCCGGACGTGCAGGGCGCCGGCGACGGCACCGGCGATCGAGGCCTGCTGCGCAGAGTTGTCGAGCGACTTGCCGCCGTAGAACTGCGCGCCGGTGTGCGAGAACTGGATGATGATCGGGGCCTTGGCCTCCTTGGCCGCCGCCATGGCGGCGTTCGCCGAATTCGATCCGATCGCGTTCACCGACGGCAGCGCCGCTCCGGCTTCCTTGCAATAAGCGAACAGCTCTTTGAGAGCATTGCCCGTCACGACCCCTGGCGGCAGCTTCATGGTTCCCATTGGCGCGGCAGTATAGGACGGACGCGGTCGGTAATCGACGCCCCGTGTGTTTCCGAAATGTCAGCGTCGGCGAAGCGCCCGCAGTAGCGAAAGCGGGTGGAGGATGCGGTGGAGGTCGACCCGGCTCGGCGGCCGGGGCGATGCCCGGCGCGGGGGCGAGCCGGCGATGAGAGCGGCGGTCGTGGCCTCGTCGGGCGTGTAGAAGAAGTCGCTCGGGAACAGCGAGACCGGCAGGCTGCCGTCCGCACCGCGCAGCGCCAGCAGGTCGGTGCGCGCCTGCGCCGGGGCAAACGGGGCTCGCGCGCTCAACGATACGGTGCGCGCCACCATCGGCGACGAGAAGCTGGTCCCGGCCAGCCACAGCAGCCAGTCGCCCGCGTAGGGCGCGACGACCGACTGACCTGGGGCGTAGACATCGACGCAGGCGCCGAAGTCCGAGAAGGTGTTGCGGACCTGGTTGCCGGGGTTGTAGGCGCCGATCAGGAGCGACAGCGGATCGCCGAGGTCGCACGAGAGCGAGTCGGCGCCGCTGTCGATCTGCGCGCCGTCGTTCCCGGCCGCCTGGACGGTGAGGACCGCGGGCCCCTGGATCGTGGCGGCGTGTGCGAGCTCGGCTTGATCGAGGATCGAAAAATAGGCCGAAAGGTCGATGGGCGTCGGACAGTTGCTGGCGATCTGCATCGCCTCCAGAGCCGCCCGCGACGACGCGCCGAAGCTCTTGTTGACCAGACCGACGTGGTACTTGTTCTCGGCCCCCGAGAGGTCGGCCTCGATCTGGGTCGGTTGATTCACCAGGGCGGCGAACACCTGCGGATCGGAGAAGAGCTGCACCGCCTGGTCGATGTCCGCTTGCACGAAACAGACAAACGAGCTCTGCGCGGTCGCCTCGGACTGCAGCTGCCGCTCGACCAGCACCAACCGGACGGTCGGATTGTCGTGGACCACGGTGCCGGCGGTGGCGGTGCCGTGATAGCGGAAGTTTTGGAATTCGGCGTCCAGCACGTCGGCGATCTGGGTGAACTCGGCTTGCGTGAAGGCCTGATTGCCGAACTGGTTGGCGCGGACCATCGCGTTCCAGCGGCCGCGATACTGGGCGATCGACGGGAAGGGATCCGCTTTCGCGTCGATGCCAACGGTCAAGTGGCAGCTGTCGTCCGGGACACTGAGCGCCGCGATGAGATCTTGCTTCATCTGAGCGAACGAGCCGCCGGCGTCGGCGCCCCCCGCGTCCGACGAGACGCCGCCGTCGGCGCCCCCCGCGTCCGGCGAGACACCGGCGTCGGCGCCCCCCGCGTCTGGCGGGACGGCCGCGTCGGGGGCCGGCTCGTTGACGCAGGTCTCGGTGAAGGCCGCCGCGACCCTGCCCCGCAGCTCGCTCACCGACAGGTCGAACCCGTCGTCGATCACCATGACGTTCTGTTGCTGGTTGTGGCTGGGCGCCACCAAGGAGAAGCCACCGTCCCCGCCACACCCGCCCGCCAGGCCAAGAGCCAGGCATGAGGACGCCAACCTGATCCGCGATCGATGCATCGGCCCGCCTGTCCATTGTCGCCTCCGCCTCGGACCGGCGTCAAACGAGGGCTCGATCGGAACCGCGGCTCAGTCCGCCAGAAGCAGGAAGGAGCGGTTGCTCTCGGGTGCCTCGACGTCTGTGTTGTGGTACGCGAAACGGCGAAGGTGCGTGAAGCCGCGCGGGGTGAGCGCCCCCAGGACCAGCGCAAAGCGACCCACCGACCTGGAATCGGGAACCACGGCGCGGTAGGCCCGATCCCCCAGCGGGTGGACGTCGGGCAGTGGCACCGGCAGATCGTGCACCAGCCGATTGAGGGGCGCGGCGCCCACCAGAACCAGGTTTAAGCGCGCGCGATCTTCGGGTGTCACCTCCCGGTCGGCCTTCACGGAGAACCGTACGCCTATCATTGGACCCCAATCGGCGAGCGCGGTGGCCAGCGCGCGGGCGGCCGCCACCGCATCGGGCGGCCCGTTGGTGCCGTAGACGTAGAGGTGTGGGCTTTGGCGCGGGACGCTCTTGCCGTGCCGCCCCGGAATAGCCGCGCCTGGCGGCGGCGCCGGCGCGGCGGTCCTGGGGCCCGCCGGATCGCGTTTGATCGCCGCCAGCGTCCGCAAGAGCGCGGCGTCCTTGTAAGCCGGACCCCAGGCGGCGTGGCCGACCCCGGGGTACTCCGTGTAGCGGACGTTCTTGCCCAACCAACCGAGCGCGCGATAACGGTCGGCCATCCGGCGGGAATCGGCGACCGGCACCGTTGGATCCTTGTCGCCGTGGAAGATCAGCACCTGCAGGTGCGCGGCGTTCTCGGCAATGGCGAGCGGCGATAGCGAATCGAGCAACGGCAGGTCATAGAGCACAGCGTCGGCGGGGCGGATCATCCGGCGGTAATCGGTGATTCCGCAGACCGGGGCCAGCGCCGCGAACAGCTCCGGGTGGCGAAGACCGATCTGCCAGGTCCCGCCACCACCCATCGAAGGGCCGGTCAAACTGATGCGCTCGGGATCAACGTGGTAGGCCCGGCGCACGTCGGCAATCACCCGCATGACGTCTTCGCCGCCGAGGCCGTCGTAGCCCATGAACTCGCCCCGGGCGTAAGGCGAAACCACCAGCGCCGGCACGTCGGGAAGTGGCAGCTCGTTGCGCGAGGCCTCGGCGTCGGTCTCGCCGGGGCGGTTGTCGAGGCCGAACACGCGACGCAGGTTGTGCCGGTGATCGGAGAACGCCCCGTGCAGCGCGATCACCAGCGGCCACGGCTTGCGCGGGTCGTAGCCCGGCGGCACGTAGAGCGCGTAGGGCTGCAGCGTCCCGTCCCAGTCGGCCCGGTAGGCCTTCACGACCTCGCCGGTCGTCGTGCGATACGGATCCTCGCCGGCCGCGACGCGATCGGCGAAGACCCGCGCCGTCTCGAAGCTCTTGCGAATGAAATCAAGATCGCGGGCGGGAACCGTGATGCTGGCGCGGCGGAGATCCGCGTCCTCGATCAGACGCTCGAGCGACGGAAGCGTCACCTCGCGCAGGACCTCTGCGTTCGCCGCCGCGCGAGCCGCGCGCAGACGCGCGCGGGCGATCGCGGCGACAGCCTCCTCACGCAAGGTGGCGACCTCGCCCGTCGCGGGCGCCGCACCCGCGCGCTCGGTCCCACGCGCCGCGAGCTCGCCGAACGCCAACATCGCAATGGCCCCGGTCGCAGCCCATCTGGGTCCGGGCGGTTTCATCGATGGGGGTGGAAGAACGTCCCGCGCCTGGGCGGCGCGCGCTTCTTGAGCGTCACGGCGATCTTGCGGTCCTTGGTGCTGTGCACCGACAACTTGCGCGTCGCCGGCTCGAAGCCCCGCTTGACCAGCGCGATCTCGTAGGTGTTGCCGGTCTTGAAGTGAAGGCTGATGGGTGTGCGACCCAGGACCCGCGCTTTGGTCCGTACGACGGCGCCGCTCGGCGCGCTGGTGAAGTGCAACACGGCCGTCTCCACGCGGGGGACGTCGGCGGAGGCCTTGGCCGTTGCGGCGCGCGACTTGGCCGCCGGCGCGGGCTTGCCCGCCGCGGCCGCCTCGGCGTCGTCTTCGCCGATGACCGCGTTCTCGGCGTTGGGGACGGCGTTGCGGAGCAGCGCCTCCTCATCGGGCTCATCGTCGTCGGGGCCAGCCGATTTCTTGTCGGCGGCTGGAGTCGCTTCGGCCGTCGCGGGATGCGCGTCCGGGGGGGCGGCCGAGGCCGCCGGGAGTGGCGGCGGCGCGGCATCGACCACGACCACCCGAGGCACGGGCGGCGCCGCGGGCGCGGTCGGGGTGGTCGGTTCTTTCGCAGCGCCCGCTGATGGTCCGCTCGCCGGAGCGATCGGCTGGTCGACCTGCGGCGGCGCGATCGCCGGTCGCCGCTCCACCGCGGCGTCATTCCCGAGGCCGAGCGCCTTCATCACCCCCTGCTTTTGCGCCCAACCGCTCAGATAGTGGAACCCCACCACCGCACCCACCGTGAGGGCGACGCCCATCCAAAAGCCGTTCGAACGCCGCCTGCCCAAGAGGGTCTTGGTCGGCTTCGGGATCTCCGCCGTGGTCCCCCCCTTCGGCGGTTCCCCCAGCGGGTCGGCCCTGAGGTTGGCCTTGAGCTCCGGAGCCGGCGAGCGGGCACGTGCCCCCTCCGTCTGGACCCCCGCCGCCTCGAGATCGCGGAGCTCGAACGACGTCCCGGCCGAAAGGTCGGTGCCCATCACGTCCTTGACGACGCCGCTCTCGTCGCGGCGCTGCTTGCCGATCGAGGGGATGCCGTCGCGACGACCGAGCTGTTCGAGCCACGCCTTGAGCTCCGACTGTCCCGCCGACTGAAACTCGGTGCGCAGCACCCGCTCGACGTCGGCCAGCATCTCGTCGGCGCCCTGATAGCGCTCGCTCGGCAAGAGGCGCATCGCGCGCAGGATGATCCCCGACACCGACTCGTTCAGGGTCGGCCTCACTTCCCGGGGCGGGGTGAACTCCGCCTTCTGCACGCGCATCAGCGACTCGAGGTCGTTGTTGGCCTCGAACGGCAACCGATCGGTCATGGTCCGGTAGAGCAGCGATCCGACGGAGAAGATGTCCGATCGGCGGTCGACGGCGCCCCCCAGCGCCTGCTCGGGCGACATGTACGCGACCTTGCCCTTGATGACCCCGGCGGCGGTCTGCTCGCGCTTCCGCTGGGCCTTGGCGATGCCGAAGTCGGCGACCTTCACCTCCCCCTCCCCGCTCAGCAGCACGTTGTTGGGGCTGATGTCGCGGTGGACGATCCCGAGCGGCTTGCCGTCGCGCGCCTTGCCGTGCGCGTAGGCGAGCCCGCGGCAGACCTCGGCGACGACATAGAGCCCGAGCGCGGCCGGCCAGACCATCCCGGCGGCGTGCGTACGCTGCAGGATCTTCTCGAGATCCCAGCCGTCGACCAGCTCCAGCGCCAGGAAATAGCGCCCCGCCGCGACGCCCAGATCCAGGACCTGCACGACGTTGCCGTGCTGGAGGCTCATCGAGATGTGCGCCTCGTCGAGCAGCATGTTCCGAAACTGCGGGTCGGCCGAATACTGGGTGAGGATCCGTTTCAACACCACGGTCTTCTCGAAGCCCTCCGCCCCGTGCTGGACGGCCAGGAAGATCTCGGCCATCCCGCCGTCGGCCAGCTTGCCGAGGATGGTGTATCGCCCATGCGACGCCATACGCGGCGGCTAAGGTACCATTCCCTGAGGCAGGCTGACCCGACTCCGTCGCCCACCGGTCGCCTCAGCCACCAGAAAAGCGACCGCTTGCGGCGCCGACGTATATGTGTAAACTTTTACACATGGCGACCAACCTTGCTATCGACGATCGACTCCTCAATGAGGCGCTTCGCGTCGGCGGCGAGCGGACGAAGAAGGACACGGTGACGCACGCGCTGCAGGAATACGTACAGCGCCGGAAGCAGGCTCGGATTGCCGACCTATTCGGTAAGGTCGACTTCGATCCGGAGTACGATCACAAACGGCAACGCCGGCGCCCATGAACGTCGTGGTCGACACTTCCGTCTGGTCGCTCGCGCTTCGCAGACGTCGATCGTCGACCACCGCTCACGCACTGGAGCTGGCCGAGCTCATCGGCGAGGGCCGGGCAGCGATGCTGGGGCCCGTGAGACAGGAGTTGCTCTCGGGTGTGCCCGCGCCCCAGCAGTACGAAGCGCTGCGGGATCACCTGCGGGCGTTCCCCGACGTCGCTCTGGTAGAAGAGGACTACGAAGAGGCGGCGGTGTTCTTCAACCGCTGCCGAGCCAGAGGCGTCCAGGGGTCGAACACGGATTTTCTGATCTGCGCGGTGGCGACTCGGCGCCGCCTCGGAATCCTCACGACGGACACCGACTTCCTCCACTTCGCGAAGGTCCTGCCGATCCAGCTTCTTTCGCCCCGCGAATCTTTGTCCGGCTGACACGGGCGTACCGTCGCCGCGAGCATCGGGACCATCGTGCGGAGTTTGGGCCTGCGGTGCTCCCCGCCGTCCTCGCTGGAGTATCATTGCCGTATGCTCAATCTCTACGCGCGGCTGGCCGGAAAGTCCGTCCGCCTGGCGCTGCGCGGATGGCCGGTCGCCCTTGCGCTGCTGGTCTATGCGGTGACCTTTCTACTGGCGGAGAGCGCGCTCGGCCAGCTGGGCGTGGTGGGCGGTTTTCTGACCGGATTCGTGATGGCCTTCCTGGCCTCGAGCTATCTCCACCTCTTGTCGCTGGCGGTGGCCGGGCGGCCCATCCGCCTGGCCGACATCCGCGAGAGCTTCGGCGCGCGCTTCTGGGACGTGGTGAGCGTGCTCTTCGCCTTCTGGATCATCGATCTGATCCTGGGCTCCCTGATCTCGGGGGCTGGCGACCGCGGCGCGATCGTGATGGTCCTGGTGGGGCTCGCGATGGCGGTGTTCTTCAACCCCGTTCCGGAGCTCATCTATCTCGGCCAGGGGCGGGTTCGATCGTTCGCGCTGCTGGGCGAATCGGGACGGTTCATTTCGGCGCACTGGCCCGAGTGGCTGGGACCGAACGCGCTCTTCGCGGCCGCGATCCTGGTCCCGAGCGGACTCATGCAGGGCGGTCCGTTCGCGGCGCGCATCCTCAGCATAGGGGCGCTCTTTTCGTTACACGGCGTGGCCCTCACGGTGCTGGTCATTCCGATCTGGCTCAAGCCCATCATGCTGATCTTCATCACCTGGGCGATGGTGTTCCGCGGCCTGCTCTTCGTGGAGCTCGCGAACGGGAAGAACCGCCGCATGCGCCAGTGGTCCGCTTAGTGGCGACCGATCGATTCGGCATCGACGACGGCTACCACGACGCGCGCGGCGTCGAGCACCGGACCTCGACCGCGACCCGGGCGGCCCTCCGTGCCGCGATGGGCGTCCACGTCGACGCCGGCGCCGACGCGTCGGCGCCGGACGGCGGGGCGCAAGCCGTGCGCGTGCTGCTCCCGGGCGGCGATCGGACGGCCCCCGGCGGCGCCGACCTGACCCTCGAGGACGGCAGCCAGCGCACCGTCGATGGTGAGCTCCCCGCCGACTTGCCGGAGGGTTACCATCAGCTCTTCCCGCGCGGCGGCGGCGAAACGCTGCTGATCGTGAGCGGGGGCCGCTGCTATTTGCCCGACGATCTATCGACCTGGGGCTTCGCGGCGCAGCTCTATGCCGCACGCTCGCGGGAGAGCTGGGGGATCGGCGACCTCTTCGACCTCGCGCGGCTCGGACGCTGGACCGGGCGGCTCGGGGGCGGCGTGGTGATGGTGAATCCGCTCTGCGCTGCGACCCCCGTTCGACCGATCGAGCCGAGCCCCTACTATCCTTCGAGCCGTCGCTTCGGCAACCCGCTCTACCTGCGGGTCGAGGAGGTCTCGGGCTGGGATCAACTGGACGCTCGCAGCCGCGAGCGCTTCGGGCAGGCCGGGCGCGCGCTCAACGCCGCCCGCCTGATCGATCGCGACGCGATCTTCCAGCTCAAGATGGAGGCGCTGGAGGCGATCTTCGCGCGCTTCAAGGGCGAGACGGGGTTCGACTGGTACCGCTCCGGCGAGGGGCAGGCGCTCACCGACTTCGCGACCTACTGCGCGCTCGCCGAGCTCCACGGGAAAGATTGGCGGCGCTGGCCCGCCGAAGTCAGGCGCGCCGACAGCGCGGCCACCGCGGCGTTCCGCGTCTCCCACCGGGAGCGCGTCCGGTTTCACGCCTGGCTGCAGTGGCAGCTGGATACGCAGTGCGAGCTGGCCGCGCAGACGATCGCGATCATGAACGATCTGCCGATCGGCCTCGACGTGGCCGGCGCGGACGCCTGGTGCTGGCAGGATCTGCTGGCGAACGACGTGTCGGTTGGCGCTCCGCCCGACGAGTTCAACGCCGGCGGACAGGACTGGGGATTGACGCCGTTCATCCCGCTGCGCCTGCGCGCCGCCCGCTACCAGCCCTTCGTCGAAACCATCCGGGCGATGATGCGCAACGCGGGGGGGCTGCGCATCGACCACGTGATGGGCCTCTTTCGCCTTTTCTGGATTCCGCACAGCCTCGGAACCAAAGCCGGAGCCTACGTGCGTGGCCGGGCCGACGAGCTCATGGCCATCGTCGCGCTCGAGAGCCAGCGGGCGCGGGCCTTCGTCGTCGGCGAGGACCTCGGCACCGTCGAACCGGGCGTGCGCGAGCGCCTCGCCGATCACCGCATGCTCTCCTACCGGTTGCTCTACTTCGAACCGACGCCGCCCGCTGCCTTTCCGGAGCTGGCGCTCTCCAGCGTCACCACCCACGATCTCGCGACCATCGCGGGCCTCTGGACCGGAAGCGACGAGGCGGAGCAGAAGAAGATCGGCATCGACCCCAACGAGACCGGGATGCAGGCGCTACGCGACAAGCTGGTGACGTTCGGCGGGGTGAGCGAGGCCGCGTCGGCCGATGAGGCGATCGAGTCCACCTACCGCGCGCTGGGCAAGGCGCCCTCCCGGATCTTGCTGGCGACGCTCGATGACGCGATCGGGGCCACGGAGCGCCCCAACCTTCCCGGCACCGTCTCCGAGCGGCCGAACTGGTCGATCGCGCTCGATCAACCTCTCGAGGAGATCGAGGAGCTGGAATTGCCCAAGCGTATCGCGCGCGCGCTGACCCGCGGCTGACGCTCCGGGTGCCGCCGATGGCGGATGGCATTACTATCGGTTCATGATTTCCAGCTCCCACCGCGCCGGCTGCTCCCTGGCGCTGGCCCTGTCGCTGGCCCTCGCCCTGGGTGTCGGTTGCCGCGCCGGCGAAGGCGGCGGAGCGGGCGGCGCCGGCGGGAGCGTCTCCTCGGGAAAGGCCGGCACCGGCGGTACCGCCGCGGGCGGCACCGCGGGGAGTGGCACCGGCGCCGCAGGGACTGTTGGTGCCGCCGCCGGCAGCGCCGGGATGCCCGGTAGCGCCGGAGTTGCCGGCGCCGCCGGAATGTCTGGTAACGCCGGTGCGACCGGTAGCGCGGGGACTACGGGCAGCGCCGGGACGACCGGCAGCGCCGGGACGACCGGCAGCGCCGGAACGACGGGCGCTGCCGGAACGACCGGACAAGCGGGCACGGGTGGCGGGTCCGGGGCGGCCGGACGAGGGGGAGCCGGCGGCGCCAGCGGCACCGGCTCCGCCGGCACGACCGGAGGCGGCGGGGCCGCCAACCCGTGCGCGGCGCGCCCGGGTCTGATCTTTTGCGACACCTTCGAAGCCGCGACGACGACGACACCGCCCTCCCCCTGGACGACGACCGGAACGGTAACCATCGACAGCACCACGCCCGCACACAGCGGTAGAAGGTCCGTTCACATCGGCGACACCGCCAACGACTACGACACCCTCCTGGTCTTGCACAGCGCCTCCGTCCTCCCGGTTGCGGGCGGGCGCTTCTACGTGCGCGTGTTCATGCAGCTCCACGACGCCATGAGCGCCGGCCACAACACCTTCATCCTCTCGGACCTCTTCGCCGCGCAGGGGAGCGGGAACGCCCTTCGCGTCGGCGAACAGAACCAGATGCTCATGTTCACCCTCATGGGGGATACGCACGCGGCGCTCTCGAACGCCAACTACTATAACGACGGCAAGCCGGGTATTCAGTTCACGCCCGGCGCCTGGACCTGCCTGGAGGTCCTCCTCGACTCCAAGAAACCGGAGATCGACGTGTGGGTTGGGGGCGTCGAGGTCCCCGATCTCCACCACACCGACTTCCCCATCGACAACTACGACAACCTCCGCTTCGGCTTCGAAAAATATGCTGGTCCCGCGGTGGACATCTGGTACGACGACATCGCCGTCGGGACACAGCCGATCGGCTGTGACTGACCTTGCGCTATCATGCCCGCCGTGAGCCCGGACGAACCTGTCGAATTCGCTGACCACGACCCCCACCGCGCCGGACGTTTCCGGGGCGAGCGCGATCGCCTGCGTCTCGGCCTGGCGACCGCCACGCTGAGATTCGAGCACATCGGCTCGACCGCGGTTCCGAAGCTCGGCGGCAGACCGATCGTGGACTTGATGCTGGGCGCGCCGCTCGCCGCCTGGGCCGCGCTTCCCGAGCTACGCGCGCGGGTGGTCGCGCTCGGCTACCAGGACCTCGGCGAGGCCGACGTGCCCGGGCAGATCCGTTTCAGCCAGCGCGCCCTGCGCGGATTCGACCTGGCGCTGGTCGAGCACGAAGGCGCCGTCTGGCGCGACCACCTGGCGCTGCGCGACTACCTGCGCGTGCACCCCGAAGACGCTGCGGTCTACGCCGAGGCCAAGCGGGCGGCCATCGCCGGCGGAGCGACCACGCTCCTCGCCTACGCTGCGGCCAAAACACCCGCGCTCGCCGCGCTCACCGAGAAAGCCCGCGCCTGGCGCGCGGCCGGCTGAATCCACCGACGCCCGCCGTGCCGCGGCTCCTGCTTTTCTATCACTTCTTCCACCCCGACGACGTCGTGAGCGCGCGGCTCTACGCCGACCTCGCCGAGGAGCTGCAGCGGCGCGGCTGGCAGGTCACGGTGGTGACCAGCAACCGACTGTGGCGGGATCCCAGCGTCGAGCTGCCGCCCCGGGAAGACTGGAACGGCATTCAGATCCACCGGGTTTACCGGCCGTCGTGGGATCAGGCGCGGCCGATCGAGCGGCTGGCCAACTCCGGGTGGATGGTCGCCGCCTGGCTGCGACAGACCGTCGGCCTGGGCGAATTCGACGCCATCGTGATCGGATCGGACCCCGCCTTCGCGCCGACGCTGGGGCTCGGCCTGCGGCGCTTGCAGCCGCGGGCGGCGATCGTGCACTGGTGCTTCGATCTCTACCCCGAAATTCTCACGGCGGAGGGGGGGCGCGCGGTGACCGTTCTCGGGCCGATCGCGCGGCGGCTGATGGGCCTCGCCTATCGCCGCTTCGACGCGCTCGTTGATCTGGGCCCGCGCATGCGCGAGCGGCTGGCGAGCTACCACGCCGGCGCTGCCCAGGAAACGATGGTGCCCTGGGCGCTCAGCGAGACGGACGCGCCCGCGCCGGTCGACGCCCAAGCGCGCGCCGCCCTCTTCCCGCGCGCCAAGCTCGCGTTGCTCTACTCGGGCACGATGGGGCGCGCACACGACTTCGAGCCGTTCCTCCGCCTGGCGCGCGCCTGCCGCGCCCGCTCGGGAGACGCGGTGTCGGTTTGCTTCGCCGCGCGTGGCAACCGCGCCGACGAGCTGCGGCGCGCGATAGGGCCCGATGACAGCAACGTCGGCCTGGCGCCGTTCGCCGACGAGGCGGCGCTCCCCGCGCGCCTCGCGTCTGCCGATCTGCACCTCGTCAGCCTGCGCGCCGACTGGGCGGGCGTGGTGGTTCCCTCCAAGTTCTTCGCCTCGCTGGCGATCGGCCGGCCCGTGATCTACGCGGGCCCGGCCGACTCCGAGATCGCGCGCTGGATCGCCGAGTACGATCTCGGCCTCCACCTCGGCGAGGACGGCGTCGACGCCGCCGCCGATCGGCTGCACCGACTCATGGACGATCCCACCGCCAGCGCGCGCTGGCAGGAAAACGCGCTTGCCGTCTACCGGCGCGAGTGGTCCAAACGCGTCACCTGCGATCGGTGGGACGCGCGGCTGAGGGCGCTCGTGTCCTCACGAACGCAGTAGGCGATCGAGGTTTTGCTTCTCCCAGGCGCAGGCGCGCTGGTAGTCGGGGAACTGGCGCTCCTCGGCCAGGAACGCCGGGGTGTGAAAGCGTCGGCGGCCGTTCTCTCGCAGCACCTCGTGCTTGCCGTGCAACATCTCGTGAAAGACGATCCAGGCCACGAAGTAGTCCGGCACGCACTCCTGGTCCAGCACCGGGTGAATGCGGATGATGCGGTCCTCGACCGCGAAGCTCCCCATCTTGATCGACCGGCGCCGTTTTCCACGCGCCGCGTCCGGTCCCCAGGTGATGCGCGCCTCCAGCGCGCCCCCGAAGTGCGCGACGCTGAGCCGACCGAAGATCGCCTCCAGATCGTGATAGCGACCGGCGGTGCGCAGGGTGAGGTTGCGCGGACGGCGCGTCTGCTGGCGGATGATGTGCTGGTGCTCCTCGATGAACTCACCGAGCAACGTCGAGGCCCGCCGGTCGTTGTGAACCACGTAGCGGGCCAGCGCGCGCACCACGCGCGGCTCGGCGCCCACGAACATCTGGTGGAGGCGCAGCCGGTATCCGTCCGACTTTCGCCGCACCGAGATCATGCTGTAGTGGTTGTTGGTGAGACGCAGCTCCAGCGTCTTGCCCGGGGGCAGATAGAGCGCCAGCCCGGCCGCCATCCGATCGGTGGTTTCTTCCAGGGTCGGGGTCAAACGCACCTGCCGCGCGGCGGCGGCCCGACGCAAGGCGCGCTGGGAACGGCTGCCCACCGCGGCGGGTGCCGCGGCATCCGGGCCACCGAACGGTAACGAGAGCTGGTGTGTGCGAGATGTGGGAGCGTCGAACGGCGAACTAGGCGGAGGATGCTTCAAGTTGCCCTCTCTATCAGCATGCTCCCTCGGTAAGAGCCCGGAAAGCCTATCAACCGGCGAGCCGCGGCGCAAAATACGTACGTGTCCGCCGTTATTTGACTTTACCTGTGAATAACTGATACGGGCCGGCGCCGTTTCGGGCGACTCGACCGCGTTTTCGGTCGCCGATCGCCTGATTTCCGCGCAGCAACTGGAAAGCGCCGCGGGCCGACAAAGTGCGCATGCAACGCGATTTCGAACGGTCGGGGGCCTTCAGCGCGATCATCGGCGACGATGCCGGCTTGCGCGCCGCGCTGGCGCGCGCCGCGCTGGTCGCGCCCACGGGGACTGCGGTGCTGGTCACCGGCGAGAGCGGCACCGGCAAGGAGCTGCTGGCGCGCGCGCTGCACGAGCTGGGACCGAATCCGGGCGGTCCGTTCGTCGCCGTGAACTGCGGCGCGCTCCCGCGAGAGCTGGCGGAGAGCGAGCTCTTCGGACACGAACGAGGCGCCTTTACCGGCGCGGCGGCACGTCGCGCGGGCTGGTTCGAAGAAGCCTCGGGGGGAACGCTGGTCCTCGACGAGATCGGTGAGTTGCCGCTGGATCTGCAACCCAAGCTCCTGCGCGTGCTCGAATCGGGACGGCTGCGCCGGGTGGGCGGCGCCGGGGAGATCGCGGTGCGCGTCCGCGTGGTGGCGATGACGTTGCGGGACCTGGAAGGCGAGGTGCAGCGACGCACTTTTCGTCCCGACCTCTATTACCGCCTGGCGGGTATCTGCGTGCGGCTCCCGCCGCTCCGCGAGCGGCGCGGCGACATCCCGGGTCTGGCCGCCCATTTCCTGCGTGAGATTGAACCCGAGGTCGGGGCGCGGCAGCTGGAGGCGATCGCCGTGGCCACGCTCTGCGCCGCAGAGTGGCCGGGCAACGTCCGCGAGCTGCGCAACGTGATCCGCAGAGCGGCGATCCTGACCAGCGGACGGGTGGACGGGCGGATTGCCGCCGATGCCTTGGAATTGCCGCCCGCCACCCCGTTTCGTCTGGCCGACGCGGGCGCCGAAGATCGTCCGGCCATTCCCGCCGCGCCGGCCTCGTCCGACGATGCCATCCGGATCGGGGGCCGCACCTTCGACGAGATCGAGCGCGAGGTGTTCTCCTGGGCGCTTCGGCGCAACGCCGGCAGCCGCCGGCGCGCCGCGCGCGCGCTCGACGTAGCGCGTTCCACCTTCTGCGACAAGGTCCGGCGCTACAGCCTGTGAAGTGGCGAGGTTACTGTGCCGGCGGATTGGCCGCTTCCGGGGGCGGGGGCGGCGGCGGCGGGGGCGGCGGCGCCTCGGCGGCGGCGGGAGCACCCGCTTCGGCAACGACCGGCATGGCGCCGCCTGCGTGCCAGCCAGCCGTGGGTGGATTTGCCGTCGGCGCGGGGGCCGCGGGCGGAGGCGGAGGCGGTGGCGGTGGCGGTGGCGGTGGCGGCGGCGCTTCGGGCGGGGGGGGCGCGACCACGGCGGCGGAAGGCGCCGGCACCGGCGCAGTTGGTGGGAGCTTGAATCCGGAGGTGGTGGGAGAGATGGCGGCTCTGATCCCCGGCCGGGGAGATGGCGCCGAGCTGGTGATCGGCGAGGTGGGTGAGAGCAGCGGCGGATTGAGCTGGCCGAGTCGTCCGGACAGACGCATGCCATAGAAACCGTCGGGCCGTTTTCCTTGCGCGCCGGCCATCTGCAAGATCGTCTGAACGTTGGCCGCCTGCTTGAGGAACGCGTCGCTGAGCCTGAAGCGCAGATAGGCGTTCACCGTCGACATCGCCACCGGATCCCGCAGCGTGACCTCGCCTTCGAGCGCGATCTCGCCATCGGGTGACCTGGCCTCGATCCCCTGCAGCTTGGCGACCCCCTTGTCGATCGCAACGTGTCCCCCCAGATCGTCCAGCCGAACGCGCGGCAACGTCAATCCACCGCTGAGAAAGGGGTTGCCGGCCACGCGCAGGGGGGACTTCCCGTCACCGAGCACGCACCCTTCGCAGGAAAACGTGATCTGGCCGGTCGCGTCGGCGAAGCGACCGGTCTCCGACGCAACCTCGAAATCCACCTTCGCGGTGCCGACCAAGGGCAGGTTGAGCGTCTCGCGCACCCCGGGCAGCTCGTTCATCTTGACGCCCTTCGCGTGAACCGCGATCTGGAAAGGCTTCTTCTTGCCCGGCGTCCCGCTCTGGGAAAATTCGATCTGTCCGCCGAACGCGTCCAGCAGCACGGTATAGCTCTTGGACGACGACAGCAGGGACAGCGGCGAGATCGAGACCCGCGCCGACTCGACGGTGAACCGCGTCGGCTTCCCGGTTGCGGGCCGGGTGCGCACCCGGATGTCGTGGAAGGTCACGCCCAGCCCGAAGGCGGGACCCGCCGACCCGATCTCGACGTCGAGATCCTTTTCGGACGCCATCCGGATCGCCATTTCCTTGGCGCGCTGGTAGGGGAACGAGAAGTAGAGCGCCACCACGAACACCACCAAACCAAAGCCGCCGAAAAGGGCGATCCGGCGCAGGCGCCGCGCTCTGTCTGTCGTCATCGAGACCATCGGCAGCTCCTCACCGTTTCTCTGGCCCTTCAGGCTTCTTCTTGATCTTGTCTTCGCGAACGCGCTCGAACGCCGTGGCGGTCAGCTCCACGTCCAGCTTCCCGCTGTCGTCGGAATATCGGTGCTTGAGCGAGAGGCGCGTGAAGAAGACCAAACGCGGCCCCGTCTCGACCCGCTTGAGAAACTTGGTCAGGCTCTGCAGATCCGTCTCGCGGATCTTGATGTCCATGTCGTGCTCGACGTAGCGGCGGCCGGCGGGAACGGCGGGGCGCTCGCTCGACTCGGCGATCTGAACGTTCTCGCCGCGCGCGGCGGTCTCCAGATCGGCGGTGAGCTGCGGCGGATCGTTACCGATGCGTGCCTCCTGCACGGCGTTGCGGGCCTTGGCCTCCAGGTATTCATCGCGATGCTGGGCGATGGCGCCGAGCGCGTCCCGGATGGCCGCATTCTCGTCCTGGAGATCGCCGATCCTGTTCATGGTGTAGCTCGTGGCCGCAATGAAGCCGACCGTCAGGATCGCGACGCCCAGCACCGAGATCCCGCGCCGCTCGCGCGGGGCCAGTCTCTCCCACCAGGCGGCGATTCGGGCAGCCGGGCGGCGGAGAATCCGCGCCATCGGTTCGCGAAGCTTGTCGAGGGCGCTCATGTCCACCTTGGATTCACGGGGTCACGGACATTTGGAGGCGATGTTGAGGGTGAACTGCTTGCCGCCACCCGAGACCTCGGTGACGGCGCCCTTGGTCACGTCTTCGAAGCAATCGATCTCCTTGAGCTTGGCGGCGATGTCGTCGACGGCGGTGCCCGTGTCGGCGGTGCCCTTGATGAAGGTCTTCTTCGGGCGGATCTCCAGCTCCGCCACGTCGATCTTCACCTTGTCGGCGGGCGGCACCTTGCGCGAGATCTGATCGAGCAGGTCGAAGGCGGTCGCCTTGGGCAGCGGCGCCAGCTCCTCGCGGAATCCTCGACGCAGGAGCTCGGTGACCGCTTCGGCGTCTTGCCGCGGCTGGCCGAACAGCTCCTGCGTCGCGGTCTTGAGCTCTTTGTCGAGCGCCTTCCGCTCCGCACCGAGGTTGGAGAGCTTGGCGCCGACGTCGATCCCGACGGCAAAGAGCAACGCCACGGCGAGTGCCACCAGATGCCCGGCCTTCTGACGCAGGATCGAAAAGTTGGCGCGATAGGCGAAGGGACCGCGCCGAAAATCGATCTCCCGTGAGCCGCGGGCGGAGGCGATCGCGATGGCGGCGGCCAGCGCGTGGGCGTCGGATTCGGGGACCGCGGATTCTTCGCTGGCCGCTTCGTGTTCCACGTTCCGCCCGCCACCGGACTCCAGCGCGGGCCGCACCGGCGGGTGGCGCGCGGGGATCCCCAGCTCCGCCTCGAGGAACGGCAGCAGGCCCGCCAGCCGGCCAGCGCCGCCCACCACCAGCAGCGCCTCGACCTCGATCTTGCCGTTCGCTCCAAAGCTGGCGAGCGTCTGGCGCAGCTCCCGCACCGTCGGCGCGAGCGCCTCGCGCAACACGGCGTCGAGCTTGGCCAGGACCGGCGTGGTCGCGGCCCGACCGGGGCTCACCAGGAACGCCTCCTCGCGCTTGGCTTGCTCGGCCCGTTCGTGCTCGACGCCGAAGGCCTGCGCGATCGCGCCGGTGAGGTGCGCCCCGCCCCGCCGGATGGTTCGCGCGTTGATGGCGTCGCTGCCCCGGATGACGCAGACATTGGTGCGCTGGTGGCCAAAGTCGAGCACCACCTGGCAGGGCACCGCCTCGGCGGCGGGGCTGGTCGGCGCGGCGGGGAACAGCGTCCGGTAGATCACCGGCGCGGCAAACAGCGCGCGCGGGTGGATCCCCTGCGCCTCGGTGGCCGCGATGAGCGCCGCCAGATCCTCGCGCCGGGCCGCGGCCGCCAGGATCGTCGTCCCCTCGGGTCGCTGGCCGACCACCAGGTGATCGAACACCACGTCCTCGATGGAGCTCACGATCTGCCCCTCCAGCTCGTACCCGACGACCTGATCGATCTTGCGCGCATCCGAAAACGGCAGGTCGAGGACCCGGACGGAAAGCAGATCGCCCCCCACCGCCAGATAGGGCGTCACTTCGCCGGTCATGCGCGCGAGGCCATCGCGGGCCGCCGCGAGCTGGCGCTCGACCAGCGGCGCGTCGCCGGCCGCCACCGGCACCTCCATGACGCCGCGGAGCGTGGTGGCGCGGAACCCGGCCTCGAGAAACACGAGCTTGACCGAGTACGCGCCCAGATCGATGCCGCAGACTGTGTGGGCCATGGTCTCCTATTCCTCGCGCCAGTACTGAAGGACTCCGGCGGCCTTCTCGGCGGCCGGCGTGAGCGTCTGCGGGTTCTCCGGCACGCGGCCGGTGTCGACGATGGCGGTGATCTTCTTCTTCACCCGTCCCGACTGGCCGGTCGCGGTCACCCGGTAGACCCGCGGCGATCCGACGTAGGCGAGAGCCCCCAAGCTGCCCGCGTCGACGGTGATGGGACGCATCGACTGGAAGATCTTGTAGCGGGGATCGTCCGGAAGGACCGCGCTCTGTGGGTTCTGCAGCAGGCTGGTGATCGTGCCGAGGCTGTCGAAGCCGGCCGTCGAGGCCCGATCGCACAGGATGCTGGCCAGGGGGTAGAGGACGTTGTCGTCGAAGACCGTCGGATCGGTGGGGGGCTTGGCGGGATCGGGGGTGGCCGCGGCGCGGATGAGGCCCATCACGAGCGGGGTGCAGTCGCCGCTCTCCTTGTTGCTGATGGCGCCCAGGTTCACCTTGCAGGTCGGGTCGGACGCGTAGACGGTCAGGTAGGACTGGAAGGCCTCCATGAAGCTGTCGGAGACGCCGCGCACCATCTTGACCTCTTCGACGGTGTCGTAGCTGTTGTCGTGCGCCCGGTAGTGATCGGCATGGGCGTCATAGCGGTAATCCTCCGAGTTCGACGATCCCTCGGGCGAGAACATCTGCTCGTCGGCGTCGGCCCAGTCGATGATCGCGCGCGCGACGTCGGTGCGGGTGGCGAAGTTGCCGGAGGTGTCGGCCTCCGAGAACAGGCGGTCGAAGCGCGGCGAGAACATCAGCCCCATCAGCAGGCGATAGACGATCAGCTGCTTGGTCTTGTCCGAGGCGACGCCGGAGCCGCAGTTGATGTCGATCTTGCCGTCTTCGGCGGTGATCTGCGCGTCGAAGCTGCCGGACTTTAGGCCGAGTCCCTTGATGCCGGAGGTGTCGATTCCGATCAGGCTGCCGAGGCCGGCCACTTCGTCCTTCGAACCGCTGAAGAAGCCCATCAGCGAGCCGGCGTAGTCGGTGACGCGCAGGCTGAAGCCGAGCCCGCTCGAGGCGGTGGAGCTGCCGCTGGTTCCCCCGCTGCCGCTGGCGCCGCTCGACATCGCCTGCCCCAACATCTTTTGAACCTGACCCATCACCGGGTCCACGAACTGTTGCTGGATCTTGATCAGCAGCCGCGACAGGTTCACCGACGAGCGCGCCAGGTAGTGGGCGCGCAACTCGTCGCGCGCGTTGGCCGCTTGCGCCGCATCGACGCTGGTTCCGTAGGTGAACTCGCCGATGACCGAGATCATGAGCGCCAACCAGGTCAGCACGATCAGCATGGCCACGCCCCGCGGTTTCCGCCCTGCGCCGCCGCGCCCTGCGGCGGAGCCGCGTTGCGCTCGGAGGCGGCGGAGGAACCTCGAGAGCATCATTGCTTCACCGGCTTGTAGTCGACCTTTTCGGTCATCTGGATCCGGGCGTCGGTGGAGTACGAGACCTCCCGGCCACGCTCGTCGATGACGGTGAGGGTGATGCGGATGTGCGCCGGCAGGTATTGCTGGCCGCTCGCGTTGAGCGTGCTCCAGTCGGTCTCCCACTCCTTGAGCTTGTGATCGTAGTAGGAGATCTTGACCCGACTGACGTCGGGACAGAGCACGTACGCTTCGCCGATGATGCTGCTCGGGCTCTCGGCCTGCAGTCGGCGCGTCTCACGCCGCATGAGGTTCAGGACGCGGCGGTCGTCGGGATCACGCTCGCCGAAATAGCTGATGACCGAGGTGTCCCCTTCCGCCAGCCCCGCCCGCAGTCGCTGGTGGGCGAAGGTCGAGAACGACAGCTCATCGACGTCGCCGCGCGCCGAGCCGATCAAGAATGTCCGCCGGTCGCTGAGCGCGGTGTTCTCCGACGCCGACAGGTATCCCATCTCGATCTCGCGCGCCATGCGCATGAGCGCGACCCGCACGGTGTGCGTGCGTTCCTGCGCCGTCTCGATGGCGCGCTTGTTGGTGATCGTCTGGTTGAAGGAACCCCACATGATCGTGGTGACGAAGGCGAGAATGGCGAGCGCCAGCATCACTTCGATGAGGGTGAACCCGGACGACTCCAAGCGCGGCCGGGGGTGGGGACGCGAAGACCGCATCAGCGCGCGCTCCCCTGCCCGAGCCCCTGGATGATGCTGGGGAGCGCCGATTTGCCCCCGGCGCCCGCAGCGGGGGCGCCCGTCCCGGCGGCTCCGCCCGCCGTGAGGCCGGCGGCATCCAGCTTCGACGGGTCGGTCAGGTACTGAACGACCTCGAAGCTCTGATCCGGCCGCCCGTGCTCGTCCCAGATCACCCGGACCGTCACCTTACGAACCGACTCCTGGAGTCCGTTTCGGATCGGCTCGATGAAGCTGCTCATCATCCCGCCCATGAACCCGGTCAGGAGCGACATCGGATCCTTCGCGTCCTGGGTCTGGGTGGTGGCCTCGTCCTTGGAGCGCTGTCCCAGATCCGAGGGCAACTCGATCCGCTCGATGTTGGTCTCCCAGAGGAATTGCGGGTAGCCCAGATCCTTGAAGGACCCGGCGGCGGTCTCGTCGTTGTCGGTAAAGCCGTTGTCGAGGATCTCGTCTTCGACATCGACCATCTTGGTCCGGGCCAGCAAGGTCGCGGAGGTGGTCATCTTGGCGTGGTTGGTCGATCGGACGTTGTTGGTCACGATCGAGAGCAGCACCACCAGCGTCGACGAGAGGATCGCGATGGCCACCATGATCTCGAGCAGCGTGAAACCGGCGCTGGAACGCCGTCGGCGCATGGGTTTCGTTGGACGTTTCATTTGACGATCTGGTTCCCCTCGTCGTCGTATTGACGTCCCGTCGGGGGCAGCACCTCGCTGTTGTAGATGCGGACCCGACCGGTGATCGGATGCACCACCAGGGAGTAGACGCTCTCGCCCGCCGCGTCGCTGAGCGTGATGATCGCCGGCTCGGTCTGCCCGAGCGGATAGAAATACAGATAGGCGCGCCCGGAGGTCACCGGCTCGGTCATCCGCGGGGTGTAGACGCTGCGGATCTTGAGCTTCTTCAAGGTGACCGGTTTCAGCGCCGTCTCCTTGAAGGCCGCGAACCGGGCCCGGCGCGGGCGAAACTCGCCCACCTCCAGCTTGGAGAGATCGAAGCTCGACCCCGAGATGGTCGGCGACCCACCGTAGGCGTTCTGCTTCTCGAGGCGCTTCCGTTGTTCTTCGTCGGACGCCGCCTCGTCGTTCTCGCGCTTCCGTCGGTCCGCCTGGCTCTCCGCTTCGTTGGGCGCATAGAACCGATCGTCCGAGACCTCGGCCCAGTACCGCCCTTCGGTGAGATCGATGACCAGCCGGTGGTACTTGCCGGTGATCGAAGCCCGATCGAAGAGGTAACGCACGGCCCCCGAAAGGTGGGTGGTGGCCGCGCGCAGATCGCTCTTGGTGATCGTCCGGAGCCCCTTGACGCCCAGACCCGCGATGAGCGCGAGCACCATCAGCACCAACATCACCTCGATCAACGTGAATCCGCCCGCCGGGCCTACGCCCGGGCCTTCGGATCTGCGCTGTCGAAGAGGAGACACGATGCTTCGCGCGTTCTCAGAGATCCCAGGAACGGATGTCGTCTGCGGTCCCGTCCTGCCGGTCGGGTCCCCCCGACGAAACGTCGGCGCTGTCGGGATCATTGGTCCCCGGGCAGTGAAATGTGAAAGGTTTGTCCCAGGGGTCCTTGGCGAAGGACTTGTCGATGTACTTTTGGCCGACGAGATCGTCGATCCCCTTGGGGCAGTTGCTCGTGTTGTCGATCATGTATTTCACGGTCGCATCGCGCACCGCCCCCACGCGCTGCTTCGCAATCTGGACCTTGGCCTTCTTGAATGAGTTGAACACCACCGTGCCAACGCCAGCCGTGATGAGCGCGATGATCGCGAGGACGATCATGATCTCGAGCAATGAAAACCCTGCCGATCTCTGGCGGGACCGAGCGCGTATGGCGCCACGGACCCGTGCGAGCAGGGCTCGGCCTCCCCAACGCGATTTGCGACCACGGCGCTTTGTCTCTGTTGTCTTCATGTTCATCTCCTCATTGGGCGAAGTTCTGCATATCGAGAATGGGCTGAAGCACGGAAAAGACGATGAATAGGACGGCGAGCGCCATGCCGACGATCAGCAGCGGCGACAGGATGGTGGTCAGCCGCGCGACCCTTCCTTCGACGTCGCGCTCGTACGCGGTGGCCACGTTCTCGAGCATCGCCTCCAGCTGCCCCGAGCGCTCGCCGACGGCCACCATGTGGACCATCAGGGAGGGGAACTGGCCCGAGCGCTTGAGCGGCGTCGCGATCGACTCGCCCTCGCGAATGGCGTCGCGCGCCTCCTCGACGACCTTCTCGAGGACGGTGTTGTTGAGAACCTTCTTCACGATCTCGAGCGCGGTCAGGACCGGGACACCCGCCGCCAGCATGGTCGCGAGGGTCCGCGCGAACCGCGCGACACCGACGTAGCGGACCAATGAACCGATCAGCGGAACGCGCAGCTTGATCCGATCGACGACCGCGCGCCCCTTGAGGGTGTGGGACCAGCGTCGGAACGACCAGTACGCGAGGCCAATGAAGATCAGGATCGCCCACCAGTAGCTCCCCATCATGTCGGCCATGAAGATCAGGAGCTGCGTGTTCCAGGGCAACGTCTTGCCGAGGTCCTCGAAGATCGAGGTGATCTTCGGAACCACCACCACCATGAGGACGCCCATGATGAGGGAGCCAAGGACCATCATGATGATGGGATACGTGAGCGCGCCCGAGACCTTGGCACGAAGGACATGCTCGGCATCGAGAAAATCGGCCAGCCGCGCCAGCACGGCGTCGAGATTGCCCGCCGTCTCGCCCGAACGAACCATGTTCGTGTAGAGCTCCGGAAAGATCTTGGGGTGGGCGGCCAGCGTGTCCGCCAGCGAGCTCCCCTCGTTGACCTTCTGGCGGATCTCGGCCAGGACCATCTGGAGCTTCTTGTTGTCCCCCTGCTCGGCCAGCGCGCCCAATGCCTCGGCCAGCGGGATCCCCGCCTTCAGCAAGGTCGCCAGCTGGCGCGTGAACGCCGCCACCTCCTGCGGCCGCACCCGCTCGAGCGCGCCCTTGAAGTCGATGTCGCGCTTGAAGACCGATACCGCCGCGCCGCCCGCGGCGCGCGGCGCCGCCCGACCGCCGCCGGTCAGCACCTCGCGGTGCTCGGTGATGAAGACACCGTCCTTGCGCAGCGTCTGACGCAAGGCCTTCGGTCCGTCGGCATCCCGCGTCCCGGCCACCGCCTTGCCCGCGGTGTTGAGCCCCTTCCAGGTGTAAACCGGCACCGTCTACTCGACGTCCTGGGTGGTGATCATCAGGACCTCGGCGGCGGTGGTCATCCCCGCCAGAACCTTCTGCGCCCCATCCTCCCGCAATGTCCGCATGCCCGACTGCACGGCCTGCGCCTTGATCGCCTGCGCGTCCGAGTTCTTGATGGTGAGATGCCGGATCTTCTCGTCGATCGGGAGCAGCTCGTAGATCGCGGTCCGCCCCTTGTACCCGGCGCCCAGGCAGGCCGGGCAGCCACCCTCTTTCGCGCGGAACAACATCCCGGCCGGCGGGGCCCAGGCCTCGTCCCCTTTGAAGTAGACGCGCTTCGCCTTGCCGCGGGCGAAGGCCGCCGGATCGATGCCGATGCTGGCGAGATCCTCGGGGGCCGGCTGGTAGGCCTCGCGGCACTCGCGGCACAGACGCCGCACCAGCCGCTGGGCGAGCAGCGCCATCAGCGACGACGCGACCAGGAACGGCTGTACGCCCAGATCGACCAGTCGATTGATGGCGCCGGCCGCGTCGTTGGTGTGGATCGTCGAGAGCACCAGGTGACCCGTCAGCGACGCCTGGATGGCGATCTCGGCGGTCTCCCGATCGCGGATCTCGCCGACCATGATCACGTCCGGATCGTGGCGCAAGAATGAACGCAGGCCGGCCGCGAACGTCAGATCGATCTTCTCGTTCACGGCGGTCTGCGAGATGCCGTCCAGCTGGTACTCGACCGGATCCTCGATGGTCAGGATGTTGAGATCGGGCGAGTTGATCTTGGCCAGGCAGGCGTAGAGCGTGGTGGTCTTGCCCGAGCCGGTCGGCCCCGTCACCAGCATGATGCCGTGGGGCTTCTTGATGAGCTCGTTGATCTGGCGCAGGTGGTCGTCGCCGAAGCCGATGTCGGCCAGATCGTGCAGCACCGACTCGCGATCGAGGAGACGAATGGTGACCCGCTCGCCCTGCTTCACCGTGGGGACGGTGGCGACGCGCATGTCGATGTCCTTCCCGGCGATCTTGCGGCGGATGCGGCCGTCCTGCGGCAGGCGCTTCTCGGCGATGTTGAGCCCCGCCATGATCTTCACGCGCGAAATGATCGACGGCAGGAACTGTCGCGCTGCCTGGCGCGATTCGTAGAGCACGCCGTCGATGCGGTAGCGAACCGACACCTCCTTTTCGCCCGGCTCGATGTGAATGTCGCTGGCCCGCTCCTTGACGGCGTTGAACAGCAACGAGTTGACCCAGCGGATGATCGGCGCCTCGTCGGTGATCTCGAGGATGTCGACCAGCTCCTCGCTCCCGCCTTCGTCCTCGTCGTCCTCCTTGTCGCCGAGGTCGCCGCCCTTGTCGTGCTTGCGGCCGTAGACGTCGTTGATGACCTCCAGGATCCGCTGCGAGGGCACCAGCAGCGGCCGCACCTCGATCGAAAGCTGCATGCGCAGATCGTCGAGCGCGCCCACGTCGAGCGGGTCGGCCATGGCGACGATCGCCACCTCGCCCTCGCGCCGCACCGCCAGCAGGCGATGTTGCTTGGCGAAGCCGATCGGGATGGCGGTGGCGAGATCGGTGTCGATCTCGTCGACCTTGAGCTCGGCGGAAAAGGCGATGCCGAGCTGCCGGCCCAGCGCCTGCAAGACGTCCTCCTCGGTCACCGCCCGCATCTTGATGAGGATCTCGCCGAGACGCCCACCCTCCGCCCGCTGCGTGATCAGCGCCTGCTCGATCGCTTCGGGCGTGAGGCCGCCGCCGGGCCCGCCCTTGAGGTCGAGCAGCAGATCGCCGATGCGCTTCTTCGCCACCCCAGACCTCCTCAGGGCACCCGCGTCGGCTCGGATCCGGCCGGCGTCGGCGCGCTGCCCCCCGATGGCGAATTCACCGCGGGCGCGCCCGGGCCCGACGGTCCGACGGGAAGGTCGACCGGACCGGACTCGTCCAGCGCGTCATGCTCGCGAATGGTGTCCATCTCGCGCTCCTCGACCTCGATCTCCCGCGCCGCGCGGTTGATCTCCTCGAGCATCCCACGCTTGCGGCGGTAGTCGATGTCGGACTCCAGGTTGGGCCGCTCCTCCCCGCCGAAGCGCTCCACGAATTCTCGTCGCTCCTTCATCTTCTTCTCGAGCACCCGGCGCAGATCCGACTGGTCGCTGATCACGTAGGGCGTGAGCGCGATGATGAGGTTGGTCTTCACCACGTGCTTGGTCGTGCTGCGAAAGAAGAACCCCAGGATGGGAATGTCGCCCAGGAGCGGAATCTTGGTGACGCTGTTGATGACCTTGTCCGACATGAGGCCACCGATCAGGATCGTCTGCTGATCCTTGGCCACCACGATCGTCTTGGCGGTCCGCTCGGAGGTCGAGGGGCCGAGGTTGCTGGACCCGGGCGCCAGCTCCGAGATCTTCTCGTCGACTTCCAGCCGGATGATGTCGTGCTCGTTGACGTGCGGGGTGAGCTTCATCTCGAGCGCGACCTTTTCGCGCTGGACCTGCGGGAAGATGCCGCCCAGGCCGAGTCCCCCGAGTCCGCCCAGCGCGCCGGCCGCGCCCGCCCCCGCGCCCCCCAAGCCGAGCGTGCTGACCGGGAACGGAATGCGCTGCCCGACGGAGATCTCCCCGTCCTCGTTGTTCATGATGAGCAGGTGCGGGTTCGAAAGCACATCGACGTCGTTGTTGATCTGCAGCGCCTTGACGAGCACGCCAAAGGACGGGATGTCGACGGTCGACGTCGCGGCCGCGCCGAGGCCCTGCGCTTCGGTCGTCGACAGCACCGGGCCGAGCACGCCGGCCAGCATCGTGTCGCCGAGCGCGTTGGTCGGAAACAGCGTGTTCGAAGGGTTGAGTCCGCCCACGATGAGGCTCGGGCTGTTGAGACCGAACAAGTTCTGCGCCGGTTTGATGCCGTGCCAGGAGGCCCCGAGGTCGCGTTCCTTGTCGAGGGTGACCTCCAGGATCATCGCCTCGACGAACACCTGCTTGCGCGGCGAGTCCAACCGCTCGATCACCCGCCGCAACGTCTGGTAGTCCTTCAGCGACGAAACGATGAGCAACGAGTTGGTTGGCCGATCGAAGTTGATCCGGACCTCGCCCTCGAACAGCAGATTCGCGCCTTGCAGCGGCTGTCCCGTGGCCGCGGGGGCCGGGGCGGGCGTCGAGCTGGACCCACGCGAGCGCGACCGCGAAGCGCCGGCGCCGGCGACCGCGATGCCGGTCACCGCCCCGATGGTCTGCGCGAGCTCGTCGCAGTTGGCGTTCTCGCAGTAGTAGACGTGGATGCGCCCGTCGCCCCCTTCGATCGGCACGTCCAGCTTCTTCACCAGCGTCAGGACTCGCGCGTAGGCGCGCTCGTTGGCGATCACGATGAGCTGGTTCGAGCGCTCGTCCGGGATGATCTTCGAGATCATCATCTCGGTGGTCAGATCGCCGACCTTCAGCCGGGTCGGTGATCCGGGCGGGGGAGGCGCAGCGGTCGCTCCCCCCTTGCCCCCCAGCTTCGCCACCTGGAAGATCTCGCCCAGCTTCTGTGCCATCTCGCTGGCCGAGGTGTTCTTGATGCCGATGATCCAGACCTTCTCGCCGGTGCCCGGCTGATCGATCTCCTTGAGGATGTGCATCATCCGGGTGATGTTCGACGCCAGATCGGTGACGATGAGGGCGCCCTGTGGCGCATACACGATCACGTCGCCCTGCTCGCCCTTGAGGCGGCCGAATACCTGGGCGACCTCGTTGGGATCGGCGTTCTCGACACGAATGAGACGGGTCACATAGCTCTCGTTCAATGGGACGTCGGAGTCCTCGCCATAGAGCGGGATCGGGGCCGACTTGGCCTTGACCGTTTCGATGATGCGCAGCACCTTCCCGGACGGCTGGACGGTGAGGCCGACCGAATCGAGCGCGCCCAGGAACAGGCGATAGGCCTCCTCGGGCGTGATCAGCTCCGGGGCGACGATCGTGACCTTCTTGCTGTTGGAGGGGATGGTCCCGGGCAGCAGAAACTGCTTGCACGTGATCGACGAGATCCAGGAGATGAGGTCGCCGAGCTCGGTGTCGGGCTTGAGGTTGAGCTTGACGATTCGTTTGCCGCTCGGGAACTTCTTGCAGGAGTTGAACTCCTTCTCGCCGACGACCGTCGCACCTGAAACGCTGGTGCCGGTGGTGCCGGTGGTGCCGGCGGTGACGGCCGGCGTGGTGGTCGTGCCGATGTTCGGAGCCACGACGGCAGGCAGGCCTTGGGGATTCTGGCGGGTCCGCCGGGGGGTGGCGGGTGTCGTGGGTGGCCGTGCCGCGCCGGTGTCGACCCGGACCGCTTTTTGATCGGCCCCCTCCACCACGGCGGCGTGCGCCGACGCGAATCCGGCGGCCAGCGCCACCACCACATATCCCAAGGGTCGTTTCGTCGTTTTCATCGGATGTTGTAGTCCTCAGTGAGCTTCTGGCCGTTGCGCTCGAGACCCACCGAGAGGTGGTTGGCGGTCTTGAGCTTGGTGTAGACCTCGAGCGCTTTGTCGGGGCTGTTCATTTCGAGACCGTTGATCGCGGAGATCACGTCTCCGTTCTGCAGGCCGATCTTCCCGAACGGTCCGTCGGGCTTGATGCTGAAGAGACGGAAGCCGATCGATTTGCCGTCGCGCATCTCGGGGACGATGCGCGCCGCGCGTGACAGCGCGCCCATGTTGCCGAGGAGCGCGTCCAAGGTCGAATGCTGGACCTCGTAGCTGTTCGGACCGGTCTTCTTGATCCCCTTGTCGAGCTCCGCGGCGAACGGATCGGTTGGTGCGGCCGGGGCAGCGGTCGGTGCCCCGGGCGGCGGTGTGGCGACATCGAGGAGCTCCAGGTACTCGATCCGGCCCCCCCCGAAATCGAGATAGACCCGCACCTCGTCGATCTCGCTCACGGTGGCCTCGCGCAGCGTCGACCCGATCGCGTAGGGCCCGGCCGTCTTGGCGTCGTTGTCCCGAATGATCGCCATCGACCAGCGCGGGTCGGCCGGCGCCGGCGCAAACATGATGGCGAGCAGCTTGAGCGGAAGCGAGGTGCGCTGCAGCGGGGGGACCGTCGGCGTCCCGGCCGCGGTCGGAACGGGGAGTATGGGCGGACAGATCGAACAGAAGATGTTCCGCTTGAGGATCTCCTCGACCTCCTTGGTGTAGACGGCCTGAGAGGCCGGCGCGACCGGCCGGGTGCCATGCTTGACGGTCGGGACGCCGCTGAGCAGGCTCGACTCGATGGCCGTCGCCGCCGCGCGCGCGCCGAAGATGGCGCAAAGGGCGATGACCGCTAGGTCGACGGCCGCCAAGTACTTGCTGAGAAGGGTCTCCATGAAGGTCCGGCGACTGATTCAAAGCAACGCCGAGACCACCCGGCCGCGCCGGCAAATACCTTTCAGATCAGTATGTTAGCGTGACCCGGCGGCCTGGGGTCCCTGCCAATTTGGCAAGTCCCGACCGGAGGGGTCTGCCGCCGACGCGGAAGGCGATTCTGGATCGACGCGCTCTTCTTCGAGGCGACGGTAGATGGTCCGCGTGGCGATGCCGAGCAGCTGCGCGCAGAGCCGTTTGTCGCCCCCGACGTGCGCGAGCGTCGCGTGGATGACCCGCCGTTCGATCTCCTCGAGCGGGGTGCCGACGGCGAAGGACAGCGTTCGGCCGTCACCGGTCAGCCCGCCGCGCCGCACCTCCGGCGGCAGATCATCGATCTCGATCGCGCTCCCGCGCGAGAGCACCACCGCGCGCTCGACGGTGTTCTCGAGCTCGCGCACGTTCCCCGGCCAGTCGTAACGGGCCAGCGTATCGGCCGCCGCCCGCGAGAAGCCCGCCAGGTGCCGTCCGTTGCGCGCGGCGTAGAGTTGCAAGAAATGCTCGGCCAGGAGCGGCACGTCGTCGCGCCGGTCCCGCAGCGGTGGAATCGGCACCGCGATGACGTTGAGCCGGTAGTAGAGGTCTTCTCGGAAGCGCCCCTCGCGTACCGCGGCGCGCAGATCCTGGTTGGTGGCCGCCACCAGTCGCAGATCGACCTTCAAGGTCCGCCCGCCCAGTCGCTCGACCTCCCCCTCCTGCAGGACGCGCAGCAGCTTGACCTGCACGTGCGTCGGGATCTCACCGATCTCGTCGAGGAAAAGGGTGCCCCCGTCGGCCTGAACGAAGCGCCCGTCGTGGCGCTGCACCGCCCCGGTGAACGCCCCCTTCTCGTAGCCGAAGAGCTCCGCTTCGAGGATGCTCTCGGGCAGCGCCGCGCAGTTGACCGGAACGAACGGACCGCTTCCGCGCGGCGAGCTCTCGTGGATCGCGCGCGCCAGCAGCTCCTTGCCGGTCCCCGATTCGCCGAGCAGGAGCACCGTCGCCTGCGAGGGCGCCGCTTGCAAGACGATCTCCATGGTCCGGCGCCAGGGAAGCGACTGGCCGATGAGCGTCCGGCGTTTCTCTGCCGCGAGCTGGGCCCGCAACGACCGGTTCTCCTGTACCAGCGAGCGTTTTTCGATGGCTTTTCCGATCACCCGCACCAGATGCGCGCGCTTGATCGGCTTGGTCACGAAATCGTAGGCCCCCTGCTTCATGGCCTCGACGGCGTTCTCGACAGTGCCATACGCGGTCATGAGGACAGTCTCGGTCTCCGGCGCGACGCTCTTGCTCGCCCGCAGCAGGTCCATCCCCGACATCCCGGGCATCATGAGATCGGTGAGAAGGACCGAGACCGGCTCGCGCCGGAGGATTTCGAGCGCCTCGCCCCCGGAACCGGCCGTCAACACCCGCAGAGATTCGCGCTCCAGTATCTTCTGAAGCGAATCGACGATCGGCGGCTCGTCGTCGACCACCAGGACAGTCGGGGCCCCAGGCGTGATAGGCATCAAGTCCATCCCCTGAGGGTCTTCAACTCGGATGCCAGTGTCGGCGATACGCTACAACTAGCTGAATCCATTGGCATCAATATTACGCCAAATTGGCCGTGACTTCCAATTCGGTGCCAACATGACATCTTGCCGTCGGACGGCTATCTGAGCTGCCACTTTGTCACGTGGTCTGATCGCCACCCGGTGGCCCCTTTTGCGGTCCGTGCGCCGGCAGGGTGATCCGGAAGGTCGTCCCTTCCCCGATTCGGCTTTGCACCTCTATGCGACCGCCGTGGCGATCGACGATGCCGTGCACGATCGAGAGACCGAGGCCCGATCCCTCTCCCACATCCTTGGTCGTGAAGAAGGGATCGAAGATGCGCGGGATCACCTCGGCGGGGATTCCCGGGCCATCGTCCGACACGGTGATCTCGACATCGTCCCCGCGCGCGGCCGCCGCAATGCGAATCGTGCCGCCGGGCTCGCGCTCGCCGACCGCCTGCGCAGCGTTGGTGATGAGGTTCATGAACACCTGATCGATCTGGCCGGGGAACCCGGTGATGCGCAAGTCGGGGTCGATCTGCTTGTCGACGCGCACGTTTCTCAGATGGTGGCGAAGAAGATCGAGCGTGTCGTCCACGCTCCGGGCCAGGCTGAGCTCGCGCGGGCGTTGTTCGTCGCCGCGTGAGTAGTTGTGCAGCGCCTGCACGATCGCCTTGCTGCGCGCGGCGCCGCGCTGAACGACGCGCAACATCTCCCCGGCGTCGGTCGCGGCCCGCGCCGCCGCCTCGCTGTTCGGCGAGGCGACCAGGATCTGCAACGCCTCTTCGAGCGGCCCCAGCGTGTTGATGACGGCGTTCACCGGGTTGTTGATCTCGTGCGCGATCCCGGCGACCAGGCGCCCCATCGACGCGAGCTTCTCCGAGCGGACCAGATCGTCTTGCGCGCGCCGCAACTTCTCGAGCGCGTCGTGAAGCTCCAGGTTTCGCTGCTCGAGCACCTCGGTTCGCCGGCGAACCTCCCGTTCGAGATCGATGTTGAGCGACTCGGTCGAGCGCAACTTGTCTCGCAACGCGCGCCGCATCTCCTCGAAGGCGAACGAGAGGCGTCCGATCTCGTCTGCTTCCCCGGAGGGGGGCACCGGGCGGGCCAGCTCGCCGCGCGCCATCTCGTCGGCACGCTCCTCGAGGGCGACCACCGGCGTCACCATGTCGCGCACGATGAGATGCACCAGCCCCAGGGCGAGGGCCAGGGCCAGCGCGATCGAACCCAGCATGGTGGACCGAGGCTGAATCGGCGACAGGGCGAACAGCAACACCAGACCGGACGTGAAGACCGTGACGCTTCCTAGGAAGAAGACCAACTTCGCTCGCAGTGTGATCGGCGCGCGGATCTCGCCGACGGGCAAGCGATGCCGGGCCCCCAGTTGCGCGAGCAGAGGCCGAAGGACGTCTCGCAACAACAACGTCTCGTACAGCCCCATGCCGAGCAGCATGAGCCCGCTCGAACCGAGGAGACGTCCCGCGGTCGCCGTATCGAAGCCGCAAAAGCGACGCCCGACCACCACCACGGCGACCCCCGCGAACGCGCAGGCGAGCACCTGATAGCCGGCCAGCCGGTAGGGCAGCCCTTGCGCCGCGCGGAACGCGGCCACCGCATCGGGATCTTCGCGCGCGGGGCCGCGCGACGGCGGCCGGCGCACCGCGACGTCGAAGTAACGCTCGATGGGGAGGGTTCGACGGCGGAGCGATCGGTACCAGACCAGCATGGGCAGGACCAGCGCCGGCACCGTCAGCGCCAGCAGCGTGCCGGACTGCGCCGACGACAGCTCGGTGAAGACCGCGATCAGCGCGGCGTTGGTGGCATGAGTGACGGCGAGCAGCGCCCAGGCGCTCTGGCAGAGCCAGCGGCGGTAGCCGCTCGCGAACCCGCGCAGCGCATCGAAGTTCGGCAAGATGAGACGCCGCGCGCGATCGAGGCGCCGCTCCCAAAGCGCCGCGCGGGCCGCCGCGGTGCCTCCCGCGTGCAGAACACCAATGCAGGCCAATCCCACCGCCGAGGGCCAGGCCAGAAATCCCCGCGTCGCGAGGCGCGCGGCGACGTACACCACGGCGGCCGACCAGAGCAGCCACCGCGTCACCGCAACCTCGACCGGCGCCCGCCGGATCGCCCGATCGGTGGCCAGGATCTCGGCTTCGCCGAGGGCCCGTCCGGCCCGCTTCGCGTCGCGGGTGGCGATCATCGGACGCAGCAGGTCGGCGGCGCGCACCCAGCCGACGATCATCAACGCCGCCAACATCGCGCCGACGCGGAAGGATTCACCGCTGGCCCGCAGGGATCGAGCGGCCAGCGCCAGCGTCGGCGCCACCACCAGGACGACCTCTGCCACCGTCAGCACCACCTCGGCCGCGACCAGCCGGCCGACGAAACCAAACCGCCGATCGCCGGCGACGGCTTGCCGAGGCACCTCCACGGGAGAGGTCGTCATGGCCGCCAGTATAAGAGGAGACGCCGCCGGCCCGTAGCGGGCACCCGTCGCGTTTCCACGCTATGCTGTTCCGCGCATGTCTTGGGAGACTATCCGCAACCTCGTTCGCGACGAATGGCTCATTCTGTCTCTGCTCCTGGCCTGGTCGCTGGCCGGACTGGCGGTCATCTGCGAGCGCTTTTACGCCTTGTGGAACCTGATCCCAAAATCGGAGGCATTCAAGAATCGGGTCATCGACGCGCTCGAGCACGGCGATCTCGGAAAGGCCGCAGCGCTCGCGGAGATGTCACAGGTTCCCCTCGCCGACGTCTTCGAACGCGGGCTGCAGATCTTCCGGAAGACGCCGAACAAGACCACCGAGGCGGTGACCTCGCAGCGAAGCGCGACGGTTCTATCGCTCAAACGTTACCTGTGGGCGCTGGGAACGGTGGGATCCTCGGCGCCCTTCGTCGGGCTTTTCGGTACGGTCGTCGGTATCCTGAAAGCCTTCCAGTCGATGTCCGTCGCCGGGACCGGCGGTTTCAAGGTCGTATCGCAGGGGATCGCGGCCGCGCTGGTCGCCACGGCGGCGGGCCTCATGGTCGCGATCTATGCTGTCATCGCCTACAACTACTTCGTCTCGCGCATCAACGGCATCGCGATGCAGTACCGCCTCTATTCCGAGGAGTTCCTGGCGGCGCTGAGTGAGCACGGCAAGCCGCAGCCGGCACCCGCCGCCGACGTCACCACCGCCGCGCCTTGAGAACCTCGCATGGGGATGAACATTCAGCTCGACGACGGCGGCGCCCACGGTGACGACGCCGATGTCGGAAACGAAGCGGTCGTCGCGGAAATCAACATCACGCCGCTCACCGACGTGTTTCTGGTTCTCCTGATCATCTTCATGGTCACCTCGACCGCACTGGTCGAGTCCGAGGTCGCGTCGCGGGCGGGAATGAAGGTGGTCTTGCCGAAGGCGAACGCCGCCGGGCCGGTCTCGCAACGACACAGCGATCCGGTCCTGACGGTGACGAAGAGCAACGAGCTCTACCTCGGGTCACACAAGGTGGATGCGGCCAATCTCGAATCGGAGATCCGAAAGGCGCTGGCCGAGGTCGGCTCGGAGACCCTCCTCATCCGGGGCGACAAGAGTGTCCTGCTGGGTGCGGCGGTCGACATCATGTCCACCGCGAAAAAGGCCGGGGCCAGCCACATTGCGATCCTGACCGCGCCAAGCAAGTAGGCCCGGCGGCTGTCAACGCTCTGTGTGACACATGTGAGGCGGTTCGCCACAGGTGCGCATCGCCAAAGACAAGAACGCCCCACGTGGCCGTTTTCGCCTCACGGCGATAGTTTCATAACCACTTGAAATTGCTTGTTTCTGTTCGCACGCCCAGGGACAAGGATGATGGCATGTGCGCTGCATCCTCGTTTCCGACGCGTCAAGCCCTTCAGGCTGGGCGCACTCAAACCCAAATCAGGAGTCACCCATGAAGCTCGTTCGTTCGATCTTCCTCGCCCTCGCCGTTCTCCTCCCGACCTCTTGGACCATCGCCAAGGCCGCTGACGCCCCCGCGGGCGACGCCGAGCCGGCCAAGAAGGAGAAGAAGTCCAAGAAGAGCAAGAAGGCTGACGGGGACGACAAAAAGGCCGACGACAAGGCCGCCAAGTAACACATCCTGGCTGGCGAGGCCTTCGGGTCGCGCCGTGTCAGTGCATAAGCCTTAACGCCCCCGACTGCGCAAGCGGTCGGGGGTTTTTTCGTTCTATCTAGATGGGGGCCGGTCCCCCTCGCTGCGCGTGGCAAAGCCACGCTGCGCTCGCCTGGTGGTTCCACGCTAGCCCTGCGCGCAAGGGGGCGCGCGGGGCGGAACGCGTTGCGCGGGCGAGCTAGGCCATCGTGGGGAGGGTGACGAGAGCGGCGGGGACGGTCTTGCCGCCGGCCGAGGCGATCCAGTCGGACGCCTGAACGCTGTCGGGAATTCCCAGCCCGGAGCCGAGCGTTCGGGCTGCCGAGACCAAGGTCTGCGCCGCCGGGATGTCGCCGCTCGCCGCGGGGCTACCGCTGGCCGAGTCGATACCGTTGGCGACATAGGCCCCGCTGGAGTTGGCCACCACGCCGCCGATCACGCTCGACTTGAAGTTCTTGCCGATCATGAGGGTGACGTTGTGATTGCCGTAGTGGTCCCGGCCGGTACGGTCGGTCACCTTGGCGATGCCGTTCAAGTTGCGACCAAATACGTTCATGGTGGAGAAGGTCACCTGATCGAGCAGGCCCAGGGTGTCGAGGACGCCACCGGCCTTCATGAGCGAGTTCAGTGCGGTCACCCCGCTGACGGTCTGATCGGCCTCCCCTTGTAGATTGCTGTCGGAGTGGTTGTCGCCGCCGAACGAGATGTGGAGGGTGACGACGGAGGTGACCTTGGCGGCAATCAGGGCCGCGGCCGCCTGCATCTGGCCATTGACGTCGTTGGCGGTGATGGAGTTGAGCGTCGTCGCCAGCTGACTGGCCAGCAGGCGCACCTGTGACTGCGAGTTGGCCAGCGCGTCCAGGAACTGGGCCTGGACGCTGCCGCTCGCATACTCGCGCTTGATGAACGAATTGAGCATATCCAGCGAGCTGTCCCGCAGCGTCCGGGCCGTGACCAGAGGATCGTTCTTGGTGCCGGTCAGGAGCTGCTTCAGCTGGAGCGGTGAGATCGACGGGAGCGTGCGTCCGCCGAAGCTGACGAGCTCGCCGCCATTCGATCCGGCGCCCACCGAAATCGGCTGCGTCTGAACCGTTCCGAAGCACCCCGCCAGGTGTTTGGCAAACGCCGAGACCATCATCTCGCCACCGGCGGTGTTGCCCATGACCTTCATGACCTTGGGTTGGTCGCCGTGCACGACCGTGCCGGTCAGGTGATGGAAGAAGCAGGCTCGCGCCAGGATGCTCGAGCTGAGCTTCCCCGTGCTTCCCCCCGCGCTCGCGACCGAGGGATCCGCCCAAGGGAGCGCCGCGCCCAAGGACTTGCCACCGACTTGAATGGTCGTCGCCGAGACCTCGTCCTGCTGCGGATGAATGATGTCGGTCGCCTCGTACGTCCCCGGTGCGTTGCAGTTGAGGGGGTCACCGTTGCTCGACGTGCTGAGGATCAGATATTGATTGTTGTTCGCGGCGTTGAGCATGCACTGCAAGGTCTGCGCAGTGGCCTGTCGCGGATTCAGCAAGAACCACGCGGGCAACCCCGTCGCGAGGGCGCGCAGACCGATGTAGCCGCTGCCGAAAAGCCCGGCGAGGAGACTTTCTCGTCGTGTAACTGGCTTGATCATGAGCGGCTCCTTTAAAGACCGATCCCGAGGGAAGTGGGTGACTCGCAAGCGAGCGCGAACGTCGAACGTAATGAGTTGGTCGCGGAGGCTTTGGTTGCCAGGACCGCGTTGTAATGAGATTGCAGGATCGAGATGGCCATGTCGTGGACTGTCGTATCGCCGGGGTTGATTCCCATGACGGTCTCGACCATCCCTTTGATCGCGGTGGTCACGTCGGAGCTCGAATAGACCGATCCCGTCGTGGCATCGACCACCAGCTTGGAGACGTTTTCGCAGAGCATCTCGCTGGCCGCGCGATAGAAGAGGTCGGGGCTCGACGGCGTGACCGGGCTCTGGGAGCCCCGGCTGAAGGCGTCGGCGGCCACGCTGCCGGCGATGGTCAGGGTCGTCTTCTGCGCCGAGGTCGGCACCGCGGCCCCAATCGCGCAGACGTCGGCGATGCCCAGCCGGTTCGACAGCGCCGCGCACAGATGGTTCTGTCGCGAGATGCTGATCGGGACCGTCGACGTGCCGCTCGGATCTTGCGGGAAAGTCGCGGTGGAAGCGGTCCCCGTCACGAGAGGCGACGCAAACAGCTCCTTGAGCAAAGCGGCGAAATTGTAGTTGCTGCTGATGAAAGCTTTGACGATCCGGCGGAACTCTGGATCGCTGGTGTTCGCGGGAGCCGAGTTGGCCCAAACACACAGCTGCTGCGTCACCGCGATCGGGAAGAGCGGCAGGGGATCCGCCGAATCCTGGTCGGTCACCATCAGGAGCAACGGGCCAAGGGCCGTCATGCCGGTACCGGTCATGTTCACGTCGCCGAAGGCGAATCCGCTGGGGGTATTGGCGGCCGGTCTGGGATTCGGCGCGCCGCCCATGAAGTTCTGCGCGGGGAAATCGTTGCGGTCCATGAAATCCAGCTGATTGCCCCAGAACGTCCGCAGCGGATCGAGGCTCTTGTGGCACCCGTAGCACTCGCCGGTGGTGGTGGTGTGCGCCGAGTCGAGGCCGGTCTCGCTGAGCGGCGTGAGGGTGCTGTCGCTGGTGAACGATTGACCGAGCGCCACGAGCAGCGTCTGATTTGCCGTCACGCGGTGCTGGTTGCTGTCGTTGGTGTTCCAGAGCGCAAGGAAGGCTGGCGTCGTGTAGAAGCCCACCCGCGGCAACGCCAGCTTGAGGGTGGTGGCGGTTCGAAGCGAGGGGAGATCGTAAGGCTGGATGTACGAGTCGCCGCTCTGCTTCGGCGTGATGGTCACCCAGCCCCAATCGGAGACGTCGGCGTCGGTCATGTAGGGCTTCGAGGCGTGCTCGAAGCAATCCGGCGACCCCGAGAAGGGATAGCGTGGCGTGTAGCCGATGATGCGCTGGAAGAGCTGCGCGTAGCCGCCCGTCGCCGTCTGACCGCCCGTGCTGGTGCCCCCGAAATTCACGACAGCCTGGGGAGGGCTGATCGGCGCAGCCGTAGTCCCGGAATCACCCATCCCCTGACAATTGTAGCCAGCGCCGCTGCCGCGGAACCCGGAGCCCGTCGTCGTGGGCTTCTCGTCGTCGAACGTCATGTAGTTGGGGCTGTTGGGGTTTAACGCGTCCTCCAGCGGAATCGTGTTCACGTAATCAAGCTTCCACGGAAGCTTGGTGGTCGCGTTTCGTCCCCCGCTGAAGTTGTACGGCTGGTCATTGGGCATCTCGATCTGGGTGTAGACGCTCTTGAGTCCGGTCGTCATCTCGAACCTGGTCGTCGTGAGCACATCGCTGAACGGTTCACCCTCGAGGAACATCTGCCAGGCCGTCAGCGCAAAGCTGTCCTGAAGATTCTGGACCAGCTTGAAGTACACGTCGTCTCCAACAGCGCCGGTCCCGAAAGGACCGAAGTCGAACCCACCGTTTTGCAGGAGCTGGTTCTTGAAGTCTTCCGTGGCGGTAAAGCCGGTCTGCTGGAACAGGTTTCTGAAGAACGGCACCAGCTTGCCCTTGAGCTGGCTCTGATAGGTAGTTGTGTCGGTGATCCAGGTCTTGATGAGCTGTTGCAGGCCCGCCGCGCCCATGCTCGTGATCGTATTTACGTCTTCGTCGGTGCAGGCGGCACCCGCCAGTAGATCCTTGACCTTCCGGCACATCGTCGCGGCGACCGCGGCCGCGATCGGCGTGGTCGACGCGGTCGGGTTGCCTGGATCGACCGTCGAACCATCGCCAGCGACCGCCCCCGTTCCGCCACCGCCGCTCGTGTTGCCCGTCCCGCTCGAGCCCCCACCCCCGATTTGACCCTTGCACGCGCCGGCACCGAGGGAGCCAACGACCAGGAGCGCCAAGCTCATTCGCCGGAATTCAATCGTCAACATGTTCCCTCCTGGGGCCCGCGAGCGGCGACGCTCTTTATTCGACCAAGCAAAGACATACTGTGGACTGAGGTGCGTCCAAGCGTGGAACACCCTCACCTGCCAACGCAGTAGCAGTCCGCTTGATGATCAGCTCACCATCTAATCGGACTTCTAGAAATAAATCCGCGTAGTTGAATGTGCTTAGCGGCGGTACATGTCCGCCAAGGTGCGATATGCGCCTGCGTTGCCCAAAAGCTGTGACGCCCGGCGCACGCGAATTTCTGGAGACGACGCCCAACCGCAGAATCGACAAGCCGATCGACACCGCACGGCTCCGACAGCTCGTCGAGGAGGCCGTGGCGCGCGACGTCGAGATCGAGCGGCAGTAATTTCCCGCGTCGCTGCCGATCCACTAGACTCGGGCGCATGATCACGACAGCTGTTTTCGCGGCGGGCCTCCTGGCGGCGGTCGGCGCGGGAACGCCGACGCCGGGCAAGCTCTCACCCGCGGTGGCCAAGGAGATGACCGAGGCGATCGTCGCCGCGAACAAAGCGCTCGGGTTGGAGAGCTGGCCGATGCGCGGCGCGCAGCCATGCATCGACCGCGGCGGCCAGGGGATCACCGCCAAGGAGGTGACCGTCGAGGACACCCGCAAGTGCACCGTGAGCGTGCTCGAGAAAGGATTTCCCGAGCTCGGCAAGTCGTACGTGCTCGCCGTGCCAATGGCCTCCATCGGGCCCGTCACCGTGATCGCGCTCAGCGTCGGCGAAAGCGTAGGTTGGGCGGCCTATTCGTGCGATCCGGAACGCAAGTGCCTCCCGGTCAAGCTCAGCGCTCCTTCCAAGTGGGGAAAGCGGATGGCCGAGCGCCAGGCCAAGGCCTGCGCCGAGACGACCACCCTCTGGTTCCCCGCCGACAAACGCGCCTGCCCGACGCCCTGAGGCGCCCTAGTCCCTAGCCGATCAATCGGCCACCCATCTGGATCGGAGGCGGGCTCCGCCCGCCGGAGACACCGCCCGTCGAGCACGATCCGCCTGCGGCTCTCGTCGGGGGTGGGCCCGTGGGAGGGGCCTGCCCCTCCCACGCAGCGAGCGCACGCAGCGAGCGCTAATCTACCCAGACGCGGGCGTTGCGAAACAAGCGCATCCAGGGGCCGTCTTCGCGCCAACCCCGCGGCCGCCAGGAATACTGGACGGCGCGAAAGACCCGCTCGGGGTGGGGCATGAAGAGGGTAACCCGACCGTCGGTGGTGGTGACGGCGGTGATCCCGTGCGGGGAGCCGTTGGGGTTCTCCGGATAACGCTCGGTCGCGCGGCCCTGGGCGTCGACGAAACGGGCGGCGACCAGATCGGCGGCTTCCAGCTGGTTGCGGGCCGCATCCGAGGAGAATTCGACGCGCCCTTCTCCATGCGCGACCGAGATTGGCATTCGCGAGCCCGCCATCCCGGCCAGCAGCACCGACGAGGTCTTGGCCACCTCCACCAGCGAAAGTCGGGCTTCGAACTGATCGCTGCGGTTTCGCACGAAACGCGGCCAGGTCCCCGCGCCCGGGATGATCTCCTTGCACGCCGACAGCATCTGACATCCGTTGCAGACGCCGAGCGTGAAGGTGTCGGGCCGCGCGAAGAAGGCGGAGAAGAGATCCCGCGCGCGCGACTGAAAGAGAATCGACTTGGCCCAGCCGAGCCCCGCGCCCAGGACGTCGCCGTATGAAAAGCCGCCGCAGGCCGCCAGCCCCTTGAAGCCACGCAGGTCGAGGGCGCCGCCCAGGAGATCGCTCATGTGGACATCGACCGCCTCGAAGCCGGCGCGATCGAAGGCGGCCGCCATCTCGATCTGGCCGTTGACCCCCTGCTCGCGGAGGATGGCGACGCGGGGACGGGCCCCCGCGCGGGCGCGGATTGGCGCCGCGACGTCCTCGTCGAGATCGAAGCTGAGCTGCACCGACAGGCCCGGGCTGCTGGCGCGGACCCGGCCGGCCTGTTCTTCGTCGGCGCAGGTCGGATCGTCACGCAGGGCCTGCAGCGCATGGGTGGTGTCCGACCAGACACCGCGCAAGAAGCTGCGCCGCTCGTCGAAGATTGCGCTGCCGCCTCGTCGGAGGATGACCCGATCTTCCGGGCGCGGGGCGCCGAGCCGCCGGACCGCGGCCGCCAGCCCCCGTCGCGCGAGCACCTCGAGGACGCGGTCGAGGTCCGGGGCGCGCACCGCGACCACCGCCCCGAGCTCCTCGGAAAACAGCGCGGCGATCGGATCGGCACCGAGCGGCGTCACCTCGAGGTCGAGGCCAATACCGCTCGCGAACGCGATCTCGAGCAGCGTGACCAGGAGTCCTCCGTCGCTGCGATCGTGATAGGCGCAGAGCAGCTCCGCCTCGCCGAGCTCCTGGATCGCCGCGAAGAACCCGGCCAGGAGCGCCGGATCGTCGAGATCCGGCGGGATCGAGCCGAGCGCGCCGTAGACCTGTGCCAGCGCCGAGCCCCCCAGGCGGTTCTTCCCGAGACCGAGGTCGATGAGCAACAGCTCTGTCGGCCCGACGTCGGCGGGGATCTCGGGCGTCAGCGCGCGCCGCACGTCGGTGACGGGCGCGAAGGCGCTCACGATCAGCGACAGCGGCGCCGTCACGCTGCGGGGTTGGCCGCCGCTCTCCCAGGTCGTCGACATCGACATCGAATCCTTGCCGACGGGAATCGCGATCCCGAGCGCGGGGCAGAGCTCGAGGCCGACCGCGCGGACGGCCTCGTAGAGCTGCGCGTCCTCGCCCGGGTGGCCAGCGGCCGCCATCCAGTTGGCGGAGAGCTTGATGTCGGAGAGGTGCGCGATCGGCGCCGACGCGATGTTCGTGATCGCCTCCGCGACGGCCAGGCGGGCCGAGGCCGCCGCGTCGAGGAGCGCCACCGGTGCGCGCTCGCCCATCGCCATCGCCTCGCCGGTGGTCACGTCGAAGCCCGTGGCGGTTATCGCGGCGTCGGCCACCGGCACCTGCCAGCGCCCGACCATCTGATCGCGGACGGACAGGCCACCGACGGTGCGGTCGCCGATCGTGATCAGGAAGGTCTTGTCGGCGACCGTCGGCAGGCGCAGCACCCGCCGCACCGCCTCGCCGAGATCGATCCGGTCGGTCGAAAACGCCGACGGCGTTGCCCGGCGCCGCGCGACCTGTCGGACCATCCGCGGCGGTTTGCCGAAGAGGATCCCCACCGGCAGATCGATGGCGCGCTCGTTGGCGAGGGCGTCGTCGACCACCAACCGGCCATCGTCGGTGGCGTGGCCGACGACCGCCTGCGGGCAGCGCTCACGGGCGCACAGCGCCGCGAACGCCGCCAGCCGATCGGGGGCAATGGCCAGCACGTAGCGCTCCTGCGCCTCGTTGCACCACAGCTCGAGCGGCGAGAGCCCGCGTTCGGCGCTGGGAATGTCGCGGAGGGCGAACAGGCCGCCGCGCTCGCTGCCGTGGACCAGCTCCGGCAAGGCGTTGGACAGGCCCCCCGCACCCACGTCGTGGATCGACAGGATGGGGCTGTCGTCGCCGAGCGCCGCGCAACGGTCGATCACCTCCTGGCAGCGCCGCTGCATCTCGGCGTTGTCCCGTTGCACCGAGGCGAAGTCGAGATCCTCATGGGAAGCGCCCGACGCGAGCGACGAAGCGGCGCCGCCCCCGAGCCCGATCAACATGGCCGGTCCACCCAGCACCACGATCGGCGCGCCCGCCGGAATCTCGGCCTTGTCGATCTGATCCGCGCGGACGTTGCCGAAGCCGCCCGCCACCATGATCGGCTTGTGGTAGCCGCGAACCTCGCGCCCGGCGGCGCCGTCGACCTCCAGCTCGAAGGTGCGAAAATAGCCGCACAGGTTGGGGCGGCCGAACTCGTTGTTGAAGGCGGCGGCGCCGATCGGCCCGTCGATCATGATCTCGAGCGCGCTGGCGATTCGATCTGGCTTGCTGGCGGGCCGCTCCCACGGGCGGGGGCCGCCGGGCAGTCGCAGATTCGAGACCGAAAATCCCGAGAGCCCCGCCTTGGGTCGCCCGCCCCGGCCGGTCGCCCCCTCGTCGCGGATCTCGCCACCCGAGCCCGTCGCGGCCCCTGCGTACGGCGCGATCGCCGTCGGGTGGTTGTGCGTCTCGACCTTCATCAGGATGTGCACCATTTCCGGGTGCGCCGTATAGACGCCGCTCGACGGATCCGGGAAGAACCGGCCCGCGTGCCGGCCTTCGATCACCGCCGCGTTGTCGTGATAAGCGGACAGGACGCCGCCCGGGCTGGTCTCGGTGCTGCGCCGGATCATCTGGAACAGCGACAGCGGCTGGCGCTCTCCATCAATGATGAAGTCGGCGTTGAAGATCTTGTGACGGCAGTGCTCGCTGTTCGCTTGCGCGAACATCATGAGCTCGACGTCGGTCGGATCGCGACCCAGCGTCCGATAGGCGTCGTTCAGGTAGTCGATCTCTTCGGGGGAAAGCGCCAGACCCAGGGCCTCGTTCGCGGCGACCAGGGCCGCGCGCCCGGCGCCGTCGCCGTCGCCCCCTTGCCCTTGCCCCTCTCCCCGCCCGAGCGCGACGCGCCCGAGCGGCCGCGGCGCCTGGCTCTCGAAGAGGCGCATCGCCTCGCTGGGGCGGTCGAGAACCGACTCGGTCATGCGATCGTGGAGCGCGCGGGCCAGGGCCTTCTCGTCCGCCACCTCGCCCCCGATGGTGTAGCTGATTCCCCGCTCGATCCTCCGCACCCGCAGCAGACCGCAGGTGTGTGCGATGTCGGTCGCCTTCGACGACCAGGGCGAGATCGTCCCCAGGCGCGGCACGACGAAGAGGCGTCGGCCGGAGGCCACCGTCTCCCGCCCCACGCTCTCGACCGTCGAGACCGGCCCGTAGCGCAGCAGCTGTTCGAGCAGCTGCATCTCGTCCGGCGTGAGCGCCCCGTCGACATCGGCGAAGTGGAGATACGACCCGGCGAGGGCCCGCACCCCCGGATTGGTCCGGCGAACCGCGGCCAGGCGCTTCTGCAGACGGGTGGGGACCAGCGCGGGGCCGCCGACAATCTCCATAAGATGCCTAGGTTACACCCGCCAGCTGCCGCAGCACGTAATGAAGGATACCGCCGTGCTGGTAATAAGTGATCTCCTGGGGCGTGTCGATGCGGACGAGGGTGCGCAGCTCCTTGACCCTTCCCCCCCCGTCGGTGGCGCGCACGGTGAGCTGGCGGCCACCAGAAAATCCTGAAGCCAGCAGCTCCGGAAGCCCGACCGTCGCGAAGATCTCCTCGCCCGTCAGGCCCAGCGACAGCGCGGTCTCGCCCGGCGCGAACTGGAGCGGGACGATCCCCATCCCCACCAGGTTGCTGCGGTGAATTCGTTCGTAGCTCTCGGCGATCACGGCGCGCACGCCGAGCAGCCGTGGTCCCTTGGCGGCCCAGTCGCGCGACGAGCCCGCACCGTACTCCTTGCCCGCCAGGATGAAGAGCGGAACCTTGTCGGCGGCGTACATCTCGCTGGCGTCGAAGATCGACATCGGCGTGCCCTCGGGGAGATGCCGCGTGACGCCGCCCTCGGTGCCGGGGGCGAGCAGGTTCTTGAGCCGCACATTGGCGAAGGTGCCGCGCACCATCACCTCGTGGTTCCCGCGGCGGGCGCCGTAGCTGTTGAAGTCCTTCGGGTCGACGCCGTGGGCGATCAGATATTGCCCGGCGGGCGCTTCCTTCTTGATGTTGCCGGCCGGCGAGATGTGGTCGGTCGTCACGCTGTCGCCCAGCACCGCGAGCACCCGCGCCCCCTGGAGATCGCCGATCGCCGCCGGGACCTTCGGCATCCCCTCGAAATAGGGCGGGTGCTTGATGTAGGTCGAGGCGCCTTCCCAGGCGTAGGTGTCGCCCAGCGGGACGTCGAGCTTTTGCCAGCGCTCGTCGCCCTGGAAAACCACGGCGTATGACTTCTCGAACATCTCCGGCTTGACCGCCTTGCCGACGGCGTCGGCGATCTCGCTGGAGGCCGGCCAGATGTCGCGCAGGAAGACCGGCTCGCCGTCGCTCCCCGTGCCGAGGGGCTCCTTGTCGAGGTCGATGTCGATGCGCCCGGCCAGCGCGAACGCCACCACCAGCGGCGGCGACATCAGATAGTTGGCGCGCACCTCGGGGTTGATCCGCCCCTCGAAGTTTCGGTTGCCCGACAGCACGCTGGCCACCACCAGGCTGCGGGCCTCGATCGCGTCGGAGATGGGCTGGGGCAGCGGGCCCGAGTTGCCGATGCAGGTGGTGCAGCCGTAGCCGACGGTCTGGAAGCGGAGCTTGTCGAGGTAGGGGGTGAGCCCCGCCTCGGCCAGGTACTCGGTGACCACCTTCGATCCGGGCGCCAGCGAGGTCTTGACCCAGGGTTTGGTGTCGAGCCCCTTGTCCACCGCCTTCTTGGCGACGAGGCCAGCCGCCACCATCACCGACGGGTTGGATGTGTTGGTGCAGCTGGTGATCGCCGCGATCACCACCGAGCCGTGCTTGACCTCCGGGGCGACGGGCGCGCTGGGCGCGAAGCCGATGTTGGTCGAGCCCGAGGGGTCGGTGATCGGCTTCTTCTTCGGCTTGATGAGCCCCGGGAGCGCCTCTTCGAACGACTGCCGCGTCTGATAGAGGCTCACCCGGTCCTGCGGACGCTTCGGCCCCGCCACGCTCGGCTCGACGCTGGAGAGATCCAGATCGACGACCGCGCTGTACTCCGCGTCGGGCGTGCTCGA